>JAJRUT010000117.1 GCA_024277655.1 Deltaproteobacteria bacterium | reverse complement strand
CGGGGCATGGGCGTGATGATTATATGACCGGGGTTCGTTATGACCTTGAGGTGCTTAGCCCCGTTGATGATAACGGTGTGTTCACCGAAGAGGCCGGGAAGTACAATGGTCTGACCATTGGCGATGCAAATCCCGTGATCTGTGAGGATCTACTTGCAAGTGGGCATCTTCTGTCAAAAACGGAGCTGAACCATAGCTATCCCCATTGCTGGCGTTGCAAAAAACCGGTGATCCACCGAGCCACCAAGCAGTGGTTTATTAGTATGGATAACAATGACCTGCGCAGGAAGGCCATGGACGCCATCAAGGAGGTGAAGTGGTTACCCTCTTGGGGTGAGGAGCGGATCCGCGGTATGGTTGAGGGGCGGCCTGACTGGTGCCTTAGTCGTCAGCGCACCTGGGGCGTGCCGATCACGGCCATCATCTGTGATGACTGTGGTGATATCATGAACAATGACTCTATCAACAGGCGGATTGACGAGCTTTTCTTGAAAGAGGGGGCAGATGCCTGGTTTAGTCATGATGTGCAGGAGTTTATGCCTGAGGGTTTTGCCTGTTGGTGTGGTTGTAGCACCTTCACCAAGGAGGAGGATATCCTTGATGTCTGGTTTGATTCCGGCGTAAGTTATGCGGCAGTCCTTGAAGAGCGTGGTCTTGCAACCCCTGCCGATCTGTATCTTGAGGGGAGCGATCAGCATCGTGGCTGGTTTCAGTCAGCCCTCCTGGCCTCCGTGGGCACACGGGGCGTGGCGCCGTTTAAAGGCGTACTTACCCACGGTTTTGTGGTGGATAAACATGGCAAGAAAATGTCAAAATCCATCGGTAATGTTATTCCACCGGAGAAGATCATCAAGCAGTATGGCGCGGAAATCCTCCGTCTCTGGGTTTCTTCTGAAGATTATCGTGATGATATTAAAATTTCTGATGAAATCCTGCATCAGCTTGCCGATTCTTACCGGAAAATTCGTAACACCACCCGTTATCTGCTTAGTAATCTGGGCGATTTTGATCCGGCTACAGATTCGGTTGCCTTTGCTGATATGGAAGAGCTTGATCGTTGGGCTCTGGCCCAGTATGAACGTATGAAACGTAAGGTGCTTGGTGGATATGAGAGTTTTGAGTTCCATCACGTGTATCACGGGATGCAGAATTTCTGTACGGTGACGCTGAGTAATTTTTATCTTGATATCATCAAGGACAGGTTATATTCCGAGTTGCCGGATTCGCGTTTGCGTCGTTCGGCCCAAACCGTGCTGTATGAAATTGTTGTGGGTATGTTGCAGCTTATGATGCCGGTGAATAGTTTCACCGCAGTTGAGGCTTGGGATTATTTGCCCGCAGATGCCCGGCGTGAAGAGAATCTCTTTGTTGACCTGTTTCCGGCCTTAAATGATGATTATATGCAGGATGAGTTGCATGGGAGATGGCAGCAGCTGCAACAGGTGCGGGGCGAGATCACCAAGGTGCTTGAGCTTGCCCGGCGTGAGAAGGTTATTGGCCATCCCCTTGAAGCTGAGGTGTGGATCTCGGTGGATGATGATCTGCAAATGGCGTTGGCCGATAAATGGCCAACCCTGGAGCGTATTGCCAATGTATCGAAACTGAATCATGTCAAGATTCCTGCTGAAGGTGCTGTTGCCTCTGAAACCATTGAGGGGATGGCTGTTTTAGTTAAAGCCGCCAGCACCGAAAAATGCGAGCGGTGCTGGACCCGCAGTGCCACTGTTGGCACCCATGAAGGTCATCCCGAGATTTGTAGCCGCTGTTTTGCGGTGGTTACGGAACTGGGGGTTGTAGAGTAGTTGTTGCAAGTTTCAGGCTGGCACCATGCAAATGGTGCCAGCCTGAAACTTATAAGTCATAATGAAACTCGAAAATGTCGTTAAAGAAAATATGCCATCAATAACCCCAGCCAATAAAAATCTGGCCCTGCGCCGTTTTTTCTTCCTGCTCTCCATCAGCTTGATGGTCATTGCCCTTGACCAGGCCTCGAAGATGTATGTCATGGAAAGTTTTATGCTCCATGAGATTCGTGAGATTATTCCCGGTTTCTTTAACCTTACCTATCTGCATAATTCGGGCGCGGCCTTTGGCTTTATGGGTTCGGTTACCTCGGCCTGGAAGCATTGGTTTTTCATCGGTGTTGCTGTCGTGGCCCTTGGCTTTATTATGGTGCTTTATGCCCAGTATTGCCTGGACCGCTTTATTTACACTATGGCTCTTGGCCTTATCGGCGGCGGGGCAGTGGGCAATGTCATTGATCGGCTCCGTTTTGGTTCGGTGATTGATTTCCTTGATGTGTATATCGGCACCCGGCATTGGCCAGCCTTTAATGTTGCTGATTCTGCCATCTGTGTCGGGGTTGGCCTTTTTTTACTGGCAAATATCCTGACAGAAAAAGAGCAGTAGCTTGTTGTCCCCCCTTCCCTCTGGACGTGCGACTTCAGCCGCGCCACATGCGTTTTTAATAAGAAAGTAGTGTTTAAAAAATGGAGTAAGGAAATAATGTCGAAAACAGCCGTAATTTTCCCCGGACAGGGGTCACAATTTGTTGGCATGGGTAAGGGTTTTCTTGAAACAAATGATCGGGCACAGGAGTTGATGGCCCTTGCTGAAGAGATCAGCGGCATGCCCCTTGGCAAGCTTTGTCTGGAAGGTCCCATGGAGGATCTGACCCGAACCATGCATCTGCAGCCGGCGATGACTGTGCTAAATATGATCACTTGGGACGCCCTGAGTGAGGCGGGCTTGCAGCCTGATTTTTATGCCGGTCATTCTCTGGGTGAATATTCTGCCCTGTATGCCTCTGGTGTTTTATCAGCAGAAGACACCTTGAGGCTTGTTACTGAACGTAGACGCTTAATGGAGCGGGAAGCCACAAAGAATCCCGGCGCCATGACGGCCATCTTGAAATTGCCCCTTGCCGAGGTGGAAAAGGCGGTTACTGCCGGGCGCGCCGTGGGTGAGGTGACGGTGGCAAACTATAATACCGATATGCAGATTGTTATCTCCGGGGAAAAAGACGCGGTTGACGCGGCTGGTCAGGCAGCAGCCGAAATGAAGGGTCGTGCCATAGCCTTACCCGTCAGTGGGGCGTGGCACTCAAGCCTTGTGGCCGGGGCCATTCCTGATTTCACCGAGGTTATGGCGGCAACGACCTTCAATTCACCAAACGGAACCATGCTCTTTAATGTGACCGCAGAGCAGGAAACGGATCCTGCCAAGATTAAAGATATCATGGCTCGGCAGATTGCCTCAATGGTGCGCTGGTATGAGATTGTCATGGCTATGCACGGCCAGGGGGTTACAACCTTTATAGAGGTTGGTCCTAAGAAAGTGTTGACCGGAATGATGAAGAAGTTGTTGCCCAAAGACCATGGGTGCAACTGCGTGCAGGTGGAGGATCCTGAGTCTGTTGTTGCCTGTTTGAGTTAGGTCTGCAAGGTGGCCTGTCGTGATTTGCGGAGATTATACTCCTTGACATCTGCTCATAGTTCATGTATTTTCCCTTGTTTTCGTGCCCAAAATGCCAATCACAAGAGTTGTCTTCTGGGCTGTACTTAAATTGACGCTATGTGCCGCACAGCCTGTGGTGCATACATTTAGATATAAGATGATATATGTTTGACAATCTGTCGGATCGCCTCAATAACGTATTCCGAGACCTGCGTGGGCATGGGACGCTTTCTGAAAAGAATATCCAGGATGCCCTGAAAGAAGTCCGCATGGCGCTTCTGGAGGCCGATGTAAACTTCAAGGTTGTTAAAGAGTTTATTGCCTGTGTGCAGGAGAAGGCGGTTGGTGCCAAGGTGGTTCAGTCCATCACTCCTGGTCAGCAGGTTATTAAGGTTGTCCATGATGAACTGATAAACCTTCTCGGTGGTGAATCGGTTGGCCTTGATTTTACTGGCAAGGGCCCGGCTGTTATTCTCATGGTTGGTTTGCAGGGTTCTGGTAAAACCACTACCTCTGGTAAGCTTGCTAAATTACTCGTGAAGCAGGGGCGTCGGCCCTATTTGGTTCCTGCTGACGTGTATCGTCCTGCGGCGATTAAGCAACTTACGGTACTTGGTGAGACACTGGGTATTCCCGTCCATCCGTCCACCACAGAGCAGAATCCTGTCACTATTGCCAGTAATGCGTTGCTTGTGGCGGAAAAGTCAGGTTACGACACCCTGATTCTTGATACTGCCGGTCGCCTTCATGTTGATGAAGAGCTTATGGCAGAATTAAAGGGGATTAGGGAGGCGGTAAAGCCTTCGGAGATTCTCTTTGTCGCGGACGCCATGACGGGGCAGGACGCGGTTACTGTTGCCGACAAGTTTAATCAGGATCTTGAAGTTACCGGTGTGGTTCTTACCAAGATGGAGGGTGATGCTCGCGGTGGTGCGGCGTTATCCATCAAGAATGTTACGGGTAAGCCCATCAAATTTGTTGGTACCGGTGAAGACCTGGATGCCATTGAGATCTTTCATCCCGATCGGGTGGCCTCGCGTATTCTTGGTATGGGCGATATTCTCACCCTGATTGAGAAGGCCGAAGAGGTTGTTGACAAGAAGGATGCGGCAATACTTGCCAAAAAGATCCAGAAGAATACCTTCACCCTGGAGGATTTTCTGGGTCAGATCCAGCAGATCCGCAAGATGGGGTCTCTAGAACAGATCATGGGCATGATTCCTGGGCTGAATAAAATGGCCAATATGCAGAATATGCCAAAGCCAGATGAAAAAGAGCTTGGCAAGGTTGAAGCGGTTATCCGCTCCATGACGGCAAAGGAACGCCAGCAGCACCGTATTATTAATGCCAGTCGCCGTAAACGTATTGCTGCAGGTTCAGGAACCTCAGTCCAGGACGTAAACAAGGTTATCAAGAGTTACACCGAAATGCTCAAGATGATGAAGAAGATGAAGGGCAAGGTGGGTGGTGGAAAAAAGATTGGTGGTAAGAAGAGGCGTAAGAGGCCAAAAGGACTGGCAAGGTAGTTTGATATAGTTGGTTATGCTTGTGGTATGATGGCAACTGACTTGTAAAGAAAGTAGAGAAGATAAGGATAGGGAAAAAGGGTGAAGAGCAATTTTTGACATGCGCTATGCCTATTAATTTTTTGCTCCTTATTTAATATTTTATTTCTGACAAATGTCAGAGTAGGAGAACATAATGGCTGTAAGTATTCGTTTAACTCGTCGTGGCAAGAAGAAGAAGCCTTTTTATCGTATTGTGGCTGCTGATAGTCAGCGTTCCCGTGATGGTAAATTCCTTGAAATTCTTGGAACCTATAACCCCATGGTTGAGCCTGCTGAAGTAACAATCAAGGAAGAGAAGATGCAATACTGGCTTGACCAGGGTGCCATCGCTTCTGATACAGTAAAAAGCCTTATTGCCAAAGCTGCAAAATAATGCAGGATTTGATTCGGCATATTGCCCTGTCCCTTGTGGCAAACCCCGATGAAGTTGAGATTCGGGAGGAGTCACAGGATGACGAGAATATCACGATTATTCTCCGGGTCGCGCAGGAAGATTTGGGGAAGGTGATTGGCAAGCAGGGACGAACAGCCAGGGCTATGCGGAGCTTGCTCTCGGCCGCAACCCAAGAGCAGACGGTGCAGTATCGTCTTGAGATTGCAGAGTAAGTCCATGGGTGTTCCGGAAAATCTGAACCAGGCTGTCCATGTGGGGAAAATAACAAAACCCCATGGCATAAAGGGAGAGGTGAAAATCTTGGCCCTTTCTGGCAACCCTGAACCCTTCATGGCTTACAGTGACGTGATTCTGGTAGATAAACAGTTGCGGATGACCAAGGCTACGGTGAAGAGATGTCGTGTTAATGGGCGTTTTGCAGTTGCCTTCCTTGAGGGGGTAACCAGCCGTAATCAGTCGGAAGATTTGGCTGGAATGCAGGTGTGGGTGGATGAATCGTATCTGCCTGAACTTGAGGAGTCTGAGTTTTACTGGCGCGATGCCATGGGCCGCGAGGTGGTCACCAAGGATGGTCAGTCCATAGGTAAATTGATCAATATCTTTGATGCCGGAGGCACCGATATGATGGTGGTTCAGACTGATCTTGGTGAGGTTTTGATTCCAGGCCAGGTGGAATTTATTGTTGATGTCAGCGAGTCGGGGATTGTGGTCGATCTCCCTCCAGGATTACTTGACATAAATTTGCAGGATTGAGGCAGAGCCGCTAAACAGCTAAACCAATGATTGGCTAAGTACCTTGGGATTAATGATAATCTACTTATGTTAAGCGCATTTTTTCAGGGTCTTGTTTCTATCGCCAGTCTTTTTAGAGTAAGGCACTAATGCGCTTTGATGTATTAACCATCTTTCCTGATTTTTTGAAATCTCCCCTGGATGAGGGCATTATCCGCCGGGCGATTCTAAGTAAACAGATTGAAGTCGGGGTGACGAATATCCGTGATTTTGCTACGGATAAACATGCCATGACCGACGATAGGCCGTTTGGCGGTGGTGAAGGCATGGTGATGAAGCCCGACCCCCTGCTTGCGGCAACAAAAAAAGTAAATCCACGGGGCGCAGGTCATGTGGTCTTTTTAAGCCCCCAGGGGCGGCAGTTTAATCAGCAGGTTGCCACAGAACTCTCAGAGCGTGAGCATCTGGTTCTGATTTGTGGGCGTTATGAAGGGGTAGATCAGCGTTTCCTCGATGCCTATGTTGATGAAGAGATTTCCATCGGTGATTTTATTCTCACCGGTGGCGAGCTTGGTGCCATGATTATTATTGATGCGGTGACCAGGCTTTTGCCCGGTGCTGTTGGGTGTGCCGATTCTATTAGTAATGATACCTTTAGCCGAGGGGGCTTGAAGTATCCCCAGTATACCCGGCCGCGTGTCTTCGAGGGTGAGGAGGTGCCGGAGGTGCTACTTTCCGGAAATCATGCCGCCATTGAAGAGTGGCGCTGGTTGCAGTCCATGCGGAGAACAAAGGCGCGGCGGCCTGATCTGTTTGCTGCTCTACAATTGACTGGAGCCGAAAAGAAGTTATTGCGGGCGCAGCGAATTTTGTAGTATTTTGGGATGAATTGTTTGGGACATAAAATTGGATATTTGGTCCATTGTTGTCTCAATGTAAGCTGGGCAGGGAAAGTTAATGAGTGAGCCTATTATTGATATCGCTCTTATTCACTATCCTGTTTACAACAAGAATCATGAGGTGATTGGTTCAGCCGTAACCAACCTTGATCTCCATGATTTAGCAAGAGCCGGAAGAACCTATGGGGTTCGCCATGTATATGTGGTGACACCCTTTAGCGATCAACAACAGTTGGTGCGGGAAATTGTTGGTCATTGGCAGGATGGCTATGGCGCCACCTACAATACCGACCGCAAAGAAGCCTTAGAGATTATTCGTATTTGTGATGATCTTGAGGAGCTTCTTGCCCTGGCAACGGGGAACAATGACCGTAAACCCACAGTTCTTGCAACCTGTGCGACTCCCAAGGCTGATACCATTGCCTTTGCCGAGGCAAGGGCGCGGTTGCTTTCTGGGGAACAATTTTTACTCCTCTTTGGTACAGCCTGGGGCTTGACCGAGGAGGTGTTTGCTGTAACCGATGGGACTCTGCCTCCTATCAAAGGACGAACAGCCTATAACCATCTTTCTGTTCGTTCGGCAGTGTCTATTATTTTGGACAGGATACTCGGGGAGTAGACCCTGAGGGTAATACTTAGAGCATAGCGAGTTTTAAATAAAAACTCGGACTGATAAAATAAACATGAGAGTGTAGAACAATGAGCATCATCGATACTATTGAAAAAGAGAATATGCGTTTTGATACCCCTGAGTTTCGTTCAGGTGATACCGTAAAGGTTCATATTCGCATCGTTGAAGGAACTAAGGAACGGGTGCAGATTTTTGAGGGTGTTGTTATTGCCCGGAAAAATGCTGGAATGGGTTCAAACTTCACTGTCCGGAAAATTTCCCACGGTGTTGGCGTTGAGAAGATTTTCCCTCTGCACTCTCCCCGTATTGAAAAAATTGAAGTGGTTACCCATGGTCGGGTACGTCGCTCCAAACTTTACTATCTCCGCGAACTCCGTGGTAAAGCTGCCCGTATTCGTGAGCGTGGTGTAACCAACTAGTTTATTGGTTGCGGCGTCTTGTCTCGAATGGCAATGCTTTAATATAGCTCACCCTTGGGTGTTGCAGTTGTGAAAGGCGTAATGTGTGCGTGGTATCTTGATACCAGTGGCCCTTACGCCTTTTTTGTGTTTAGCGCTGGGGTATGGGTTGCTGAGTTTGAATCTAATAAAAAAACATGACGTCCTCTAATGAATGATGTTTTTTCCATAGAACGCGCCTTGCAGTCCCAGGGTGTGCAAGGTGTTGCCGGTGTCGACGAGGCCGGGCGCGGTCCTCTTGCCGGGCCGGTTGTAGCCGGAGCTGTAATATTGCCTGCTGGCTGTGATTACTCGGTTTTTAAGGATTCCAAGAAACTTAGTGGCACGCGGCGAGAGGTTTTGTTTGCTAAGCTTTGTGATGAACAGATCCCCTATGGGGTTGGGCTTTGCTCCCCGGCAGAAATAGATGAAATCAATATTCTTCAGGCCTCACTTTTGGCCATGAAACGAGCTGTTCTCGATCTCAAATTGCAACCAGGTTATCTTCTTATTGATGGTAAGTTTACGATTGATATGGATATTCCCCAGGAGGCTCTGGTGAAAGGTGAGGACAAGAGTAGTTCCATCGCTGCCGCCTCGATTGTCGCCAAAGTCACCCGGGATATGCTGATGCTTGAATATGATCGTAAGTACCCCCTTTATCAGTTTGCCAGACATAAGGGGTATCCAACCAAACTGCATAAATCCATGATTGTAGAGCATGGATTTTGTCCTATTCACCGGCGCACCTTTAAAGGTGTAAAGGAGTTTTGTAAGTGACCTTTGCAAGGTTAAGTCTTGGGCAACGTGGCGAGGGTTATGCTGTGGCTTACTTGCAAGCAGAGGGCTATCAGTTACTTGAAACAAATTATCGGACGAAGCTTGGTGAGATTGATTGTATTTTCATGGACTCTGATGAGTTAGTTTTTGTTGAGGTAAAGACCAGAAGCAGTACAATATTTGGTGATCCCCTGGAAGCGGTTTGTCGCCGGAAATGGCAACAGATTACCAGGGTTGCAGAGCTGTATATGGCAATCCATGCCACTGATTGTCCTATTCGTTTTGATGTCGTTGGTATTGTGGATGGCAGGCCGCCCCGGATTGAACACATTAAGAATGCCTTTGAAGGATTTTAATTGGTGGAAACATCTTGTTTACATACCCCCCTCGGCTTGACTTTGGGTTGCCCTGCTGGTATCGGCCCGGAACTTGTCTTAAAGCTGTTTATGGTACCCCAAAACGATATTGTTGTTATTGGTGACGCCGGGGTCCTTCGCCGCTGTGCAACATCACTTGCTTTCCCCGCAAAAATTGTAGAGTGGCAAGCCGGTCAGGATATTATTCCCCAGACGATTCCTGTCCACTATCCGCAGGATGCTGTTTGTGAGCAGGCCCACTGGGGTAAGCCGACACCCGCAACCGGTAGAGCCATGGGCCGCTGGATTGAGGAGGCTGTGCGCCTTGTTCAGTCTGGAGCTTTGTCCGGGATGGTGACCTGTCCCATTACTAAAACGTCTTTAAATGACGGGGGGTATCATTTCCCCGGCCATACTGAAATGCTGGCCCAGCTATGTGCTAGCAACGAGTATGGCATGATGATGGCGGGAGCAAGCCTGAAGGTGACGTTGGTCACTATTCATACTCCATTATCTGCAGTTGCTTCAGCATTGACAATGGACTCGGTTTTTACCACGATTGCCATGACCCATAAGGCCTTAACTGGTGACTTTGGTTATGTTGCCCCGCGGGTTGCTGTGGCTGGTTTAAATCCCCATGCCGGAGAGGGTGGAATGTTTGGCGATGAGGAACGGTTGATTATTGGCCCTGCTATCCGCAGGGCGCAAGATGCTGGAATGATGGTGTCAGGCCCGTACCCACCTGATACGGTGTTCAATAAGGCTACAAGTGGTGAGTTTGATGGGGTTGTTTGTATGTATCACGACCAGGGTCTTATTCCATTTAAGCTTCTGCATTTTAGCGATGGGGTTAATGTCACCTTCGGGTTGCCTATTGTTCGTACTTCGGTTGATCATGGCACAGCCTATGATATTGCCGGTAAGGGGGTTGCCGATCCCGCATCCCTTGTGGCGGCCTGTGATATGGCCAGGTCTATTGTCTTGAATCGTAATAGGCAGGGGAAGTAAGCTTATGCATAAAGGACTCGGTCTCTGTGGCAGTCATCGTACAGGTAAAACAACCATTGGCCAGGAGATTGCCAGGGAGTATGGTCTTGAGTTTGTGGTGACCACCACAAGTGAGGTGTTTGTTGAGAATGGCCTCAAACCATCCTCGCCCATGGACTTTAAGACAAGGCTCTGGATTCAGGACAAAATTATCACTGCCGCTGAAGAGGTCTGGTCTGGTTGCACCGGGCCGTTTATTACCGATCGTACCCCCCTTGATATGCTGGCCTACACCCTGGGTGATATTCAGGGTGTTGTGGCGGTTGAATTTGCGCCACTGCAAGAATATATTGGCCGTTGCCTTGGTTCCACCAATAGGTTTTTTGCCTCTCTTGCTGTGGTACAACCTGGGATTAGGCTGGTTCCGGCACCGGGTAAGGCGGCGCTGAATGAGGCCTATATCGAACATCTCAATACCCTGGTTTTGGGGCTTTGTGTTGATGAGCGTATAAGTGTTCCCTTTCATGTCCTGCCACGGGGCATGGTTGATTTGCAAAAAAGATGCAAATTCCTAGCACAGAATTCTTTACCGTCGCTGGGAATCAAGATAAGGTAAACAATCAGATATCAATATCTTATCAATCTTTGCCAGATTCATTATGAGCCACTGGACCCTATGAGCCGTTTTAAACTATTGCCCCTATTTCTTGTTCTATTATTGGTAACTGGTTGTGTAACAACCAGTCCGATCACCGAGAATAAAGCATCCTCTCCCCAAGTGTCCTCTGACGACTCTGATCCTGTAGATTCCCTCTGTGCTTCGGTGTATTTCACATGGGGTAGGATGGCAGAGCTTGAGCAGAATTTCCAGATGGCCCAGGATGCCTATACCAAGGCACTTATCTGTGATGAACATTCGGCCTATTTGCATCAGCGCTTAGCCTTTCTGCTGATTGGCATGGGCAAGATTGAGCTTGCTGCGGTTCATTTGGAGTGTGTCCTTGAAAATTCGCCCAAAGACAATCAGACGAGGCGTGAACTTGCCGGAATATTTGACGAGATTGGCAAGACCGAGATGGCCATTGATCTATACAATGCCAATCTTGAAGCGGATCCCAAAGACAGCGATACCTATTTTTCATTAGGTTACCTCTACCAACGGCATGGCCACCTAAAAGAGGCGCGTCGGCCCCTTGAGATCCATGTCGAATTACAGCCGTATTCCTACGCCGGGAATGTCCTTCTGGCTAAACTTTATCGCGCCCTCGGCGAAGATGAATTGGCACTGGCCCAGTATGAACGGGTGCTTGACTTAAACTGGTCAACCATGCAGGCCTATGAAGCGGCTGAATTCTATGAGGATCTTGGTGAATATGAAAAGGCTATAGAGCTTTATAATAAACTCCTGAAGGAGGATGCGGACAACGAAATAACCCGGCGTCGACTTGCGGGGCTATATGCCCGCACAGGTCAGGGGGACAAGGCCTTGGCTCAGCTTGTTTTGGTTCGTTCTGCCGTTCGGGATACCACTGAAATTGATCTGGTTATCGGTAGGCTTCTGGTTTCAGAAAAGCAGTACGGCAAGGCCATTGCTCACCTGACCCCCATGCTCGGTATTTATCCTGAGCGACCAACCTTGCGGCCCTTACTCGCCCTGGCCTATCATGAAAAGGGTGATGCTGCTACTGCCAAGAATGTTCTGCGCGAGGTCGAGCCGTTATCCCCCGCCTATGAAGGCGCTGTCTTGATGTATGTGCGGATATGTGTGGATAGCGGAAAGCGTGATGAGGGTATTGCCTATATGCTCAATGCCATAGATGAGACGCCGGATCATTCTGTCAAATTTTACTACGTTCTTGCCGATATGTATCGTTTAAATAAGCAGTATGATCTGGGGCAAAAGACGTTTGAACAGGCCATTAGGGAATTTCCGGATGATGTTAATCTAAAGTTTGAATTTGGCCTCTTCTTTGAAAAGATCAAGCGTCCAGAGCTTGCCATGGCGCAGATGCTCAAGGTTCTGGAAGTTGCCCCTGATGATGCCTACACCTTAAACTATGTCGGTTATACCTGGGCTGATCTGGGTGAAAATCTGGAGCAGGCCCTGGATTATATACAGAGGGCTGTGGAGCAAAAGCCTGATGATGGTTATGTGCGCGATTCGCTTGGCTGGGTCTATTACAAGATGGGTCAGTATGAAAAGGCGGTTGTTGAGTTGTATCACGCTACCGAGTTACAGCCGGAAGACCCGACGATCAAAGAGCATCTTGGTGATGCGTACCTTAAGACCGGAGAGCTTGACAAGGCCATTGTTCAGTATGAGCAGGCCATAAGTCTATTTAAAGATGCCAAGAAACGTGCCCTTGCCAGGCAGAAAATTGCCGAAGCGCAGGGCAGCGATGAATAGGTCAGTTCTGCGTGTTTTTGCTTTTATCCTCTTTTTTAGTCTGGTTGTTACAGGGGGCTGTGCCTACCTGCCCCAGACAAGCTTTATTTCGGAGGAGGAAAATCAGGCTGTTCGCAGTCGTTTTAAGAAAATGATAGCGGCCCAGAAGGATTGTCATTGTTGTTTTGATGGCGTGGTAAAGGCGCGTTTTGAGAACTTTTTTTATACAGGTGCCATTTCCGGGTATTTGCAGGCCAGGAGTCCTTCCTTTTTGAAATTTATGGCCCTATCTCCCTTGGGCCAGCCGCTAATCATCTTGACCAGTGATGGCAAGATCTTTAATTATGTGGATGTAGCGAAACAGACGGAGTATTTCGGTACAGTTAGCGGCGTAACCTTTCAAAAATATGCGCCGCTTGGCTTTAGCCCGGAGTTTTCCTATTATTGGCTTACCGGCAAGCTGCATCCGGGTGAGGTGTCCCTTGCCCTCACCAGTCGCGAGAAAAATGGCAAGCGCTACTGGCTTGAGCTGTACTCTGATGATGGCCGCAAGAGTTTGGTTCTTTTTGATCCAACGGATATGCATATCTATCACCACATTGTCTATAACAAGGAGGGCGAGGTCCTCCTTGAGATGCTGTATGATCATTATGGCCCTGAGGATTGTGCTATGCCACAATCCGTTACCGTGACTACCCTGAGCCTAAATAGTACGTTGCACCTTGAAATCAGTGATCTGGTTGACAATGTGACGCTGTCGCGCAGGGATTTTATCTACGCTGTTCCTGCTTCCTTTCACCGGGAAGTTGTCGAGTAGCCCGTTTGCTGTATCTCTTTTTTTCTTCCAAGGTCAAATAAAAACGTGAACCCAGAACAATACTTACCACTTGTCAGAAAGCCGAGCCGTTATAGTGGCAATGAATTTAATGTAGTTGTCAAAGATCCTGATTCGGTTAAGTGCCAGATTCTTCTAACTTTTCCTGACTTATATGAGATCGGCATGTCCCATCTGGGTCTGCAGATTCTCTATCATATTTTAAATGACCGGGATGATGTGCTGGCCGAGCGGCTCTACGCTCCGGATACCGATCTTGAGGAGATGCTTAGAGCTAATAAGGAACCTCTTTTTAGTCTGGAAACAAGGCGCCCCCCCAATGAGTTTGATGTCCTGGCCATAACCTTGCCGTATGAACTGTGCTACACCAATATTCTGACTATTCTCGACCTGTCGGCCATTCCTTTTTACGCCAAAGATAGGTCTGACGCTCATCCGCTGGTGATTGGCGGCGGGCCGGGGGCTTTTCACCCTGAGCCGGTGGCTGATTTTTTTGATGCGATCCTCCTTGGTGATGGTGAAGAGGCGGTGCTTGATGTTGCGGATCTTATTATTTGCGCAAAGAATGAGGGCTGGTCGCGTCAGCAGACTCTGGTGGAACTGACTAAAATCAAGGGGATGTATGTACCGTGCTTCTTTGAGCCGGACTACGATGACTCTGATTGGTTTCAGGGAATGACCCCGATCCTTGAGGGCTATACCGAGGTGCGCCGCCGGGTTCTTGCCGGTTTTGATCATCAGAAACCTGCAACACCTCTGGTGCCTGTGGGTAGAATTGTCCATGACAGGCTCGGCATTGAGATTGGCCGAGGCTGCACCCGTGGGTGCAGGTTTTGTCAGGCCGGTATGATCTATCGCCCGGTACGTGAACGCTCCCCCGAACAAATTTTGGAGATTGCTGAAAAAGGCATTGGTACCACCGGTTTTGAAGAGCTTGCCATGCTCTCCTTATCAACGGGGGACTACTCATGCCTTGGCCCTGTGCTAATGAAACTTATGGATATCTACGCGCGGAAACGGGTGTCGGTATCCATGCCGTCCATGCGGGTTGGCACCCTGACCGAAGAGATTATGACCCAGATTAAACGGGTGCGGAAAACCGGATTTACCGTGGCCCCCGAGGCCGGTACCGACCGGTTGCGGCAGGTGATTAACAAGGGCATTAGTGAAGAGGATCTCCTGACCACCTGTTCATCAGCCTTTGGTCTGGGCTGGAAGCTTATTAAGTTCTACTTTATGTTCGGTCTGCCCACCGAAACATGGGAAGACCTTGAGGCCATTGCCGAACTTGCCCACAGGGGGCTTAAAGCCGGTTCCGGGCCGGGGCGAAAAATTACGGTTAGTGCCGCAACCTTTGTGCCTAAACCCCACACCCCCTTCCAATGGGAGCCTCAGCTTTCGGTGGATGAGGGGTTTGAGCGGATCGAATTTCTGCGGGAAAAACTAAAGAATAAAGGACTGCAATTGCGCTGGGGTGATCCCCGCCAGAGTTTTCTTGAGGGGGTTTTTTCCAGGGGTGATCGCAAGCTTGCCAAACTCATTGTTCAGGCCTGGACAGATGGGGCGCGGCTTGATAGTTGGAACGAACATTTTAGGCTCAGTGCCTGGCGGGAGGCAGCCGAGACGGTGGGTATTGACCTTGACCGTTACATGAACCGACGTGAATTTGGTTCACCTCTGCCATGGGATCACCTTCACTGCGGGGTGGATGTCTCTTTTCTGCGTGATGAATACGAGAAGGGCTTAAAGCAGGAGTATACACCTGATTGTCGTCTGCATGGCTGTCAGAAATGCGGGCTGTGTGATTTTAAGGAGGTCTACCCCAAGACCTTTGCCGGGGCCTGTGATTTTGACAGTTCTCATAGGGAGGAGCCTGTTAAGGCCAGTGGCGGTCATTTTCGCTATCGTCTTGACTACTCTCGTCTTGGTCGCAGTCGCCTTCTATCCCATCTTGAATTGTTACAGCTCTTTTTCAGGGCCTTTAACCGGGCAGGATTGCCGCTCCATTATTCCCAAGGGTTCAATCCCTCCCCCAAGGTCTCCTTCTCCCCGGCTCTGCCCCTTGGCACAGAGAGCCTGGCTGAGTATCTGTTTGTTGATCTTGTTGAGGACATTATACCTGGAGAGTGGCTTGACAGGCTTAATGTTCAGCTTCCCGAAGGCCTTACTATTCAAGCGATTAGCTTTTCCGAGTCTAAAAAAATTCCGCCTCGGGTGGAAACATGGTATACCGTTAATTTTCCACATGAAATAGACGATAATGCCTTTAGAAAATTCAGTGATGCCAGTACCTTTCCTGTTTTGGTGACGCGCAAGAAAAAACTACGGGAGCTGGATGCAAAGCCCCTGGTGGGGACGTGGGGGAAGCTTGGTAAAACGGTACTTCGCCTCAGTCTTATTACCGAGGTGAGCAGGGCCGGTCTGAAACCCGTTGAAATTGTTCAGGCCGTATTTTCTCTGAGCGGGCAGGATGTAACGCAGCTGCGCATGGTGAAAGAGAGTTTTTCAGAAAGATAAGAGGTGTAAGTGGTAAAGGTTTATGCCTTGCTGCCTTCCACCTTGTATAATTTGAAGTACCAAGGATAACCAGGACGATGGCTACAGATCTTATAATAAATGCAACCAGCTATGAAGTTAGGATAGCCCTTGTTGAGCATGGAAGTTTAGTGGAGTTTTACCTTGAGCGCCCGAAAGAAAAGGGGCTTGTGGGCAATATCTATAAGGGCAAGGTTGTCCGCGTTTTGCCTGGTATGCAGGCGGCCTTTGTCGACATTGGTCTTGAGAGATCCGGCTTCCTCTATGTGGATGATGTGCAGATTTCAACCGCTGCCTTTGAAAAGCGCATGGCTACCTGTGGCGGCGAAGGGGCGTGTTGCGATAATAATGAGTTGCCTGAGTCCCTAGCGGTTCGGCCCCCCGGTAAATCTATTGAGGATCTCCTTACGGAGGGGCAGTCGATTATTGTCCAGATCTGTAAAGAACCTTTTGGTACCAAGGGGGCGCGTCTTACCTGCCATATCACCTTGCCATGCCGGAACCTTGTTTTTATGCCCATGACGGATCATATTGGCATATCCAGAAAGATCCAGGATGAGCTGGTTCGGAAACAGCTGCGCGAGGATATTGAGGCGTTGCGTCCGGCAGGCAGTGGCTTTATTGTCCGCACCGTTGCTGAAGGGGCGAGCCGTGAAGATCTTGAAGCGGATATGGAATTTCTCATGCATCTTTGGTGTGAGATTGTCGATCTGGCTGAAAAGGCTGAAATCATGTCCATGGTGTATGAGGATCTTGATATTATTCTCCGGGTGGTGCGGGATATCTTTTCCCCGGATGTCGACCGGGTGGTGGTGGATGATTACACCACCTATAAACGGGTGCTCAAATTTATTGAAACCTTTGCCCCCCATCTATACAGCAAGGTGCATCATTATGAACAACCCACCCCGGTATTTGACGCCTATGGGGTGGAGATGGATATTGGCCGGGGGCTTGATAAAAAGATATGGCTGCGCTGTGGGGGCTATATCATTATTGAAGATACCGAGGCACTCACTGTAATTGATGTTAATACCGGGCGTTACGTGGGTAAGAATGATCTGGAAGAAACAATATTCAAAACCAATATGGAGGCAGTGCGGGAGATTGCCTACCAGCTTCGTCTGCGCAATATTGGTGGGATCATTATCATTGACTTTATTGATATGGACGAGGCCGCCCACCGCGAGGAGGTGTTCCGTGCCTTGAGTGAGGTATCAAAAAAGGACAAGAGTCGGATTAATATCCTGAAAGTATCTGAGTTCGGTTTGGTGCAGATGACCCGGAAGCGGAGTCGTGAGGATCTTGTGCATATGCTCTGTGAACCTTGCCCTTACTGTAGTGGCGATGGAATGGTGAAGTCATGTCGCACCATCTGTTATGAAATATTCAGGAAGATATCCGTGGGGGCGAAATCAATTGCAGGCCCTGGGGTTACCATACGGGTTCACCCCCGGGTTGCCGGTATGATGCTTAAGGAAGAGGCCGTCACCATCCATAACTTGGAAGATGAACTGGGAAAAACACTTACCATCATTCCGGTAAAAGACCTGCATATGGGCAAGTACGAGATTGTCTGGCAGGGGGAGTAGTGGCATAAATTTGTACTAACTCTGTTGGCATTTGGAACCGTGTTATTGTTTCTGTGTAGGGTTAAAATCTTCGCCTTTCGGTACCGGGCGAATAACAGCGTAGCGGTGTCTGGTGTCTATTTTGCTAGCAGTCGTCGCGTTGCCCTCGCTAATCGGTCCGTTGGTAGTCGGGATTTAATTGTTAAAGGGAGGAGCAGATTGCTCGCTCCCTTTTCTTATGGTTGCTTTGGGATTTCTCTGCCCATTGTTCTCAACAAGGCTTGCGGGATATTTTTGAGAACCCGGCTACGTTTTAACTGTCGTTCCGATGTCTTGCCATTGATGTTAATTATAATCAGACGGTTTGGGCCGTGCCTGTAGGTATTATTGGTATCAAGTACGGAGCCTACCACTACCAGTCGCCCTGCCCGGATTCGTTCTTTATAGCGCTTAATGGCAAGTTCAACCTGATAGTCTATATTTTGTTCGATAAGGAGTTTTTGCTGGAGAGCAAGGGGCAGAGGATTTTTTGTCTGTGCTGTTATCAGGGTCTTGAATGGGGTGAAGAGATGGTGCAGTTCCTGTTTGGTGCTCTCCGGGAGTTCTTCCGGCTGCTTGAGCAGGGACATGATGGTGTCGCTGGTACTTGTTGCGCTGATGAGTAGTACCGGGGTGTGGAGGATTAAAACGCCGTAGTCAACGGAGCCTGCTACGGTGGTGAGTTGGTTGGCAATATTGCGCACGCTATAAATACTTCTAGTGCCACTTGGCAGGATAGCCTCAGGTGAAAGGGCCGGATCCGAGTCGGCAAGCCAGGTGATTTGGGGGGCCTTGTTTCTGACTCCCAGGTTTGCCAGCTTTGGAGGGTGGGCAGGGTTTAAATTGGTTTGAAGTATGGTTTTTATTACCTCCCCCGGTGGCGTGCCGACCCGATGTTTTGGTACCGGGGACATCCAAGCAAACCCGCTTTGCAGGAATGCGAGAACAAGACAACAGGTCAGGGCCGTAATGCATTTGGTGTTCATGGCGTCGCTTTGGGCTGAGGTTTGCTTAAGTCCTTGTAAGCTCATATATACGTTATCATCTTGGCAGCCGTACTGGCAAGGAGTCCTTCCATCCCTTGGGACAGGGGAAAGGCAACTACACGAGGTCATCGGCAGGATGTGCCAAGTTCATTAATATTCTCTGTTAAAACAGTATGTTATCAGGGGAAATCTTTTGTGAAATAATTCCCCTGTAGTTCCCTTGACAAAGAAAAAAGCCATCCTTATTGTTGCTTGCAAGTGAGGAGGCGCCCCAGGTTTTACTTGGCTGTTTTGCCTAGTAATAGGGCTTTTCACACTTTTCTTGTTGTCCCTGGCGGATTTTTATTTAGAGTAGGTCTCGTGTAATTGTCTGACGTTGTTGCGGAGACATTTATGTTTGATTCCGGGGATTATAAGTGGACACGGATACTTAAAAAAATAAGGAGAAGCTGGTGGTGGAAAACGAGGTTCAAGTGGAAGAGCAGGAAGTTGATGAGGTTGTTGAGCAGGAGGTTGAAGTTCTCGATTCTGAAGAGGATGCACCCTCGGAGGTTGAGCAACTTACTGCAGAGCGTGATGAGCTTCAGGATAAATACCTGCGTCTTGCCGCTGAATTTGAAAATTATAAAAAGCGCATGAGTCGTGATCGTCTTAACGCTTTAAAATATGCGGAGGAAAGGCTTTTAAAGGAGTTGCTCCCGGCTATTGATAATATGGAGCGTGCCATTGAGCAGGGTGAAAAGGATGATCCTGGTAGTGATCTACTGGCAGGGGTGAAATTGACACTTAAGGGGTTGCTCGGGGCCTTGGATAAATTTGAAGTCAAGACCGTGTCGTGTCTTGGTGAAACCTTTGATCCGAATCTGCATGAAGCATTGGCAATGGATTTCAGCAATGACTTTGCTGAAAACCAGGTGATGGTGGAGTTTGAAAAGGGCTACCACTATAAGGATAAACTAATTAGAGCAGCCAAGGTCGTCGTCTCCAAGGGAGAGGACGCGTAGAACCATCGTAGTCGGCCGCTGCAAATAAAATTTAATTTAAAAGGAGTTGAACCGTTATGGGTAAAACTATTGGTATTGATCTTGGGACAACAAATTCCTGCGTATCTGTGATGGAGGGTGGCGAGGCCATCGTTATTACAAATGCGGAGGGCAACAGAACAACCCCTTCCGTCGTTGCTTTTTCTGACAGTGGCGAGCGTTTGCTCGGTCAGGTTGCTCGTCGGCAGGCCGTAACAAATCCTGAGCGCACTATTTTTGCCATGAAGCGTCTCATTGGTCGTAATTTCAAGGATCCCGAGGTACAGAAGTCGGTTGAGATCTCGCCTTTTAAAATTATTGGAGGTACCGGGGAGCCTAAAGTTGAGGTTGAGGGTGAGCAGTATACCCCAGCTGAACTCTCTGCAATGGTGCTTGGCAAGATGAAGCAGACTGCGGAAGAGTATCTTGGTGAAGATGTCACCGATGCGGTTATTACTGTTCCGGCCTATTTTAATGATAGCCAGCGCCAGGCCACAAAGGATGCTGGTAAGATTGCCGGTCTTGATGTGAAGCGGATTATTAATGAGCCGACCGCAGCAGCCTTGGCCTATGGTCTTGATAAAAAGGGCGAAGAGACCATCGTTGTCTATGACCTTGGTGGTGGTACTTTTGATGTGTCCATCCTTGAGATTGGCGACGGTGTCTTTGAGGTAAAAGCCACTAATGGTGACACCTTCCTCGGCGGTGAAGATTTTGATATGCGTATCGTCAACTGGCTTGCCGATGAGTTTAAGCGTGAGAATGGTATTGATCTGCGTGAAGACAAGATGGCCCTGCAACGTCTGAAGGAAGAGGGTGAAAAGGCCAAGAAAGAACTCTCTTCATCCATGGAAACAGAGATTAATCTGCCCTTTATCACTGCTGATGCCTCCGGCCCTAAGCATCTGACCATTAAGTTGTCCAGGGCAAAACTTGAAGACCTGGTTGGTGACCTGATTGATCGTACCTCCAATCCATGTCTTACTGCCCTGAAAGATGCAGGATTAAGTCCCTCTGATATTGACGAGATTATTCTTGTTGGTGGGATGACCCGGATGCCTAAGGTGCAGGACAAGGTTAAAGAGATTTTTGGTAAAGAGGCCAATCGAGGAGTGAATCCGGATGAGGTTGTGGCAATTGGTGCCGCAGTTCAGGGTGGTGTTTTACAAGGTGATGTGAAGGACGTCCTTCTGCTTGACGTAACGCCATTATCCCTCGGGATTGAGACCTTGGGTGGAGTTACCACAAAGCTCATTGACAAGAATACAACCATTCCAGCCAAGAAGAGCCAGGTGTTCTCTACGGCTGCGGATAATCAGCCAGCCGTGTCCATCCATGTCCTGCAGGGTGAGCGGGAGATGAGTTCAGATAACAAGTCCATCGGTCGTTTTGAGCTTGCTGATATTCCACCAGCTCCACGTGGTGTACCCCAGGTTGAGGTTACCTTTGATCTGGACGCCAACGGTATCCTGCATATGTCTGCAAAAGACATGGGAACTGGTAAAGAGCAGTCCATCAAGATTACAGCATCCAGTGGTCTTTCTGAGGAAGAGATTGAGCGCATGAAAAATGACGCTGAGGCCCACGCCGATGAGGACAAGAAACGTAAGGAGCTTGTTGAAGCCAAGAATAATGGTGACTCTCTCATGTATGCCACCGAAAAAAGTTTGAAAGAGGTTGGTGACAAGGTTGACGATGAGACCAAGAAGAAGGTGGAAGACGGTATCGAAACCCTGAAGAAAACCCTTGAGGGTGATGACACCGAAGCCATTAAGGCCGCCACCGAAGAGTTGACCACTGTCTCCCATAAACTTGCTGAGATCATGTATGCCCAAGCCTCCGAAGGTGGTGCTGCCCCTGGTGCTGATGCGGCAAAGGGTGATGATGATGATGACGATGTGGTCGATGCGGACTTTGAAGAGGTAAAGAAGTAGGATAAGCAGGCGGGACTAAAGTCCCACGTCCAGTACAGGAGAACCCGGAAGTGCGACTTTAGTCGCGCCACAAGACGTTTAGTCTTGTGAGGGATGTCATCTTGGTCAGCAGGACTCGATAGACTGACCGGACTTGTAAAAAAAGGAGCACAGGGGATTTATCCCCTGTGCTCCTTTTTTTTTGCACTGAAAAATCTTTATGTATGGAGGCGATTATGGTTTATAAACAGGCATCACTGGCTGTGATCTGCTCAAAAGGTTATAGTCTGTTTATTTTAAAGATTATTAAAAGGCGTATGTAATGAGAATTTTATCTGGAATACAACCCTCGGGTAAACTCCATGTCGGCAATTATTTGGGCATGATGAAACCGATGATAGAGAATATGGGGCGGGGGGAGTTGTTTGCCTTTGTGGTGAATTTGCATGCCCTTACTTCGGTGCAGAATCGCGAGCAGTTGGCAAATGATACTCTGGAGGCCGCTGCCGATTTTATGGCCCTTGGTCTGGATCCAGATCAAGCGGTATTTTGGGTTCAATCCGATGTGCCTGAGGTGACGGAGTTGATGTGGTATTTATCATCCCTGACCCCCATGGGGCTCCTGGAGCGTTGTCACTCTTATAAGGATAAGGTTGCCAAGGGGATTTTATCTTCCCACGGTCTTTTTTCCTACCCGGTGCTTATGGCGGCAGATATCCTGCTGTTCCAGGCCGAGGTGGTTCCGGTTGGTAAAGATCAGAAACAGCATCTGGAAGTGGCGCGGGATATTGCCATAAAGTTTAATAATGCCTTTGGTGAAACCTTTGTTTTGCCAGAGCCGCAGATATCCGCAGATCTGGCCACCGTACCTGGTACGGATGGGGCCAAGATGTCAAAGTCGTATGGTAATACTATTGGTATTTTTCAAACGGCAAAACAGCTTAAAAAAAATGTGATGGCCATTGTCACTGACGCTGCTGCCATTGAGGATATCAAGGATCCTGAGAAGTGCAATCTCTTTAATATCTTCAAGATCTTTGCTCCTCCGGAACGCACTGAGGCTGTGCGTGACCAGTATCTTAATGGTGGCGCCGGCTATGGCTACGTAAAGCTTGAGCTGGTGGAAATTCTCTGGGAATATTTCCGGGAGGCAAGGGAAAAGCGGGAAGAGCTTGTGGCGGATCAGGGTTATCTGCGGGAGGTGTTGGCCAAAGGTGCCGAAAAGGCCCGTGGACATGCGGTGAAAACAATTGATCTTGTTCGGGATCGTATGGGGATGAAGTATTAATTAAGGCTCGGTGTTGACTTCAACCTTTCAGGGGAGTGGTGCTTTTGGCTAAATCACAGAAGAAATTAAAACAGAAAATGCTGGTGTTTCTGGTTCCCCTTATCTTTAAAATTCTGATTTTGCCTCTGTTCTGGACGCTGAAAAAGAAACGTCTGGGTGAGGAGTACCACGATAGGCTCCTCGCCTCGGGTAAACCGTTTATTATTACCTTTTGGCATTACGGGGTGGTCTGCGCCGCAGTTGCTTCGGGGCAGGCTCCACAGATTGCCATGGCCAGTGCCAGTCGAGATGGTGATTATATTGCTGCTATCCTGGAGGCCATGGGGGTTGAAACTGTCCGGGGTTCCCGGAATGTTGGCGGTGTTGGCGCCTTGAAGGGACTTTTAAAGGGAGTCAAACGTGGGCTTCATCCGGTACTTGTGGCTGATGGTTCCCAGGGGCCAGCCCGTATTGCTCAGGCCGGCGGGGTGCTGCTGGCCAGTCGCACCGGTATTCCAATTCTGCCTATGGGCTGGTCTTTTGAGAGGTATAAGGTATTTCGCAGTTGGGATCGTACCATGATTCCCTTGCCTTTTTCCAGGATGATTAAGATTGTTGGGGAGCCGTTACATGTTCCGCCAAAACTTGATGCTGATGGGTTGGAGAGGTATCGAAAATTACTGGAAGATCGTTTAAATGGTTTGTATAACGAGGCGTGGGCGGTGTTCGGTATTGAAGACCATGCGCCTGGGTGAGAAGTGAGGATTCAGGATTCAGAAGTTAGGGTTTAGGCTTTTTAAGCATGGGGTTTACCGTTAATGTGGGCCATACCGGGAGGTTTGTTATGAAACGAGGTGTTATTTTAGGGCTTTTAGCCCTGCTTGTCCATGTTGTGGTTCAGGGTGGTATTGGTTTGCTTCTGGTTGCTATCCTCATTATGGCGGTATTTAAACCGGCCATTGCCGAGTAAGCTTAGGCGCTGTGCTCGCCAAGAAATGTGGCAAGCACAGCGTTGAATTGTGCTGGTCGTTCCACTGGTACAGCGTGTCTCGCATCGTTGATAATGACCATTTTCCCGTGGGCCAGTTGCTTTACATAGGCCTGTTTTGTCCTGAGCGGTGTGTAGTCTTCATCTGAGGCTATCACCAGGGTTGGGCAGTCGATGTCCCCTATTTGTTCCATCACGCTCCAGCCAATTATGGCCTTCATTGATTCCCGGTACGCTAGGGAATCGTTCTCGGCCCATCTCCGGATAAATACTCGGCGTAAATTTTCATGTTCCGGTTTGGGGAAAAGTCGTCTGCTCAAGAATTTCCCCAGCACCCTCATCCCTAATAGTCTGACGGTTAAAAATCTCTGCCAGACCCGTATTCTCTCCCTGCAGGTTCGAACAATAAATTCCGGTTGGCTGTTAACAATAATCAGACTCTTTAGCATTTGCGGTTGGCGTGCAGCCAGCTGAAAAGCAATCATCCCCCCCATGGAGATCCCAACGACGTGTGTCCTGGTGATGCCAAGGTTTTGGAGCAGCTTTGCTGTGTCGCTGGCAAAGAGTTCTATACTGTATGGCCCAGCGGGTTTCGCCGACTGGCCATGACCGCGCACGTCAAAAACGACCACCTGGTAATGGCGGGCAAAGTAACTTACCTGTTCTTCCCAGTCACGCGTGCTGGAGCCTAAGCCATGGATAAATAACAGGGGGTCACCTTTGCCGGTAATCTCGTAGTATAGATCAATCCCGTTGACTTGTGTGGTTGGCATATTTTCTCCGTTGTTTCTCTACGCTCATCTTCGGGTGAACCGGCTTCTTGGCGGTGTAATGTAGTGTCTGTTGTTCTAATGCAGTGGAATATTCTGTTTTTTTGGTCAAGTGGTGAATTTTATGCTTGCAAAGGTGGTATGGAAGAAATATAGTGCTTTGTAACCAGGCTGGGTCTAATTATCATAATGAGAATGGGGGCGAAATGTCTAACGAAAATTCAGGTACCATGTTTGACAAAATAGATCTTGCCATACTCACCCGTCTGCAGGAGGATGCAACCATCACTAACGCCGAGTTGGCTAAACAGGTGGGGCTGTCTGCCTCGGCATGTCTGGGCCGGAGTAAACGTCTGAAGGAGGCTGGTGTTATAAAACACTTTGTCGCAATTCTTGATGAGCAAAAGGCTGGACTTGAAGTGGTGACCTATGTTTTTGTTACTCTTTCGCCCCATGACAGGGAGACGACAGAATCATTTCTTGCCAGTATCCGCGAAATACCAAATGTGATGGAGTGTTATAATATTTCCGGCAACTATGACTATCTGTTGAAGATTATCTCCTCGTCCATCAATGCCTATCGAAATTTTGTGATCGATACCCTGATTGATGTGCCGGGTGTCGGTAAGGTCGAAACCACTGTGGTTTTAAGCAGTGAAAAACAATCGTATCAATTGCCACTTGCTGATTCAAGGCTGTGGAAGAAAGGAGAAGTGTTATGAATGTATCAATTAATGGTGAAGCAGAAGAGATTACAGCAGAGCAGCTATCTGTCGGAGATTTGCTTAAGTTAAAGGATGTGGAGTCGCCGGATATGGTTTCCGTGCAACTAAACGGTGCCATTGTCGACCGCGACAGCTACGATAAAACAGCTATAAATGACAAGGATGAGGTTGAGTTTTTGTACTTCATGGGTGGTGGGGCAGGCAAGTGCTAGGATTTACAACCAAAGCCCTGCATGGCATCCGCAATAAAAAGGATTTACATGGTTCACTACGGGTTCCTGTGTATGATACCGTGACCTTTGAACACGAGGATTCCCGCTCAATTCAGTTGACCTTTGAGGGCAAAAAACCGGCCCACGCCTACTCGCGAATATCCAATCCAACGGTTGATTTTTTTGAACAGACAATCCGGGTTCTGTCGGGTGGCATGGCTGTCCTTGCAGTTTCTTCGGGCATGGCGGCTATTAGTAATACCATTCTGGCCCTGGGTGGTGCCGGTAAGAACGTGGTGACTTCAAAGTATCTTTTTGGTAATACCCTGTCGCTTTTTCAAAAGACCCTGGCTTCGTGGGGGCTCAGTGTAAGGTATGTGTCAATGACGGATCTCTCAGAAATTGACAGGGCCATCGATGAGGATACCTGTGCTGTTTTTATGGAGTCCATCACCAATCCTCAGCTTGAGGTTGCTGATTGCGCTGGGATCAGTGCAATAACAAAAAACATGGTGTACCTCTGGTCCTGGATAACACCCTGATGACCCCTTACCTGTTTAACAGCAAGGCTGCCGGGGTAGATATTGAGGTGCTCTCCAGTACCAAATACATCTCCGGCGGCGGCACCACGGTGGGTGGGCTGATTATTGATAATGGTATTTTTGACTGGAAGCAGTCGGAAAAATTTGCGGAGAAGGCGGGGAAGTTTGGACCCATGGCCTTTATCGGTAGCCTGCGGCAGGAGATATACCGTGATGTCGGGGCCTGTCTGGCGCCCCATAATGCCTATATGCAGAGTCTTGGCCTGGAAACAATGGCCTTAAGGATTGACAAGAGTTGCCAGAATAGTATGCAGATTGCCAAGTATCTGCAGAAGCACCCAAAGGTGAAAAGTGTCCATTATCCGGGGCTTGCCGGGGCCGCATCTTCGCCGGTGGCGAAGATGCAGTTCAATGGTAAGTTTGGAGGTCTTCTGACCTTTGATTTACATAGCATGGAACAATGTTATACCCTGATGGATCAGCTGGAAATCATAAGAAGGGCAACTAATATTAATGATAATAAAACCCTGGTTATTCATCCGTTCGCAACTATTTTCAGCGAATATTCCGCTGCGGAGAAGGAGGATATGGGGATCAGACCAACAATGATTCGTCTGGCCGTCGGTATTGAGGATGTGGACGATTTACTTAATGACTTAGAAAAGGGCTTGGAACTATTATGATGGATTTTACTGAAGAACAGCTGGAACGTTACAGTCGCCACATCCTGCTTGAAGAGGTGGGGGTAGAGGGGCAGGAAAAATTATTATCGGCCAAGGTGCTTATTGTTGGCGCTGGCGGTTTGGGAGCCCCTGTCTCGCTCTACCTTGCTGCGGCTGGTGTTGGAACCATCGGTATCGTTGATAATGATGTGGTTGACCTGTCAAACCTGCAACGTCAGGTTGTCCATTTTCATAAGGATATTAATGTTGCCAAGGTTGAATCGGCCAAGGAGAAGATGCTGGCCATTAATCCTGATCTTGTGGTAAAGACCTATAAAAAATATCTCTGTGCTGACAATATCAGAGAGATAATCAAGGATTATGATTTTGTTGTTGAGGGGACGGATAATTTTCCGGCAAAATTTCTGATTAATGATGCTTGTGTTATGGAGGGCATTCCCTTTTCCCACGGTGGTATTTTACGCTTTGATGGTCAGGCCATGACCGTGGTACCGGGGGAATCATCCTGTTATCGGTGTACCTTTCGTAATCCTCCTCCACCTGATGCGGTACCCACCTGCTCCCAGGCTGGAGTTCTGGGTGCCATCGCCGGGATGCTTGGTACCATTCAGGCAACAGAGGCCCTAAAATATATAATTGGCGTTGGTGATCTGCTCACTGACACCCTCCTGTCCTTTGATGCCAAAAAGATGCATTTTCGCAAGGTCAAGTTGCAGCGTCAGGATGATTGCCCAATATGTGGTAAAAATCCCACCATCACAGAACTGGTGGATGCAGAACAGGCAGTTTGTAGTATTTAATGATACGCTACCTATGTCTACCTGGTCTGTAGCTTTATGACTGGTCGTCAGTGGTGTAAAAAACGCAGAGTATAGAGGAATTACCCAAGTGAAAATAAGCAATACCGTTATTAAGGCCATAACCGCTCATGCCCAGAGGGAGATGCCGCATGAGGCATGTGGTTATCTTGTCGGTGATGAGACCATGGTTCATTATCATTATGAAATGACTAACCTTGATAAGGCTGCGGATCATTTCTCCATGGATCCCAATGAGCAATTTGCTGCGGTAAAAGATATGCGGGAGCAGGGTACTACCTTGCTGGCTGTTTATCATAGTCATCCGGAAACGCCATCCCGTCCTTCTGAAGAGGATATTCGTTTGGCCTATGACCCGAATATAAGTCATGTTATTATTTCCCTGGCTGATCCGGAAAATATCACCATCAAATCGTTCAAGATATGCAAAGGGAATGTATCCCTTGAAGAAATTGAGATTGTCGAAGGGTAGGAGGGGAGTTTATGGCACAAAGTAGAAAGTCTGACGCTGTTAGAAACTGTCGGGGGGTTGGATGTCCAATGAACCTTGTCTACACAAAGGTTGAGCTGGCAAAGCTTGAGTCTGGTCAGGTTCTGGAGGTGATCCTTGATGATGGGCCACCTATTAATAATGTGCCTGGCTCTCTTGAGCGGGAGAAACATATTATCCTGGGAAAAGAGCAGCTTGCCGATGGCGCCTGGTCCATTTTGGTGAAAAAAGCCTGACACCACTGAGCCCACCTGAGAGGTGAGCTATTGCTTTTTGATGGTCCAGGCCGTGGTGTTGAGCCATTCTCGCAGCTCATTTGCGGGTAATGGTCGGCAGAGATGAAAACCCTGGATGATGTCGCATTCAAGCTCCATCAAAAACTGCATGGTGTCTTCATCTTCGACACCTTCTGCCACGACCTTACGACCAATATTATGGATCATCTCAATGGTGGACTTAACAATTACGGCGTTGTCTTCATTGTCAAGCATGCCTATGATAAAAGACTTGTCGATTTTGATTTCGCGGGCCGGGAATTGTTTCAGATAGGAGATGGATGAATAGCCTGTGCCAAAATCATCGATGGAGAGGTGTAGGCCCATCTTTGTAAGTTTGCTAATCACCTTGGTAACTCTTTTCTGGTCAATGATAAGACTACTTTCAGTAATCTCGAGGAGTAACATCTCAGGCTTGATCTGCCATTTTTTAAGGAGGTGTTCAACATCGGCGGGGAAGTCGAGGTCATGGAGGTTCTTGAGGGACAGGTTTACGGCGACAGGAATGTGAAACCCCTCTGCCTGCCATTTGGCACATTGGCCCAGGGCCTTGTCAAGGACTAGATTGGTAAATGGTTTGCAGAGTCCGGTTTGTTCGGCCAGGGAAATAAAGTCATCTGGGTCGATAATACCTTTCTCCATGTGTTGCCAGCGGGCTAGGGCCTCAACTCCGATCAATCTCTTGTCACGGATGGATATCTTGGGTTGATAACAGAGGAACATATCGTCGTTGGCGATGGCGTCGCGCAGTTCTCCGACCATGACCAGTCTGTTAAAGGTTGTTCGATGCTGCTCAATGTTGAAGACGGCATAGACAACATCATTACGTTTAGCCTCATACATGGCAATATCGGCATGCTGAATCAGGGTCTCGCTGTCTGTTCCATGCTCAGGGTACATGGCAATACCGATGCTGATACCAACCTTGAGGCTATGCCCCTCAATCATAAAGGGTTGATCCAGGGCATTGGCAATCTTCGTACTGATCAACACGGCCTGCTCCAGAGTGGTATCGGGCAGCACCATGGCAAATTCATCGCCGCCAAAGCGGGCCAAGGTGTCACATTTTCGAACCACCTTTCGCATCCGGTGGGCTACCTCCTGGAGTAGATAATCACCGTAAAAATGACCAAGAGAGTCATTAATCTCCTTAAAGCGGACAAGATCCATAAGGAGGAAGGCCAGGGGAGTACGGTTGCGTTTGCAGATTTGCAATCCATGGTCGAGTTGCTCCTCGGCGAGAACTCTGTTTGGCAGTTCTGTGAGCTCATCGTGCAGGGCCCGGTGGCGTTCACGCGCGGCAAAATGTTCACTGAGCCTAATGGAGGCCAGGCTCAAATTAACCACTGTGATGACAAAAATAGCGCCGCTGAACAGGATAGTGGCCACGATCATTTCCAGGGTCGTGGCTGGCGTATTCAGTATCATGTTAAAAAACAGAAGATAACCGGCGATAAAGAACAGAATGAGGACAGCAAGAAACTTCCACGAGGTGTAAACTCTATGTTTGCGACGACAGATTTTTCTAGTGGGGTTGAGTGCCAAGGCCAGCAGGACAACACCGATCAGAACCATGGCTATCGAGACAATTTTCAAGGGCATTTTCCTGATTATTGGTGATGAACTCAAGAAAAGGGTGGGACTGGTACTTTTCCTTTATAAAGCAATAATAGCCTAGTGGGTGGGGTCTGGCAATAGGCAAAACTCTTTTGGTGTGAGGTGTGCGTGACCTAACGGCAAGGATGGGTATGTTTGCCCTGGGTGATTACACGATTCATCGCTGTTGCGATTGCATCTCAATTCATGCTGTTTAACTCTTAACGGGAATCATTTTGGCTATGAATATCCGGATGGTTGGCATCACAGCTTTTCCAGTCGGCCTTGTCAAAAGAGCTATAGGTTGGAAAACGACTATGGGGGGATTGAAGGACATCCTGGTTAATCTCAAAGCGTATGGCGGTCAATTCCTGTATCCAGGAACCATTGTCCCGGACAATGCGTAAAGGCAGAAAATAAGCGCTACTCCACCATAGTTCATTCATTTGTTTATTCTCTGAAACGTTGCTGTCTTTGCGTATATACTGCTTAAAAACTATCCCGTATTTTTCTTCTGATTTGCCAGTTGGCTGTAATCTCTTTATGAAACTCAGAGGGATTCCCATGGCCATAATCTCACTCCAGCCATTGCCAACACCGGCATCGGCCAGGTCACTATCCGGATAATCCAGGATAACGCTATTCTGGTAGTCAATTAGTTGCCCGAAGGCGCGACGTCCATCCACCGGATTTTGGGTGAAAAGCCATTCTTGCCCCTGCTGTTTATAGTTAACATGAAGCCGGTTCTTGGTACGGGTGATGATACGGGTAAAATGGTGGATTGAATCTCCGTTCTGGTGTTTAATTTCAGCCGTGATGGTCATTGCGGGTAATTGCTCCATGGCAGGTGTCACTTCCGGGATCGGTGGTGGTTCGCCATACCGTCTGCCCTGACGACTGTTCAAGGTCGGCTTGCGTAGCGATTCTTCCCAAAAAGGGTGTGGGTGGTACTCCTGCTGATGTTGGGGTAACTTGTTGTTATCCAAGGGTATTGCCGTCGCGGTGGTTCCTGAGGTTTGGCTTGTTCCCCCGCATCCAGCCACAACAATAATGAGATTAACGGCAAGAATGTAGCCTGAGATATGGTGTTTATTGAGCATAGGTGTAACTCCTTTGTTTTCGCGTCTTTATTCAGCGGTGTTCGTTAGGGTTTTGCAGTTCACTCAGAGAATGGGTTCAATGTTTAGCCAAGGGAGCGTTATTCTGGAAATTTCGTAGCATTTTTGGTCTTTTTTGTTGGCACTGGTATGGCAGATATGAAACTCCCGGTTTAGGCAAAAAAAACATAAACCGGGAGCAGACAGAGTAACAAACAACGGGTTGTTAATATTTAAAAGCCGATTGCATTACGTCAAAGATATGAGTATTCTTGACCGTTCCATGGAACATCCAGGCCTGAGGCCCGATTGCATAGATCGCAACATCTTCGGCGGCATGGGTTTCAGAGCCCAGAGGCACGGCGGCTTCCTGTTTGTACTGGGTGTGTTCGGAACCGGTGTTGCCAAATTCATCCGGAATGAGAGTATCTGCTCCACCGAGGCCGGGAAAGGGGTCGTCCTGTGGGTTAAGGCGTGGTTCGGGACGATATCCGGAGCCGTTCTGATAACCAAGCATAGCATATGGCGCGCCATCTTTGGCTGTCCGGGCTGTGATATCTCCTGTGCTTGAGCTGATATCATAGACAACATCAAGAATACCGCCATGCTGTTGTTCCATGTCGTTGTCCAGATATTCCTGTGGTGCTGAACCGAAATCATATTTCAGGTCTGATGGTTGGCGCATGGGATAGCCGGCAATGGTGAAAACATGGCTATGATCTGCGGTGACGATAATCAGGGTGTCTCGTAAATTGGCCTTCTTGACGGCTGTGGCAATAGCCCGGTCAAACTCTTCGGTATCTGTCAGGGCGCGGAAGGCATTACCGGCATGGTGGGCGTGGTCAATACGACCACCTTCAACCATTAGGAAATAGCCTTTTTTATTTTCCAGGAGGTCGATTGATTTTTCGACCATTGCTTCAAGGGTAGGTTCACCACCCAGGTCGTTGGGGCGGTCGTACTCATATTCCATGTGGCTGCGTTCAAATAGACCAAGAATTGGCAGGTTTTCTTCTTCCAGGTTGTCGAATCCTTCTTGGCTCCAAATATAGGTATAACCAGCGTCCTGAAACTCCCGGCGAAGATCCCGGCCATCACTACGGCTACCTGTGTCACCTTCCTCGTCAGCCATGCCACCTGGGGTGAAAAAACGTCGCCCACCGCCCATGAGGAGATCAATGCCGTCACCGAGTCTGTCATTATACGTGACATCGGTGGGTAGGGCCTGGAGGGCAATGTCATTTTCATGATTTCTTTCACTGACATGGGCATAGCAGGCGGCAGGAGTTGCATGGGTTACTCTGGCGGTGGTTACAACACCAACCTTCTTGCCTTTCTGTTTTGCTATTTCAAGCAGGGTCCAGAGTCTGTCGCCATCGCCATCGTGATTAAAATCATTTCGTTCGGTCTCAGGTCCATAGCCGATGATTCCTGAGTTGGCGTTGATACCTGTCATCATAGCCGTCATTGTCCCGGCACTGTCCGGGGTAATATGGTCGGCGGTGTATGTTTTTGATAGGGCAGTGTGGGGAAAGGTATCCATGGTGAGTTCCCCGTCTACCCCTACAGAGTAAATCCTGGAGGCTGTAACGGTGGACACACCCATGCCGTCACCGACAAAGAAAATAATATTCTTTGCCTTTGGCATATTGTTAAACATGTTGTCATCATGGTTATTTCTGTCTTTTGCAAGGACAGGTGTGGTTAAAAGACCCACCATTGCAACTCCAGTTGCCAGTCGCATCATCTTCTTATACGTATTCATCTGATTTCCTCAATATAGTGTTGAAAAAAATAAAGGATTACTACCGCATTCGCGCAGAGTGCCCAAAGTTATTGGCCATTTTGTCTTATAAAAAGCAACGATGTGCCTTATATTTGTCACCTCCTTTTTTATGGTTGCTGGACTTGTTAAAAGTCTATTTGCTGGGTATGAGCGCTTTGTAGTATTACTTTTTTAGCGTTCTCTCTTACCCCTCATGAAAAAGGAGCATAGAGGTGTTTGTTTAACCTTTGATTACGAAGAAGTTATTTTTATGTTTGAAAAATATGGGGAGGCTTTTAGTGGTGGTGAATTCCGCAGGGGGTGGCGAGGGTCTCGTCGGGGGATGGGCTATCCGTTGATAGGTTGCCTTTTTTGCTGGCTTTAGAAGCAGAATGAAAAAAGGCTCACTGGTAAATTTACCAGTGAGCCTTTTTTGGGATGAGACAGTGGGTCTAAGTTTGTTTAGCTTAGTTGTGACATGATGGCGTCGCTTACTTCCTGAATGGAAGGCCCGCCATCAACAGAGATCACCTTGGTGTCACCGCCAAGCCCTTTGAAGAAAATACAAGCCGCCATGGTACCGGTGGTCTCGTCATAATAGATGTCATGACGTTTATCAATGGCCACATCATCCTGATCGTCAGCCCGGGCAGAAAGTTCGCCGCCGCAGACGCGACAGACAATTTTACCATCTTTTTCAACAGGCTTTATGGCATCAAAGGCGATGTGGTTTGGGTGGTTGTTGTCGTTGGTGCAGAGGCGACGACCGGTGATGCGTAGTTTGGCAACGTCACGGGGGAGAATGATCTCGACAACATAATCAAGCTTGATGCCGTCATCGGCAAGGGCCTTGGCAAGGGTCTCACCCTGAACCTTGTTGCGTGGGAAACCGTCAAGGAGCCAGCCATTCTTGCAGTCATCTTCTTTCAGGCGGTCAAGAATCATAGGAATAGTGATATCATCTGGCACAAGCTCGCCGCGATCAATGTATTCCTTGGCCTGTTTGCCAAGCTCGGTTCCGCCACCGATGTTCTTGCGGAAAATGGCACCAGATTCAATGTGAGCTACATTGTATTTGTCCTTGATAATGGCACCCTGGGTGCCTTTGCCACTGCCGTTAGGGCCGAAGGTTAGAATGTTCATGTTGAACTCCTTTAATTATGTATTAATATCCATTATTTCGGCATGAAATAATGATTTGTTTCCATAAGCAAAATAAATAGGGTTAAATACAACGAGTTTATGGCAAAATGTCTGCTAAACCGTTTGAAAATTTACAAAATATAGCCCAATCCAGGCTTGAATGCACTTAAAAAATAGGAATAATTGATATATGCTGGTTACTGAAATATCTTTTGGGCAAAAGAGGCGGTTCTTGCCATGCGAAAGTTGATTTTATCCCTTGTTGTCTCCATTGTTTTGCTACTTTTTGGCTCCTTTGGCTATATGTGGATTGAAGGTGCCAGTTTTGATGATGGTCTGTATATGACCATGATTACCGTAACCACTGTGGGGTATGGTGAGACTATTCATCTCAGTGATGCCGGGCGTTACTTTACCATGGTGCTTATTTTGCTAGGGGTTGGTTTTGTGATGTTTATCTTTAAGGAGATGGCTGAAACAGTGGTTGCCGGAGGCTTACAAAAGGCGTTGGGAGAACGGAAAATGTCAAAAAAACTAGGGCAGATTACGGGTCATTATATTGTCTGCGGCTTTGGCCGGATTGGTGAGGTTATTTGTGATCTGCTGGCCAAAAATAAACGGAAATTTGTTGTCATTGAAAAGGGTGAGGACGAACTGGCATTGATTCAAAAACGCGGTTATCTCTGTGTGCCCGGTGACGCCTCTGATGATGATGTCTTGCTTGTGGCTGGTGTTGAGCGTGCCAAGGGGCTTATTGGTGTTGTTTCTTCTGACTCGGATAACCTCTATATTACCCTTTCTGCCCGCAGTTTGAACCCTGAACTTAATATTATCACCAGATCGTCAGGGGACGTGCGGACAAAGTCAAAATTTAAAAGGGCCGGGGCTAATAAGGTTATTTCCCCCTATGATATTGGTGCGACCCGGATGGCAAATCTCATCCTAAAACCTGCGGTGGTGGATTTTATTGATTTTGCCGTGGCGGGCAACGATTTTGGTCTCACCATGGAGGAGATTCGAGTGACCGCGAGATCCCCTATGCTTAACAAGCCGCTTATGGAATCAGGGCTGCGAAAAACCTATAATCTTATTGTTGTGTCGATTACCCGTGCCGATGGCCAGTCTATTTTCAATCCCACCCCGGATATTGTTATTATGGAGGCTGATGTCCTTATTGTTTTGGGTGAGTCAGATCAGGTAAATGCCCTCGAAAAAACGATGCTGAAAAGCTGAGATGGGTACCCTTCAGCGTCTTGTGTTCTGGTTTAAGCTTATGATATGCTAGAGTTTAATGTTTATGTCGATTGTGCCGATATTTCTTCTGTGACGAATTGGTAACGGCTTCAGTTTACTAGTAGTCTGTTGGATTTAGAGAATCGTAAAATAATTTACACGAGAGAGACCCTGGACAGTATATGGCAAATCAGGACCTGGCAAAGAGGCCTATAAAAATTTGTGGTGAAGATTACTCTCTACGTTTGGCTAAAGATAAGCTGACCTTGACGCTCGAGTTGCACGGGGCATCTTCCTTCGACTCCGATGATTGGCCTGATATCCTTCGGGCCGCCCATGAGAATGGTGCTATCCATGGACTCTTGAAGGAGGTTCCAGCCATGCAAACAGGTCATGCGGTAATTGCTAAAGGCACGCCTCCGGTACACGGAAAAAGGGCACGGATTCGTCCGGTGGTTCGGCCTGAAATTATAAATGACGATACTGGTGCTAAGGCAAAAAACGAAGGGCGGGTCAACTTCAGGGAGCTTGGCCGGATTGTTAATGTGCCAGAGGGGCAGTTGCTCCTTGAAAAAGTTCCGGCAACCACAGGTGTGCATGGGCGAAACATCCTCGGAACTGATATTCAAGCTAAAGATGGCAAGGATCTCACTATAAAATGTGGGCCTGGGGTGTCTCTAAGTGATGATGGCTTGCAGGTTTCGGCCACCACCACCGGGAAATTTGTCATGGAGAATGGCAAGCCTGCGGTGCATGAGGAGCATGTTATTAATGGTGATATTGATATGAGTATCGGCAATGTCACCTTCAGTGGTAAAAAACTCACTATTAGTGGCGCTGTTGGTCCCGGTTTTAAAATAAAATGTATGGGATCTATCAGTGTTAGTGGCGGGGTGAACAATGCTGAGGTGATTGCCGGTGATTCTCTTTCGATCCGTGGTGGTCTTATCGGTGAAGAGAGTCAGGTGAAATGTTGGGGTGATCTTGATGTGGATTTCTGTGAGAATACCGGTCGCATTGAAACAAAGGGCAAGATGATCCTGCAGGATTTTGTCGTTCAGGGTGATATTCGGGTTGGGCATGATCTTGTTGCTGTTTCCGGCAAAGGCGCTCTCATTGGTGGTAAATATGTTCTTGGTGGTTCCTTACATGCCCTGGAGCTTGGTTCCGATGCTGAGGTTGCTACTGAAATTGTTGTGGGGTTGAATCCGTCCCTTGAGGCTCGGAAGATCAAACTTGAGGCGGCAAAAGAGGTGTGGCCACCGCGTTTGACTGAGATGCTCAAGGATATTACCGCCTTGTCCGCCATGAAGAAAGAGCAGGGCAAGGATTTCTCCCCGGAGAACATGGCAAAATTAAAGGAGTTGAATATCAAGATGCCCAAGGTGATGGATGCTACTAACCAGCTGACTCTCCTTGAGGAGAAGCTTGATGCCGATATTGACCAGGCCGCCAACGAATGTGTCTATGTTCACAACAGGCTCTATCCTGGAGTTAGCGTTACCATCGGTAGCGCGGTTCGGGTAGTAAGTATGGAGGAGAAGAGTGTGGTGGTTGAGTTTGAAAAATCAAACCGCAAGATCCATATTCGTTCCATGACGGTGGATGAACGGGATGGAGTTTAGGCGAGTATTATGCAAATAAAAAAAAGCCCCATTACCATTTATGTGGTAATGGGGCTTTTTTTTGTGGATACCATCTTTACAGGCTTAGGTGATTAGCCTTTAAAGTAGCGTTTGAGCAAGCCGGCAAAGGCCATGCCGTGACGGGCTTCGTCTTTACACATCTCGTGTACGGTGTCGTGGATAGCGTCATAACCAAGCTCTTTGGCCTTGGTGGCGATGGCTTTTTTACCAACGCAGGCACCATTTTCTGCAGCTACACGGGCCTTAAGGTTGGCTTCAGTGTCTTTTTCCAGAACATCACCGATAAGTTCAGCAAATTTGCTGGCATGCTCCGCCTCTTCAAAGGCAAAACGTTTGTATGCTTCGGCAATTTCAGGGTAACCTTCGCGGTCAGCCATCCGGCTCATGGCAAGATACATACCTACTTCAGTACACTCACCGGCAAAATTAGCCTGTAGTCCTTCCATTATTTCAGCATCACAGCCCTGGGCTACACCAACAACGTGTTGGTCGGCCCACTCAAGAGAATCACCCAGCATTTCAGTGAATTTATCAGCAGAAGCGCCGCAATGGGGACATTTTTCAGGAGCTGAATCGCCTTCGTGAGTATAGCCACACATGGTACAAGTAAATTTTTTCATAATGATCTCCATAAGTTGTTTTAGTAAATTGGTGCGTTGTTCTTAATAGGAATGATTATTAGTTTATTGTTTACTGCCTGTCAATAATAATTACTAAAAAGGTTGTCTTAGTTCAATAATGTCTAGGGTAGAAACTGGTAGCTCATCTTGGAGCACGGGTTCACGATCTATGCAAGTCCTCTTGACTGCAACAAATATTAGGAATTTTCATGATAAATATCCCTCGCAGGGGGCATTGGCTCATCCTGCGTGGGACTATTATTTTTGAACCTGAAAAATTGTATAAGTAAATAAAGTGGAAAGCAAGAAGGGATATTGTTTTTTTTGCGGGATACTGTGGAGGTGCTGCCTTGATGTATAGATCTGAACTGCTACTGGGCGAGGAGAGTGATTACTTCTTTCTGCGGTCAATAAAAAAGCTGGAGCCTGGTATTTCTTTGGCTTTTTTCTTTACCTGGGCGCAGGCATCATTCACCTCTAGGTAATGTTTATACTCTGACCAGTGGATATTCACGGCCCCAAGGCTAATGGACAGCAGGGGGGTGGTGCATATCTCACCTTGTCTGTTCTTTGTTTGGAAACCCTTTCCTGCGACATCTTCTCTTGAATAAAACGCAGGTATTTGCTTGTCAAATTTTTTAATTATAAAATTAACCGTCTGTTCCAGTCTGTTTTTGGGGACAAGCAGGACAAAATCATCACCGCCAATATGGCCAAGAAAAGCGTTGTTATTACCATCCCTGGCAATGGCTTCTTTTAGTAATGATGCGGTGAAATGAATGATCTCATCCCCCAGCACAAACCCATATTTATCGTTATAGGTCTTAAAATTATCCAGATCAGCATATACCACAAAATGTTTGGACTGGGTGGTAATGGCCTTTTCAATCTCCTGGCGTATCGTGTTATTACCGGGAAGACCGGTTATGGGGTTGGCATCGAGGGCGACTTCATACAGACGTTGCAGTTCCAGGTGTGTTTCCCGTAAGTTAATCTGATTTTTAATCCTGGCTTTGACAGTGGCGGGGTTAAATGGTTTTACCACATAATCAGCAGCCCCTATATTGAAGGCCTTGGTGTCACCCAAAGACTCGGAAATAGAGGTGATGAAGATTATGGGGATATCACAGGTAGCTAGATTTGCCTTTAGGCGTTTGCAGGTTTCATAGCCATCAATTCCAGGCATCATAATGTCAAGAATGATGAGATCCGGCTGGGGGAACTGTTGGGCCTTCTCCAGGGCAATCTCACCACTAGTGGCGGGAATGGTAGCATAGTCATCTTTAAGGATATCCATGAGCATATGGATATCCTCAGGGATATCGTCAACAATGAGTATGGTGTTTTTGGTGTGTGCTAAACTCATAATTGGATTCTCTGTTCAAGGTTGCCTAGACTAACTATGGCAAGGTCTTCGGCAAAGTTATCCAGGTGGCTTTGGATTTGAGCGATGTCATTGCGGTACGCTGTGTTGTCCAGAAGTTTGGTTAGGGCGCTTAACTTATCAATGGCTGCACTGTAATCGGTGGAAATGAGATTTTTAATTTCCAGGATTAAGGCCACGGCCTTGGCTGCGTCCGGCAAACAGGTGTCGGCATTGCTTGGAGGCATGGGCCCTTTGCCGGGCAGAAGTTGTTTGATACTATCGGTGACAATCTTCATAGCAATGGCAAATTCCTGAAAAAAAGTATCTATTTTTACGTATTCCTTATTTTGCAGGGCAAGCTCAAGACTTGATGCGGCATTGTATAGCCCTTGGGCTCCAAAATTTCCGGAGGCGCCCTTCATCATGTGGGCAAGTTCCCTTGCCCTTTGAAAGTCATCCTCGCCAAGGGCTGCTGATATCTGTTCTGGTAAGTTCTGATATTTCTCATGGAACCTAAACAGCAGTTTGAGGAAGAGTTTTTTATTACCGGCAAACCGTGTTAAGCCCTCCTCCAGATTAAAGCCTTGTAATGATAGTGGAAAATTGTCACCCCCTTGGCTTTGCAAGTGTTGGCTTCCCCTCTTCGTTCGAAGTCTATTGGGGGTAATCCACTTTACCAGAGTGGCGTAAAGAAGGAGAGGGGTGATCGGTTTAGCGATATGGTCACACATCCCGGCATTTTGACATTTTTCCCTCGTACTTTCCATGGCATGGGCCGTCATGGCTATGATGGGGGTTCTGGCCAAGCGACCGGGTAGTTTTTTGATGCGTTTTGTCGCTGTGAAACCATCCATTACCGGCATCTGAATATCCATGAGAATGGCATCAAAATGATCCTTAGATTCTATAAGGATGTTTAGGGCCTCCTTACCGTTTCCGGCAATGGTGACGCCAAGGCCTTTACTTGTGAGGAGTTCCGATGCGACCTGTTGATTGATCTCATTATCTTCAACCAGCAGGATATTGGCTCCGGCAATTTTGGCAAGGCCCTTGAATTGACTTGGCAAATTAAGGGGCAGGGGGGAGGTGAAGCCAGTCTGCTTATAGCCCATGACGGACATAATTGAGTCGAGTAACATGGATTCATCAATGGGCTTAACCAGGAAAGCTTCGACACCTATCTCCTCGGCTTCCGTCTGGAGTTCCTCCTTGCTGTAAGCACTGACCATGAGGATTGCTGGGGCAGGGGAAAGTGTTTTGTTCTCCTTGATGGCCCTGGAGGCAGTGAGACCATCGATGTTCTCCATCTGCCAGTCCATAATGACCAGTTGGTAGGGCTTATTTACCTTCTGGGCAGCAATTACCTGGGCAATAGCATCCTTTCCAGAGGTGGCTTGGCTGACGTTAAAGGAATAGGTGGTTAGAATATTACTGGTAATTTCCCGGGCAACCTGGTTGTCGTCAACCACCAGAACCTTGAGGTCCATGAAGTCATCCGGACACTGGACATGTTGAGTCATGGTGTCGGTCTGGAGACCAAAGGTGGCGGTGAAGATGAAGGTGGAACCATGGTTTGGTTCAGAGGTTACTGTGATCGTCCCCCCCATCATTTCAACAAGATGTCTACAGATGGAAAGGCCAAGGCCGGTACCACCAAATTTGCGAGTTATGGATGAATCGGCTTGCGTAAAAGATTCAAAGAGAATCGATATTTGCTCCTCGGTGAGGCCAATGCCGGTGTCTTCCACTGAAAAACGGAGGGTGATCTCACCTGGAGAGGGGTGATTAATGATTTCCGTTTTAATAAGGACATGGCCTGAACTGGTAAATTTAATAGCATTGCTGGTGAGGTTTAACAGGATTTGAAAGAGGCGCATCGGGTCGCCTATAAGTCCTGTTGGAGTGTCACTTGCCACCTGGAATATGAGTTCAATGTCTTTCTCTTCAGCTCGAACTGTGGCAATATTGCGAAGACTGCAGAGAACCTCATTAAAGTCGAATTCTATCATTTCAAGGCTGAGTTTCCCAGCTTCAATCTTGGAAAAATCGAGAATGTCATTGATGATGTCGAGGAGAATATTGGATGAGGAGTGCACCTTGGAGAGATAATCCTGTTGCTTAATGGTAAGTTCCGTTTTGAGGGCTAGGTCTGATAGGCCAATGATGGCATTGAGGGGGGTGCGGATCTCATGGCTCATGTTGGCCAGAAAATTACTTTTGGCAATATTGGCAGCTTCTGCCTCCCGCCGCGCTTCATTGAGCTGGCCATAGTTCTTACGTAGTTGGGTCATCATAAAGTTGATGAGTCCAGCCAGAATAATGGTGACGAATATGGGAAAGAAGTTGGCATAAATTTGGCTGCGCCACTGTTTGCGGAAAACATCTTTTTCCAGCAGAATGGCCAGTTCACCAATGGTTTCATTGGTGTAATGATTCACCAGGGGGGCCATTTTGTAGATGTATGATTTTCCGGCAAATGTAATTTGGGATGTAGTGGGGTAGGCAAGGCGCTCCCCGTTGTCAAGTCTGGAGAGTATGGCTTCCTTTACGGTATTGAAAATGATAAATGGCGATTTAACGGTGGAGGCAAGTTGCTCAGCCAAAATAGTATTCTGGTCAATAAAACGTATGAGGATCACGTAGCCGTAAATGTTTCCTGATTCGTTGATGATGGTTACAACACGTTTCATGCAGGTTGTAACCTGACTGTCTGGGGGCTGGCTCTTTTCTACATGGTTGAAAAAAGAGGAGGGGAGATGCTCCAGGGTCGCGGTTTTGGCGGAATTCTCGACGAGGAGTTGATACCGCTTGGGATGTTGCGTGCTGGTGGTATATCCGACATTGGTGGTGATAATTCTTTTATTTTCGTCCAGAAAGAAGGCGATGTTAATATCATTTTTTGAGGCAATGGTTTGTAGCAGAATCTGAATGGCTCGTGTTGTGTCACAACCGAGATATTGAGCAAATTTTTGTTCCTGTTCCTTAACTATGTCACCAACCATATCCAGTTCCAGCATTTCATAGCGTATAATGGCTTCGGCGTTGGTGAGGCGTTCGTCGAGGGTGGATGAAACAAGCTCATTGGTCACCTGAATCCCTTTGTAAACAGCATAGCCTGCGTTCATGAAAATAAATGCCACCAGGGTAATAGTAGCAAGCTGGAGCTTTGTAATAAGCCTTGAATGGTGCGAGCTGTTCTGGGGGATAGGGAGGGGCATGGTTACTCGGTATTTTTTTATTGTATATCACTATTTCAATAGTAGAGTCTTCGGTCAACACTCTTTGTCTCTGGGCAGTGATCAGACAGATGCAAAAGCAGTTTTGTAATTGCCATGGGGGGTACCGCCTGAAGATTAGTGGCAATGGTGGTTTTGTTTGGTAGATTTGTCAGTATACCCTAAACTCATAATATCATACAGACCACGTATATAAGCAGGAAATTAGCGGAAGGTAAAGCTGTTTTGCGTCTTTATTCTGGTAGGAGAATAGATCCCCCGAGGGTGTATGGTTTGGAATAGATCCACAACACCTATTAAGAGTTAAGTGGGGCTGTTTTGTTATTATGGCGCTGGAAATGGGTATAAAAAATGCGCCTGGGCTTGCCAGACGCATTTTTTATGTGGAGACATAACATGTATCTTTACGGTTAATGGTCTGATACGTTACGTTATTCTCCCAAAATAGGTTGCAGTCGTTCAAGGTCATTAATCACCATGAAACTGCCACCTCCGGCTTCGACTTTTTCACGCCAGCGGTTCATCCGGTTAAGATAGATTGATGGATCCTGGATATCGGCCCGTAATTTGGTGACGTTTAGGGCAACGACTTTAAAGCCCTCTAGTGGAATTTGAAAGTCGCGGATATTTCCCTTGGCAAGCTCTTCTTCCATATCAGAAAAAATAAGGATAATTTTGGTTCCGGCCTGGATCTCATTAAGCCATTCCACTGCCTGCAGCATTCCCCCGGAAATATCGGTATAGGATGCGGCTTTAACATTTTTAATAAAGAGATCAATTTTTTGGGCAAAAACTCTTTTCTGGTTAGTGGCAACGGAGGGGCGACTATCGAAGGAGACTCGATGAATAATATCCTTCTCACTGAAGCTGCCGGAGTCAATCCTGGCAACGGCAAACGAATCGGTAGGCTGTAAGGAGCCGAGTAGATAATTGATGATACCCTGGGCTTTCTTGAGTTCAAGGGTATATGTACCAGAGGTGTCGAGGAGCATATATACTCCTCTGGTGTGGTTGACCTCTTCCTTTTGGCCACATCCGGATAGGAATAGGAAAGATGTAGCGATTAAAATAGTAAAAAGTGTTGCAGTTTTGAATTTGTTCATTGTGGAATGTTCCTTAAGCATTGGGTTAGTAAGCTAAAAACGAAATGAATACTCACTGTTTTATGTTCACCATAAGGCGGCTGGCTCACGCGGCATTTTCCTGGAAATTATGATGATTTCTTGGTGGATTTTTTGGGAGTTTTTTTAGCCTTGGGTTTCTCTTTTATTTCAGTGTCTTTTTCATCTTTAATCTCATGGGTTTGGGGTATGGCGGGTTCTTCTTTTTCGAAAGCAACACTTGGTGGTCTAATCTGCTTTGCGGATATGTAACCTTTGACCAGGTTTTCAAGCCATAATGGGAAGAAAATGAATAAATCATAGAGACTGATGATGACAGAACCCATGTAGTAAAAAATATTGCCAATAATCCGTAGAATAACAGCAAAGGCCCGGAGGATGAATTCGATGAGATAACCGATCACTGTCCGAGAGGAATGAACAAGAGATTCCAGGGGGATAACGGCAAAAACTAGGATAATCGGCAGTAAGAATCCAAGTCCCATTTGTACCACAGTCGGGATAATAGACCTAGCTACCTGGAGTCCTTCCTGATCCTCCCCGACAAAGAGCGACTGTTTGAGGGCTTCATTGTTTGCGGCAATGATATCACGCATATAGGCTAGGGCCGATTCTCCCATGGCAAAGAGAATAACAATGCTAAAGGCAATATAGGCGACAATGGTACGTTTCTTGTCATCCATCTGGCCGATAATGGGGAAGAGTTTGGTGATGCGAAGGGCTTCCATCAGAGCCATACCGGCAAAGACTTCAAAAAGAATAAAGACGAGGGCGGCGATCTGGTTCACCTGGATCCCGCCGATGCGGCTGTTGCCACCCACCATTTCGCTCATGGGTAGGGAAATAAGATGGAAATTAACGAAAATCCCGCCGATCGCAACCATTATCCAGAAACTGTCGATGAAAAACTGGGTAGAGGAGGCTGAGTGGAGCTTGATCAGAGCACCATTCGTGTTTTTCTTAACGTCCTCATATTCCTGCATTTTTTTATCGATGGCCAGGGCCCGATCCTGTAAGCCATCCATGGTGGAGCCGACTTCAGACAAAATCATGGTGACTTTGCGCCAGTATGGCATCATGCGACTCATAATCTTGTGGCGCTTGTTGGTGCTCTTCCAATATTCCACCATGGCGCCTTTTTGTTGGCGTTCAATGGTTTTATGGATGTCGGTGAGGATCTGTTTCACCATACCCTCACCACTCTCCTTGGAAAGTTTGGCGATGGCATCCACGGCATTGATCCAGATAGGTGGGGTGGGGGGGACTTCATTGCTGTCGCTGTAGTCTTGATCAATTTTCTCTATCTGTTCTGAGAGTTTCCGATTGAGGACAGGATACCCCTGCAAATCTCGCTCAACCACCAAACCAACCCGGTGAAATTCACGATCTAATTCACGATGGATGTTTTCCAGTCCCTCAGCTTTGAGGACTTCCTTGTTGCGTTCGGCGAGTCTCAGCTCGGCTCTGAGTACAGAGCAGGCTGCAAGACGCATAAAATTCTTCATAACCCGGAAAAACGATCTGATGCTTTGGTGGGCTGGAACCCTGGCGAAGTAGAGCAGAGTAGCTAGAAGAATGAAGACACAGAAGAGTGATAGGTCAGGACGACCGGGGACAATGTTTAGGAAAATCGAAGATAGCACAATAACCTCCCTTTTCAAGTTTGATAAGGTCGTTCATTTTGAACAATGTTACGGTAGTAAATCTTGCTTCTTACAATTTGCCCTTGCGCTGATTACAATCGTAAATGGTATAAATGTCAAGGAGGTTGTGGAGGGTTGATTTGATCCAGTACTGCTGGTTTAAGGTTTTACCTGTTCATTCAAAAGAGGGCTGATGTTGTAAAATTGATGCAACTATAGAAGGTTAGATATGGTTGAGGGTGCCGCTGTTTTCGCGGTTACGCTGCCATGATATTTAACATCTTATTTTGGGGTAGCTGGGTTAGTTTTGTAGAGGTAAAATTGTTCATTCACCCTAATAGACAGAGGTGTGGCTGTGTTAGATGCGGTGCTTTATTCGTGACGCAGGGCAATATGCTCAAACATCTTCACGAGTCCGGCACAGAGGGTATAAATTGACTTGATATGAAGATTATGGCCGCAACATTCATCAAAGAATATGCTGAGGGATGATTCAAGATCGGCATCCGCCTCTTGGTAACAGATGAGAATTGGGATATGGGGCAGGGGATGGAGGATGAGTCCGATGTCAGCCTCATATCTTTTGGTGTCCGTCTCCTGACCCATAAAAAGATCGATCAGGTCGGTAAGGAGCTCGGGATTGCGGTCGGCAAGTTTGCAAAGTGGTTGCTCGCAGCGACTGGTAAATAAGCCTTGCCAGTCAATCCCGCCTTTTAGTTCCCTGAATGAAATCCAGTTGCCCGTAATGTCCATGTGGGTTTTATGGGTAATGTAGCTCAGTATCGGCGCCTGCACCCAGGGGATGATATGGCATTCAGAGGTCATCCTGCCTTGGCTGTCGATGTTAAATTTTTTACCGAGAGAAATGATGCTAAGCTCATCTCCCAGCACGGTACAGCCTAAAACCTTGGCAATTTTAGGAAAATCGAGGCGGGCAACTTTTCCTTTAAGTTTGTCAAGAAACGCCGCCTGCAAGGCTGGTTGCTCCTGGGTTTTGGCAAGTTGTTTTTCTAAAGGCTGAATGTCTTCAGATTTAAGATGGGGACATTCTTTAAGTTTTTTTGACCCCGCCACAACCGCGGCAGAAAATGCCAGACATGAGGGTAACAGACATTTACGGCAATTTGTTTTTGGGGTGATTTTGTATATTTCCAGGGGGGTGAGTTTGCTGGGCATGATTGTGGTTAACGATGTGTAGCTATTCGATTTACATGGATGGACAGGATAGACAGGATTATTTTACTCCTTATAAACTTCCCCTCTATTTCTTCCGGCGCAACCAGACATTGCCCTTTACCGAAACCGTCTCCGTCCGGGTGGGTCTTTTTTTATACAACGCCAGACCATGGAGAAAATGGCGCAACCATTGGTCTCCACATTTTTTATAATGTTTATGCTCTTTCTTTCTGAAAAAAGCGGAGAGTTCAGGTTTTGATAGAGTAGTGCCATTTAGTTTAAAGACCTCAAGCATATCCGTATCTTTATAAGCCAGGGCAATCCTGATTTTTCTTAAAATAACGTTGTTGCTGATATCGAGAATTCGAGTCTTGGGGACGGTGGTTTTGGCTGGGCCCCGGTAAAAGGTGATGAGGCCATCAAAAAAACTGTTGAGGAGAAGTTGCGAACAAAGCTCGAAGTCTTGTTGTTCTTCCTTTTTGAGTAAAGGGCGCAAGGTGGCATGATCCATCTCTTCCTGGGCCAGATGAAAGATTTTGATCATCTCCTTATCTTTAAGATTTAAGGAGTAGCGGATTTTTCGCAGGATGTCGTTGGCAAGCACTGGTATTAAACCTTGAGTGAAAAGTAGGTGGTTCAGAAAAATAAAAAAAGGGGCTGATAATCAAAAGATTATCAGCCCCTTTACTAACAGCAGAGTCTATCTTGTACCGCAAGGGTATAAGTAACTGGGAGTTATTGTGAAATAAATCATCTTAAGACTCCTTTTGCACCTTCTTGTTTATCTAAGAAGGTGCAAAGTAAGTTACTAATGTAAAGAATTACTTAGAAGGCTCTAAAGCTGTCGCTCGACCGTGGAGGAATTTGAGAGATTTCTCAACATCCGCCTGGGCCATGGCCATGAGGGAATCAGCATCCTCAGGGTTCATCATCTTCAGCATGCGGTAACGGTTTTCAGTCAGGGCATATTCTTCGAACTTTATGGTGGGCTCTTTGGAGACAATCTTCAAAGGGTTTTTGCCAGCAGCTTCAAGCTCAGGGTTGTAGCTGTAAAGAGGCCAGTGACCACAGTCAACGGCCATCTTCTGTTGCTGGAGACCTTTAGTCATGTTGATACCATGGTTAATGCAATGTGAGTAAGCGATGATGAGACTTGGTCCATCATACGCTTCGGCCTCAGCAATACACTTGGCAACATGGGCAGGGTTTGCACCCATATTTACCTTGGCAACATAGACATTACCGTAGGTTGAGAATATCATGCCGATATCTTTCTTAGGCATTTTCTTGCCACCAGCAGCAAATTGCGCTGTCGCCGCACGAGGAGTAGACTTGGACATCTGACCACCGGTGTTGGAATAAACCTCAGTATCAAGGATCATAACATTAACGTTCTCACCGGATGCCAGTACGTGGTCAAGACCACCGTAACCGATATCATAGGCCCAGCCGTCACCACCGAAGATCCAGCAGGACTTCTTCACAAGGTAATCAACCAGAGGCATGAGACGTTTAGCAATGACATTGTCCTTGCCGCCAAGTTTGGACTTTAATTTGCCAATGCGTTCACGTTGTGCCTCAATATCCATCTGGGTTGTTTGCTCAGCATCAAGGATCTCGTCAGCCATTTTCGTGGGGATGAGTTTTGCGGCAACAGCTTTTTCCATAAGCTCTACAGCCTGGGCGGAAAGCTTGTTAATCGCAGCACGCATGCCAAGACCAAATTCGGCATTATCTTCAAACAGAGAGTTTGCCCAGGCAGGTCCACGACCGTCATCGCGCTTACAATAAGGTGTGGTTGGCAGGTTACCACCGTAAATGGAGGAACAACCTGTAGCGTTGGCGATCATCATGCGGTCACCGAACATCTGGGTTACAAGCTTGATGTATGGTGTCTCACCACAACCGGCACACGCACCGGAGAACTCAAAGAGTGGACGGAGAAGCTGACTTCCCTTGATGGTGGCGTGATTGATTAATGCTGGATCAATCTCAGCCTGGCTCAGGAAGTACTTCACGTTCTTCTGTTGAACCTTCTTCAATTCTTCGGTGTTTTTGATCATTTCAAGTGCCTTGTTGCCTTTCTTGCCTGGGCAAGTATCAACACAGAGACTACAACCACAACAATCTTCAGTGAATACCTGGATTGCAAATGCAGATCCTTTGAAATCTTTACCAACGGCGTCGATAGTCTTAAAGCTCTTGGGGGTGGAACCCTTTGCCTTGGAGATAACCTTGAGACGGATAGCAGCGTGGGGACAAACAAATGAACACTTGCCACATTGGATACAGTTTTCAGACTTCCACTCAGGAACCATAACGGCGATGTTACGTTTCTCGTATTGGGTTGTGGCTGTTGGCCATGTCCCATCATTAGGGAATTCAGAGACCTTGATCTGGTCACCCTTGCCACGGATCATCTGGGCTGTAACTTCACGAACAAACTCCGGGGCATCGGCAGGAACGGTTTCAGGAAGAGCATGACCTTTAGTAGACTTGCCAAGCTTCACTTTAACGATATTTTCAATGGCACCGTCAACGGCGTCATAGTTCATCTGCACAACTTTATCGCCCTTCTTGCCGTAGGTCTTCTTGATGGCATCTTTAATGGCCCTGATGGACTCATCTTTTGTCAGAATTCCAGAGATAAGGAAAAACGCGGTTTGCATGATCATATTGATGCGCGCGCCAAGGCCGAGGGCCGCACCGAGCGCCAGAGCATCGATGATGTAGAAGTTGATCTTCTTATCAATGAGACTGGCCTGAACTGAACCTGGAAGAGACTTCCATACTGACTTTGCATCGTGGGTGGTGGTGAGGAGGAAGGTTCCGCCTTCTTCCAGGTTGCCAACCATATCATATTGGTCAAGGAAGGTCGGGTTATGACAGGCAATGAAGTTGGCCCTATTAATAAGATAAGGAGCCACAACCTGATTCTCACCAAAACGCAGGTGGGAAGTGGTGAGGGAGCCAGACTTTTTGGAGTCATAAACAAAGTAACCCTGGGCAGAGTTCTCAGTTTCACCACCAATGATCTTGATACTGTTCTTGTTGGCACCAACGGTACCGTCAGAACCCAAACCGTAGAACATGGCGCGGTATACGTTGTCGCCTTCAATGGAGAAATCACGATCATAGGCGAGGGACGAGAAGGTTACGTCGTCATTTGGTCCAACACAGAAGTGGTTTTTAGGAGCCATGCCAGCCATGTTATCAAATACGGACTTAACCATGGTAGGGGTAAATTCTGCAGAACCCAGACCAAAACGACCGGAGAGGATGATTGGTTGGCAGACGGCAGAATTTGCCTCGGCGGCTTCACCAACGGCGCAACGGATATCGAGGTACAGAGGCTCACCGGCAGCACCAGGTTCTTTGGTACGATCAAGAACGGTGATACGTTTAACTGTGGATGGCAGGGCGTTAACCATGGCCTTTGAGTCAAATGGGCGCAAGAGGCGAACAATAACCAGACCAAGTTTAGCGCCGCCTACTGCAAGGAAGTCGATGGTGGCAGCAACAGTCTCAGCACCAGAACCCATCATAACGATAACGTCGGTGGCGTCTGGGGATCCATGGTAATCAAAGAGGTTGTACTGACGTCCTGTCATCTTGGCAAACTTGTCCATGTTTTTTTGGACGATGGCTGGAGTTGCATTGTAGAACTTGTTTACTGTCTCGCGACCAGTGAAATATACATCAGGGTTTTGGGCAGTACCACGCATGGTTGGCCGGTCTGGAGTCAAAGCACGCTCACGATGGGCAATGATAAGATCTTCATCGATCATCTCAAGCATATCATCATTGGTGAGTTGCTCAATTTTCTGAATTTCAGCAGAGGTACGGAAACCATCAAAGAAATGCATAAATGGAATGCGGGACTCTAATGTAGATTGCGTGGATATAAGAGCCATGTCCTGACATTCCTGCACGTTTTGCGAGCAAAGCATACCCCAACCAGTTTGGCGGGCAGCGTTAATGTCAGAGTGGTCACCAAAAATTGACAGACCCTGACAGGCGATGGAACGTGCGGTGATGTGGAATACGGTAGGAGTAAGTTCACCGGCAATCTTGTACATGTTGGGGAGTAATAGAAGCAGACCCTGAGATGCGGTAAAGGTTGTGCAAAGGGCACCTGAGGCAAGAGAACCGTGCAGGGAACCGGCAACACCACCTTCAGATTGCATCTGGGTTACAACGGGTTGCGAACCCCAGATGTTTTCCTGGTGGGCTGTGGCTTTTGCGTCGGATTCAGCCGCCATGGAGGTTGAAGGGGTGATGGGGTAGATTGTGATTACTTCGCTGGTCGCATAGGCAACGTGGGTACATGCCTGGTTACCGTCGATGGTTACCATTTTCCGAGACATAATTACTCCTAAGTTAAAGTTATTATTACGTATAAAATGTTAAATTCGTATTCACTACGAAGACAGGATGGGCACGAATATTGAGTTGTCTTTTCTTCGTGCCCATCCTGTTTTCGTGGTTAAAAAAACAGCGTATTTTACCCTTAAGTAAAGGGGGGAGTGCCCATCTTGCCTTATTTGGGCAGAAAAATCCAAGCAAATTGCAGACAAACTCGCGGAAAATAACGTAGAAATAGAAAAAAAGCTACAAAATCATGAGGTTTTCGGTTTTTTTTATTTTTGAGTTGGGGGGGGAGATGAAGGTAGGGTTTTTCGGATTTTATCCAGTTAATGTCCGTTAAGAACTTTCGAGGGCATTTTTATGCCCCTTTACTCCGCTTAGGCTCCACATTTCTTGATTTTCAAACATTTTTGTCGCCCATTTTAATCATGCGAGTCTCTCGCCACGACAGAAAAAATGGAAGACAAAAATGTTAAGAAAATACTACGAAATTTGCAGAATGACGCTCCCTAAAGGGGCATAAAAATCCGGACTCAATATACAAAACCTTCTATCCGGACACTACTGGATTTTATCAAGACTCAGCGGGGTCAGTTAGAAACTTGCGGCTCATCGGAGAACGGGTTCAAGGTTTACACAAGTCTGCTTGGACTTGGTAAATCTTGAATTCTTGCAGGTAGCGAAGACTTCGAAAGTCTAACCTGATACCACTTATAAAGATTCGAAAAAAATGCGAATCTTTTTCTCGTTTAAAAACAGACCTTTTAGTGATTGATCGTCACAGACCAGGGAGGGAATGGAGCGGATTCCGGCCTTCAAGGAGCGGGCAGGGTTGGTCAGTAGTTCTACCCTATGTACCGCAATATGGGGAAAATCTTCAAGAGTCCGTGCCAGTGCCCGACTGGCCATGTGACACCTAGGTCACAGGGTTGAGTGGTAAAATGTAATCGTTGTCATCTTGTTTCTCCTTGATACTACGTTGTTTTGGTGTAATCATCCCTTGCTGTTTTACTTGTTCAACATCTCTTCAATGTAAAATTGTTCGGGTTGGTTGGGGATGTACACCTCCAGATTACCATTCCATTTTGAGACAAAATGTTTGGTGAGCAACTGTCTGAACTGATTTTTAAGTTGTACCACGGTGGTGTAGTGGTGAATGAAATGTTCCCCATAATTATTGAGGGATATTATTGATGAGTGGAGCTCTTTTTCGCCATGGACGGGAAGCTTATGGAAATTAACAATACATAGACATTGGACGATGGTTTCTTTCTCCAGCAGTTCGTCAGCCGGAATATTGGCAAATTTGATCAATGGGAATTTTTCAAACAATTTTTCTGTCACGGCCTGGATTTCGGTCAGATTGACATGCATAAAGTTTTTAGTGAGGTGTAATTGAGTCGATTTGTTAATGATACCATTCACCGTGAGCCAGGCCATAAGGGTGACAAGGTCGGTGTCACGCCGAATTTGCAGACTGGGATTGGCCTTGATGTTATGGGGTGATATCTCCCCCTGAAAGGCGTAGAAATAGTTAATGCCCTCATAGCGGGTAATGTGAAAGGTGATATCGCGCTGCAACATGAGATCCCTGGAAAGAGAGCGGATATATTCTATCTTGTCTGGCTTTGATTGGTAGAATGTAAAGAGTTTGCGGCCAAGAATAGAGATGTCTCGCTGGGTGATGGTCAGCCCTGTGTCTTTGGCAAAGGTGGTGAAAAACCAGCGTAACCTCTTATAGGTAGAAAGAAGATAATTATGCACCTCGGTTCCAGAGTCAAGTAACTCATTATAATTCCACTGTTTTATTCTCATGAAGTGACCAAGGTTCTCAGGCAGGAGGTTCCAGGTCTGCATGAGTGCCATAATCCGTTCCTGATGTCTTTTGTTGCCCTGGTGCCTCATGCCCTCCAGGGTTTTCAGAAAGAGGCACTCACGGATAAGGTGGTCTTCTTTGTTGCCTGATGTTTGATTCTGATAAAAGGCAACAATATCACGGGCCAGCAGAAGGTAGGGGTCAAGATCTGTGACATCAAGAACCTTTTCCTTCTTGGGCAGAAGTTCTGGAAAGGTCACCCGGCACAGGATCTTTGACGAAAAAAGAGGCAGGGTGTCTTCTTTATTGCGGAGCAGGAGTTCAAGGTAGGCAAACTTGATGACGGACTTGAAGGGCGAGTCCAGGGCCTTATTCAGCTGCCAGAGGCAGGCTCCAAAAATTTCAGCTTTGGGGATGTCGGAGAGGTAGCCAAGGTCAATATAGTTCTCATTGCTAAGCCCGTATTTGCGCAGTTTAATAACATAGTTACGATACTGCTTGTCGGTAAGTCGAGGCGGGATAAGCCACCAAAGTAGCATTTTCCCGGCGACAAGGATATGGGTTCTAAACAGCTCATCTTTTAAAAACAATTTAAGGGCTGATCCTGCCGATTCTTCTTCAGCACTGGATTCAAATTTATTTTCCCGCGTCTGTTGTATATCCATCAAGAAGAAGTATATCTCAATACCTTGTTTGAGAGCCCATTCTTCGATAAGTCGACATTTTTCTTCCAGTAGTGCCAACCCCTCGGAGCCAAGGTCTTCATGGCGTACAGAGACCCAGTAGTCGCAGTCTGATTTTGCCGCTTGGGCAATGGTGCCTATGGAGCCAATGGTCTTTAATGAATGAATATAGGGGTTTAAGGCGTAGGGGCTCGGTGTTTTGATGGAACGCGCGGTGGAGTCCGGGAAGTATCTTCTAAACAGTTCGCCACTGACGATTTCATCGGCGGCAAATCGGTAGATGCCAAATTTGCAGTTGCCATTTTCAATATATCCGGGCAGGTCTGGGTAGTTGCAGTGGAGTAGGTAGGGGATGATCTTAAAAAAAAGCGTAGCCGTAGTGGGGTTAAAGTTGATGGCTTTGACCTTGCGACTCTTGTTGTACGCCTGATAATTAAGAATTTTCTGTTTCAAAATTGATAGGGGGTTCTGATTTGCTGATCGTACTCGGCGGTTTATCCAAAAGGCAACCTGATAACCTAAAGCCCAAGCGACTAAATGCCCTGTACGAAATTATACAGCTTTAGATATGGCCCGCGCAAGTTTTACTGCCTGCACTGTGGAATGGACGTCGTGGACGCGGAGGATGGAGACGCCGTGGGATACGGCCAGGGCCGAGATAACAGCGGTGCCGAGATCCCTGTTGAGGGGATCTTCTTCCGAAAGGATAGTGCCGATAAAGCGTTTTCTAGAATGACCAAGGAGAATGGGGTAGCCTAACTCCTTAAATTCCGAGAGATGACGGAGGATGGAGAGATTGTGATCCAGGGTTTTGCCAAAGCCGATGCCGGGGTCAAGGATGATCTGTGATGGCTCAAGCCCTTGGGCCAGGGCGGATTTGATCCAAGTTTGCAACTCCAGCTTAATATCCTGAATTACATTGGTATATTTGGGGTTTTGCTGCATATCACCGGGTCTCCCCTGCATATGCATAATGATAACTGGAATTTTGCGGGAAACCGCCAGGGGGAGCATATCCGGGTCAAAACGCAGACCGCTTATGTCGTTGATAATGTTAGCCCCGGCATCTAATGCCTGGCGTGCTACTTCGGCTTTTGTGGTGTCAATGGAGATGGGGGTATCGCAAGAGTTGCGGATTGTTTTGATTGCTGGAATAACCCGCTGTAATTCCTCTGTAAGGCTAACAAGCTTGGCCCCTGGCCTGCTGGATTCCCCGCCAATATCAAGAATATCGACACCGGCCATAACCATTGCCGCGACATTCTTACTTAAGGTTGCTTGGCTGAGGTGGCCTCCGTCCGAGAAGGAGTCCGGTGTGAGGTTGAGAATCCCCATGATATGAACCCCGGAGTTGAGGTCCATATCATGGCTGGGTGTTTTAGGCGTCACTGGGCTTTTCGCTGGGTGTCTCTTGCTGTTTCTCCGTGTTGTTGTCTGTAGCTACTGCTGGAGAATCCGTTGCCACTGTGTCTGCCTTCGGCTCCTTTGGTGGAGATGGCCTGGGCTTATGGACGGCTGGCCTTGTTTCTGGTAAGGGGCTTTGATCTTCAATGCCATTGTTTTCAAGAATGGCATTGATGTCAAAGGCGTCAAGGGTCTCTTTGTCAAGCAGGGCCAGGGCCATTTCCTTTAAGGCCGCCTGGTGGTCTGTGAGTAGATTCATGACCTTATCATTGGCCGCTGTGATCATCCTCTTGACGGCTTTATCAATGAGAATCGCCGTGGATTCACTGTAGTCCTTATGTTGGGATATTTCCCGGCCAAGGAAGATCTGTTCCTCTTTTTTACCGTATGATAATGGCCCAAGCTTATCACTCATACCCCATTCACAGACCATCTTGCGGGCAAGTTCCGTGGCACGTTCAATATCATTGCCGGAGCCGGTAGTGGTTTCGTCAAAGATTATCTTCTCTGCCACCCGTCCGCCGAGTAATATTCTGATATTATTAATCAAAAATGATTTTGAATGGGAGTACTTTTCCTCAGTCGGCAACTGCATGGTCACACCAAGGGCGCGGCCACGAGGAATTATAGTAACCTTATGAACTGGGTCAGTTCCGGGTAGAAGTTTAGCGACCAGGGCGTGGCCCGCCTCGTGGTAGGCCGTAACCTCCTTTTCCTTCTCGGTGATAATCATCGACCGGCGTTCGGCCCCCATCATGACCTTGTCCTTGGCCTTTTCCAGCGAGGCCATATCAACCGTATCCATGGAATCACGGGCAGCCATGAGGGCGGCTTCGTTGGCAAGGTTTTCAAGGTCGGCACCGGAGAATCCCGGGGTGCCCCGGGCGATAATTGCCCAGTCTACGTCCGGGGCAGTTGGTAGCTTTTTGCCGTGAACTTCAAGAATTAGTTCCCGACCACGAACATCGGGGATGGGAACAACAACCTGACGGTCAAAACGACCGGGGCGCAACAGCGCCGGGTCAAGGACATCAGGGCGGTTGGTGGCAGCAATAAGAATTACACCGTCATTGTCTTCGAAACCATCCATTTCGACAAGGAGTTGGTTTAGGGTCTGTTCACGTTCATCATGGCCACCACCAAGGCCGGCGCCTCGGTGACGTCCTACAGCATCTATTTCATCAATGAAGATAATACAGGGTGCATTCTTCTTGCCTTGGGTAAACAGATCTCGAACACGGGACGCGCCGACTCCGACAAACATCTCGACAAAATCAGAACCGGAAATAGAGAAAAAGGGTACCTGCGCCTCACCGGCAATGGCCTTGGCCAGTAGCGTCTTGCCTGTACCAGGTGCGCCAGCCAAAAGAACACCTTTGGGGATGCGACCGCCGAGTTTGGTAAACCTTTTGGGCTCTTTGAGAAACTCAATGATTTCAGAAAGCTCTTCCTTGGCCTCTTCAATACCGGCGACATCCTTAAAGGTGACCTTAGTCTCTTCACCATCCTGCAAGCGGTGTTTGGACTTGCCAAAACTCATGGCCTTACCGCCACCCATCTGCATCTGTTTCATAAAATATATCCAGATGCCAACGAGAAAGAGAATGGGGATGAGGTTTGGCAGAATCATCACATACCACGGATCCTTCTCAATCGGTTTTACGGTGATTTCGGCTCCGGATTCACGGAGTATTCCCCAGAGGTCAAAGTCCATGGGCGGGATAATGGCTTCAAACTCAACGCCACTGGTTTGCCCTGTTACCTTGTCGCCTTGGGAGGTGACGGAGGAGATCTTGCCGGACTCAACATCAGCAATAAAATCGGAATAACTGAGTTTCTTGACCTGTTGTTGCTGATGGTTAAATGTCTGAAATAAAAGAGCCATGGCGACCAAAATGATAAGCCACATGGATAGGTTTTTATAGAAATTATTCAACTGCTACTCCTTATGCACTCTGAAATAATAGGGGAAAATCGTGTTGGTCTGAATGACACAGAGCTGAAAACTAATCATCATTGACTAGGATTGCAAATAATTATTAGGAATAAAGAGAAGTTGTGAATTTTAGAAATGAGTAGCAAGACGGTACCCTAATGATAAAGGGGGGGGCGTCTGCTACCCATATGCTTACCTCGCAAGTTCATATATTCCAAAATTATTTTATAAAATACTCCTGGATTGATTTTACCTGGGCATCCTGTTTTTTCAACGTGGCGATTGCCTTACTCATGGAAATGGCACCGGCTATAGTTGTGGTGTAGGGCAGGTGAAAATCCAGGGCAGAACGGCGGATGGTAAATGAGTCCTCCTTGGTTCTGGTACCCATGGAGGTATTGATAATCCACTGAATGCCCTTATCCTGAATCTTATCCATAATATGGGGCCGACCCTCGGAAATTTTGTATACCTTTTCACAGGGGACATCGTTGGCCTTTAATACAGCGGCGGTGCCCTTGGTGGCCATGATATTAAAACCGAGTTCCACCAGTTCTTTCGCCACAGGAAGCAACGCCTCTTTGTGGTTGCCATGCACCGAGATCAACACCGTGCCTTCAAGGGGAACGGGTTGCCCTGCCGCATATTGCGATTTGGCAAAGGCGAGGCCTAATGAATCATCAATTCCCATTACCTCCCCCGTTGATTTCATTTCTGGGCCAAGGAGGGTGTCGACATTGGCAAAACGATCAAAAGGAAAGACCGCTTCCTTCACAGCCCAGTGGCTGATCTCAACCTCTTTGGTGAAGCCGATTTCGCTGAGTTTTGGCCCGTCATAACCCTGGTAGCAAGTTTGGCAAGTTCAACACCGGTTGCCTTTGAGATAAAGGGTACGGTGCGTGACGCCCTGGGGTTCACCTCAATAATATAGAGATCATCGTCTTTGATGGCATATTGGACATTCATCAGACCAATAACACCGAGTTCTGCGGCCATGGCCCGGGTGGCCTCTTTGATTTCTTCAATCATCTCAGGCTTTAGGCCGTGGGGTGGCAGGACACAGGCGGAGTCGCCGGAATGAATACCAGCCTCTTCAATATGTTGCATGATGCCACCGATGACGGTGATTTCACCATCGGAAATGGCATCAACATCAATCTCAATGGCGTCTTTTAAGAACTTGTCAATGAGGATCGGATGGTCAGCAGAGGCCTGCACCGCTTCGATCATATATTTTTGTAATTCTTTTTCTGAATAGACGATACGCATGGCCCGGCCACCAAGAACGTAGGATGGGCGAACGACAACGGGATAGCCGATTTCATCAGCAATTTTGATGGCGTCTTCAGGGGTACGAGCCGTGGCGTTGGCAGGCTGCCGGAGATCCAGTTTTTGCAAAAACTGTTGGAAACGTTCCCGGTCCTCAGCCCGATCAATGGCATCAGGAGACGTTCCCAAGATAGGTACACCCATCTTGGCAAGGGGAACGGCGAGATTTAACGGTGTTTGTCCGCCAAATTGCACGATAACTCCATCCGGCTTTTCAGTCTCGATGATGTTGAGGACATCCTCACGGGTTAGTGGCTCAAAATAGAGTTTGTCGGAGGTGTCGTAATCGGTGGAAACGGTTTCTGGGTTTGAATTGACCATGATGGATTCAATTCCCATTTCGCGCAGGGCAAAGGAGGCGTGGACACAGCAATAATCAAACTCAATCCCCTGGCCGATCCGGTTTGGCCCACCACCAAGAATCATAACCTTGCGTCCCGTTGTTTGGCGAGCCTCGTTTTCCACCTCATAGCTGGAGTAGTAGTAAGGAGTAAGCGCTGCAAATTCAGCAGCGCAGGTGTCAACAAGTTTGTAAACCGGTTTCTGGTTTTCCTTTTCCCGTAACTCCCAAATATCTTCTTCTGAGGTTCCGGTGAAGTAGCTAAGCTGGTTGTCAGAAAAGCCATATTGTTTACATTTTCTAAGAAAATCGCCTGTCAGTTTTGGCAGGCCACCGGCAATAATATCTTCTTCCACGTCGACAATTTGCTTGAGATTGTTGAGGTACCAGGGGTCAATCATGGTGAGTTTAAACATCTTCTCAACACTATATCCCCGTTTTAAACCTTCATGCAGATATAGGTAACGCTTTGAATTAGGTCTTTTCAGGTTGTTTTCAAGATCAGCCTTGTCGCGGTTCTCAAGTTCGTATTTTTTATGGCCGCCAAAGCCGGACACCCCAACCTCAAGGGAACGCAGACCTTTTTGCCACGCCTCTTTGAAGGTTCTACCGATGGCCATGGTCTCACCAACAGACTTCATCGCTGTTGACAGCACATCCTCGGTTTCCGGGAATTTTTCGAAGGTGAATCGGGGTATTTTTATAACGCAGTAGTCGATGGTGGGCTCAAAGGCGGCATAGGTTTCCTGGGTGATATCATTTTTGATCTCATCCAGGGTGAAGCCAACCGCAAGCTTTGCCGCGATCTTGGCGATGGGAAAGCCGGTTGCTTTTGATGCCAAGGCTGAACTCCGGGAAACCCGGGGGTTCATTTCAATGATCATAAGTTCGCCATCTTCAGGGTTTACTGCGAACTGGACGTTGGAACCACCGGTCTCAACCCCCATTTCACGCATAATGGCAATGGCAGCATCGCGCATATTTTGAAATTCACGGTCGGTCAGGGTCTGCGCCGGAGCAACGGTGATAGAGTCACCGGTGTGAACCCCCATGGCATCCATGTTTTCAATGGTACAGATAATAACCACGTTGTCGGCGGTGTCCCGCATCACTTCAAGTTCGTATTCCTTCCAACCGAGCAGGCTGCGCTCCAGCATAACCTCGGTGTTCAGAGAGAGATCAAGGCCGGAGGTACACATCTCAACCAGTTCCTGGCGATTATAGGCCACGCCACCACCGGTTCCGCCCAGGGTAAAAGAGGGGCGAATAATGATGGGGAAGCCAATGCGCTCACCGGCAGATTTTGCCTCTTCAGTGGTATGAACAATGGCAGATTCAGGTACTTTCAGGCCAATCTTGTACATGGCATCGCGGAAAGACTCACGCCCCTCGGCCTTCTTGATGACGTCAACGTCAGCCGCCAGCATTTCCACCCCGTATTTTTCAAGAATACCCTGCTCTGATAGTTGGATCGCGGTGTTGAGTCCTGTCTGTCCGCCTAAAGTCGGCAGCAAGGCGTCTGGACGCTCTTTTTCAATGATCTTGGCCACAAACTCCGGGGTGATCGGCTCAATATAGGTGCGGTCAGCGATCTCGGGGTCGGTCATGATGGTGGCTGGGTTGGAGTTTATGAGGATTACCTCATACCCCTCCTCTTTCAAAGCCTTGACGGCTTGGGTGCCGGAATAATCAAATTCGCAGGCCTGGGAAATAATGATGGGGCCGGAGCCGATGATCAGGATTTTATGTATGTCAGTACGTTTTGGCATTTTCTTTATAATCTATTGGAGTTTAGTTTTTCTGTGGGCCTTACTTGGGCCAAAGAAAACTTGTTATTCGTTATAATTGACTAAAAAAACACAAGGGGTTAGCGCATGGCTTCAATAAAGCGGTCAAAGAGATAGATTGAATCATGGGGGCCTGGCGCATTTTCCGGATGGTGCTGGACGCTAAAGGCCGAGTATTTTTTATGGGCCATTCCCTCAAGACTTCCGTCGTTGAGGTTAACATGGGTGAGTTCCACCTCATCCTTGTTCAAGCTGTCAAGGTCGACACAGAACCCGTGATTCTGGGCGGTAATCTCAATTTTGCCGGTGGAAAGATCTTTAACCGGTTGATTTGAACCACGGTGACCAAATTTCAATTTATAGGATGTTCCGCCATAGGCAAGACCGAGCATCTGGTGGCCGAGACAGATGCCAAACACCGGTTTATGTTTGAGTATCTCCTGCACGGTTTCGACAACGCCCTCAACGGCAGCCGGGTCACCAGGGCCGTTGGATAAAAACACCCCATCTGGATTCATGGCAAGAATGTCAGCCGCAGGGGTAGAGGCTGGTAGTACCTGGACCGAGCAGTTACGGTCGGTGAGAAGACGGAGCTGGTTGTATTTTAAGCCAAGATCAATACAGGCGACCTTGTATTTTCCATGTGTTGCCGAAGAAAAATTTGATCCGGGAACAGGGCCGTTTGGGGTCCAACCGTAAGGTTCACTGCAGGTTATATCCTTGACGAGGTCGCGACCAACGAGACTCTCGCAGTTCTTTGCTTTGCTAACAAGAGATTCGGAGTCAAGGTCTTCGGTGGATATAACGCACATCATGGCCCCTGCCTCGCGAATATGCTTGGTCAGTGCGCGGGTGTCTACCCCTTCAATACCAAGGATGTTTTCATTTTTTAGGAAATCTGCCAGGGTTTGAGTTGAGCGAAAGTTACTGGGGATGGCATTGTACTCTCGCATAATCATAGCGGGAGGGTGGATTTTAGCCGATTCATTATCATCGTCATTAATCCCGTAACTGCCGATGATGGGGTAGGTCATGGTGACAATCTGACCTGTATATGAAGGGTCGGTCAAGACCTCCTGGTAGCCGCTCATGCTAGTGTTGAAAACAATCTCACCACTTGTTTCCCCTTTACCTGTGAAGGATGTTCCTTCAAAAAATGTCCCATCTTCCAGAGCAATTAGCGCTTTCATTTGTTGTAACCTTATCGTGTTATAGTGGTGGAATCGTATTTGTTTGCATACCTATTACAGGTATGTCTCTATACATTTTAAACGCAAAGACTGCAAGGGACATTTGCCTGTAGGTGTAGATTGTTTGCCTAAAGTTATAACCGTATTACGGTGTGTTGCGTAAGTGAAACATGGTGCGGTTAAATTTGTGCAATAGCGTTTGAATCTCTGGGTTGAGAGGGGGGGATTTTAATGAAATTGACCAAAAAGCTTTGTTTGGCATTTTTGGCAACAGCCATTGGCAAAAGATTGCCTGGTAGCTGTAAATGTCGATCGTGCAAAGAGGGTGGTCTGGCAGTTATGGCAATGGGTGTGGCTTGGGATCTCGGGTGCGTTACCGATGTAAATGTGGTGGAGACCGATGTCTCGACCGATATTCCTGGCGGTTGTCAGCGAGTCGCTTGGTGTTATGGGGATGGTGTTTAGTTTGTAGGCCGGATGGAAGCGGGATATGTGCCAGGGTATCTCGGGGTTCAGGTCGTGGATAAATGTGCCGATCTGGTGAAGTTCCTCAGGGGAGTCATTTAGTTCAGGGATGATAAGTGTTGTGATTTCAATATGTACCCCGGCGGTATAAAATCGTTTGATGGTGTTGAGTATTGGTGGAAGTGTTGCGTGGCAAAATTTTCGGTAAAAAGAATTAGAAAAGGATTTAAGATCGATATTGATGGCTTGCACGTGGGGCAAGAGAAGGTCGATGCCCTGGTCGCTCATATAACCATTGCTGACCATGACGTTTTTTAGGTGATGCTTTGGGGTGAGCTTTGCTGTGGCCAGGATAAATTCCACCATTGTTGTTGGTTCGGTGTAGGTGTAAGAAATGGAATCACAGCCTGATTCAAGAGCTGCGTCGATGACCTCCTGAGGTGTGGTGTCGGCGATGTCAATGTGGCTGATGTCCTGTTGGCTAATAGTGTGATTCTGGCAGTTTGCACAGGCAAGGTTGCAGCCCACGGATGAAATGGAGTAGGAGGCGTGACCTGGGTAGAAATGGTATAGGGGCTTTTTTTCAATGGGGTCTGGGCGGGCGGTCACGAGTTTTCCGTAATTCAAGGCGTAAAGGGTGCCGTTTATATTTTTGCGGGTATGGCAGATGCCTGTGCGGTTGTTAGCGATTTGGCAGAAGTGGGGGCAGAGCTGACACTTAAGCTTCGGCGATGATGTGTTGCGGGTGTAAAGGACGGCTTCGATCATAATTTCACTTCAGGCTGGGGTGAGGGCTGTATCATTATATAGTGTTCACTGCGATAATTAGAATAGGTGAATTTGGAGGGCTTGTAAACTAAATAGGTTGCTTATGTGTAAGGCAGGGTAGGTCAAGGCATCTCTCTGGAAATAAGAAGTGCGTAGCTGAGGATAGTTAGCAAGAATGTTAGAATAAGTTAAAGAAAAGTGTTGCCAAGGGTGAGTGATTTCACTATGTTGTCGTCTCTCTCGCAGGGGACATATCAAAAACGAATGTCTGCAAGCGAGGGGCTGGAAAAAAAGTTTCAATT
>JAJRUT010000116.1 GCA_024277655.1 Deltaproteobacteria bacterium | reverse complement strand
TGCAAAGTATCGGCAAGGAGGCCAACTACCTGTTGCACTTCGGCCATGCCCTTTTCGGCCAGCCGCTTTTGGTTTAAAGTAAATCCCTGAACAAGATGATCCCGCAAGAGCTGAGTGGCCCAGATGCGGAATTGAGTACCTTGCTTAGATTTTACTCGATAGCCAACCGATATGATGATATCGAGATTGTAGAAGGCCACAGGCTTATCAGAATTTGCAATATGCATTTTTTGCATATTGCTTTCCCGTACTAATTCTCCCTCTTTAAAGACATTATTGATATGCCGGGAAATCACAGACTGATCCCTGCCAAACAACTCTATCATCTGAGACTGAGACAGCCAGACCGTTTCATCCTGCAGGCGGACATCAATAGTAGCTTGGCCATCGGCAGACTCATATAAAATCAACTCACCTTGTTCAAACATCATGATAAAGGCCTCTCATCCCTTACTTCTTCCCTTGTAATCATTTCTGACTTTCCGGTTCATTCAGGTAATTGTCTAAACTCGTTCATAGCCAACCAACATTTAAAAGGCTCAGCCTTAGGCCAAAGGATGGACTGGACGATGCGGAAGATGCCTTCGGTGTTGGCACAATTAATCTTCCTTATTTTACCATCAAGGGCGGTCAAAGGAAGGGGGTACAAATTGTACCCCTGTAGGAATTCAGCCCGAGATCTCGCTTACGCACTTTTTTTACATATTGCTTTTGATCATTACTCTCAGTCAGCACTTCAACAATATCGCCGACCTAAAACCACCATTCATCGTTATGCAAGATGCGCCTTATCTCTTTGCCTTTGAATATGGCCAGTTTTGTTTGCGTAATGTCTCCCTTGGCAATGGTTCTCAAAATAAAAAAACAACATTTCAACTTAAATTCGATACAGCAAAATCACACCATTCAGCAGAGTTCAATTCATTACTTTACACACTTCTTAACTTGTATTCCCCTACACCAAAACAAACCAGCGCTCTCAGTTGACCCATCAAAAAACACCACCATATCTATCAAAAAAAAATCTTTGTTGTAAAATGCCGCTCATAATACCAAGGAAATAAGGATCGTAATCATAGCTATCTATCCATGAATATATCCCATCCTGTTTAGAACCCCTGATTTCCCGTAATTGTAATTTATAAATTTTACTCATCCAGAACTGAACAGAATTTTCTTGAATGGTTTGCCAGCTAACAGGTATCCCCATTTCAAGTTTATTCACAAGCCCCTGATCTACTATCACCGTGGCTGTTTCTGAATCTATAATCCGGTATCCTCTCGACACATCCTGAAAGCCTTGCTGGCTTTCATACAATAATAATTGTGTTGATTTACTCTTCTTCTCAGGGAAACGAGATAATTCCTTACGAATTGCCATACTACACAGTGTGTTTTTATCAATTTTACCAGCGATAAGATCGGGCCATATTTCTCTCAAAATATCTGCTGATTCGTCAAGACCAGGATGGTGATTCAATCCATCTTCAGCTAATGTAGAAAAATCATACAATCTGCCGCTAAGACGTTTCCCATGCCGATTAACCCGCCCGGAAACCTGCAAGAAACTCGTTACCGAACAAGTTTCCCGAAAGCCAACCGCAAAATCCAGGTCAACACCAGCTTCAACACAACTTGTTGCTACCAGATACCAGGGTTTATTATCCCAGTCATTTTCAGTTTGCCTACGAATCACCTCACCTAACATTTCACTACGATCTTTTGGTGCCAAGGCTGTTGAAAGATGTAGCACAACCTTATCCGGCAACTCACTTTCTTTGTCGTTCAGTTGCTCAGCAAGAGTCTCAGCAATGATTGCAGCCGACTGAATGGTATTTAGAATAACCAGACAGGATGGCTTTTTTTGAGTGATACATTGGCTCCAGGTTTCATCTGATGAAATTCTCTCAACCAGTTCATTACACTGAAAAGGCTTCTCAATTTTTTCAAAATTTACCCGTTGATCTTCAGCTTGGCGTATTTTCGTTTGTAGAAAATCAGGATAAATATCTGGAAGTGTGTCAACAGGTTGACTAACCAAATAATCATCTTGCCAGAAGCGAACCATTGACCCAGAAGAAAACAGTAGGTGACAGCCCCAGTTACCAGTCAACTCTTTTATCCATGTCCAACTGATGTTCAATAATTCAGGGGGTAAACAGGCATGTGATTCATCAATAAATATTGCTGATCCAACCACATTATGCAGTTTCCTCAACTTAGAAGGTTTAGACGCGGCAAGGGTCTCAAAAAGTTGTACAGCCGTTGTCACGACTACAGGGGCCTGCCAGCTTGCTGCATATTGCCGCATTTCTTTACTGGCAAAATCAGCTTTATGATGATGTGCAACTACTATAGATTCAGGATTTTCACCCTCCAAGACAATTGCTTTCCTTAGAACCTTAACGGTTTGATCAATAATATTAGAAAATGGGGCAACAACAAAAATCCGAGTCAACTTATCTCTTATTGCGCAACGCAGCAGGTAAGCCATTACCGAAGTTGTTTTTCCCAATCCAACGGGGGCAGAACAGGCAACTAGGCGAGAGCCAAACAATTCTCCAGCCACACAACTTTCGTAAAATGCACCACGCATTTTGTTTCGATCACTCTCTGGTTCGTTGCTTGCGGCTACCAATTCGGCAATATACTCATTTAATGCTTTCAAGCGATGTTTCCATCGAGACTCAATGGGGCGAAAAACAGTCATGGGTATATTTTGGCTATAACAGGCAGCACTGCCATGGTCAGCATCAACTAAGCAGGATAACATCAAGCGTGTTGTCAAATTGTTTACAGGTAATGTGGCAACAATTTCCGGCCACTTGCCACAACACTCAAGCTGACGCTGTTTATAAATTTCAAATCGTTCATTTGTACCAACTATTGCGCTGTAATGTTTATCCCAATCAGCAGAGAGCTTATCACGACCACGACGCGCACCCCTCAGGCAATAGTTACCGAGAGTAATTTTGAATTTTCCCCTCAGTTGTCTGATGAAATATTTCTCTGCTTTTTTACTCGGCAACCCCGGTGCATGATGTCCACGAATCAACCACCCCAACAACTCATTTTTCATTTCCTCAGCAACAGCTATCCCTGCTTCCAGGTGATCGACCTGTAACCGTCCTTGCACGTCACCACGAAAAACACGTTGATTCACTTCATCTAGTTTCCCCATGTCGTGTAACATCAATGCTGATTTGAAAGTTTGACGCAAGCGCTCTTTTTTATCACTGGGGAACGCAGCAAACGCCAAAACGTTATCAAACAAGGATAACCCGTAACACAGCATTTCCCCAATATGTTCCACATATAAATGAGGCTTTCGTTCTGAGTTATCCCTAGGAGGCGTGTGGGCGAGGTATGTCATTACCCATCTACCAAATCTTTAATATCGTAAAATCGATCCACCAAATCACCTACCTTATCTTTCCCCGGAATGTCATAATCATTTGCCGACACCGGTCTTGTCACTCCTTCTCTTATTTTTGGAGTTAAAGCATTAACAAACAAATGCTCCTGGCAGGAACCCAAGGTGTTCTTATGCTCAGCAAACCAAGCATGCAAGATTGAAATCTGAGGGCGAATCGCTGAGGCAGTATGCTGGTACACGTAGGGTATCATAAATTTCAACAGCTCCAAATCTTCGGCAGTTGCACCAGTTTTCAGAGCAATACTCGGATTCACATAAATGGGAATACAATAGATACCATGTGTTACTACCCGAAAGGCCAACGGTGCCATACCACGATCTTTACCAGCTTCCACCCCCGACTTGTTTGTAGTAGTCATGCGCACAACATCAATAGGTGCAATGGAAAGGCCAACTCCTATCTGCACCGCACCGGTATTTATCAGATGGGCATACCCTCCTTCTGTCTTTTTCTTTTTCTGATCCTTGTTCAGATCGGCTTCTTTTAATGATTCCAAAAAAGTATTGCCGAACAAGCGTGCGTCCCAATAGGTTTGTTTAAAAGTCGTTTTATCCATCTCTTTGATATCCCCACGATGCCGACCTCGTTCTTCCAGAATATTAAATTGATTCCCAGTATCAGCACCGAGATTAAACTGTTCCTGAGCCGTTGTGAATACCTCCGACTTTCCACTGACCAAATCCCGAAACTTCCGCTTTAAAGAAACAGGAGAAATCATTCCCAGCCCATCCAATTCCCGAGTTCGTGGTTCAGACTCCATATCCGGATCACCATTGGGATTAGACATGGTTACATCTAACACAAGTAGACCTATATGACGATTGAATGGTGCTTTCATTTTTTCTCTCCTTTATCATTATTTGATTTACCAGCATCTTTTTTCTGCTCAAATGGACGGCCAGATAAATAACCAAGCATAAGTTCAGCTTTATAACTATCGGAAGTGGCTATCCCTGACTTTTGCAATGATTTTTTGAATTCAGAAGCCTGTTTCCCCATCCATTTTTGTGCATATACGGCATTTTTTATGACTTTATCAGCCATTTTATCATCCTTGAACCTTATTCTCCTTACCCAAGATTCGTACGGTTTTACACGTGTTGCCATGAATGCCATAGCCTTTGCATGATCTAACAAAGCCATACCATAGACCTGATTCCCCAAGAGGGTATTGGGTATACTTCCACTTCGTTCACTTACACAATAACCAATATGTATTTCATCCATGGCAGAGCATAATTGACCCAATTGAAAAGCAAAATCATTCATATAAATCTCCTTTGTTCGTCCAGATTTGTATAAAAGCACAGATATTAAGGTAACCACACTTAATGCCTCAGCATTATTTTTAGGGTTTGTTTTTCCGGTAATTGTTTTTTTGGGCAGAGCCTGTTGCACCCTGCTTAAGGCGCAATTTCTCAACAATGGTTGGTATTGATCTGCAATATGACGCAAAATCTCCGTTACTAATACTTGTTTGTTTGTTCCAAGGAACAGTTTCATGGCATCTGGAAAACCAACCCCAGGTAAAGGGGTTGATTGGCAACCATCCCGAATATATTTCTTTTGTGACAACAACATTATTTTTTGTGGACTGATTACCCATGGTAGACTCATTCGTTTTATATTTTTACGTACTTGAGAGTATAATTTAAAGTCCGGTGTATTCTTGCATGCCTGCTGCCATTTCTCTGCGGCCTGAATTAACTGTCCAATTTTAGATGTTGTGCTGAAATTGACTTTCCGATTTGCCTTATCAACCTTTATGAGTTCAACAAACTCAACGGTAGAATCAAGGCTCAATTCTTTCCCTCTGAAAGATTCCAGCACAGATTCAGTTACATCAAGATAGTCGTCAAGATCTTCGACCCCTGACTCACCAGTAATCAATGGAGTTAATGGTAGATCATAATTTTCTCGACAATAGGCTAGCAGCAAGCTTGACGAAGGCAACTTTGCCCAGGTTTTATTTTTGTGTTTTTCGGCGGTAATAAAAGAAATGCCTGCGGCAAGTTTTTGACTGAGTCCCACCGATACTGGAAATGCTCTGCCACGTGCTTGTCCATATCGCTCCACCGTCTTTCCACTTGTTCCTTCATTTTTCGCAAAAAGAATGGTAGGCCCAACAACCGCTATTTTCTCTTCTGGAAAGGTATCTCCTACCAGTTGCTCGTTAATTCCGGAAAGGGCACACATCCCTGTGTTGCTTCGTGTAACCGCCTTTCCTTCTTCCGAAAATAATGCCCGTGATAACGCAGGAACATGTTCTCTTGAAGTTGCATAAATATCAAGATCTCTGCGAGGAAAACAATCAAGAAGAAGCGTAATTCGTTTACTATCCTCAACCTCACCTCTAGCTTTCAACTTCTCTCCAAACAACAACGCACAAATGGCCTTAAGACTTACAATATCTGCCTCCTGCAATGCAGAAACAATGAGTTGTCTGGCAACCTGCTCTAATATTTCAACTCCTGTTTTGGTTTGGCTATAGCGTCTAAATAATTCATAGACATCTGTGCACTCGTCATATCCATCCAACATCTCTTCCCTGACAAGTATCTTTTGGCGATATCCTGGCCATACATCAAAATGAACGACCGGAGTAAAATACATCTGAGATAAGCACTCCACCATGTCTCTGTAATCTTTTTCCTGAGGTCTTTTTTCCTTCTCTTTCCATATCAAGTAATCACTATGTGCATCTGCCAACAATGGTCGCTTAACCTTTATAGCTGGGAATTGTGTCTGCTTATTTCCCCACGACCAACTATTTTGAATCTGCTCCTTATTCATCAGTTTTACCGACATCACTTGCCCACACCCATCAAGCATTACCCTAAACGTAATATTGTTTAACCCAGGTTCTTGAATATCATTGTGCTTGATTTCCGGAGATTCGCCTATCGCCTCCAAGCCCTGATATATTGTGTACAGTTCATTCAGCATAATAAAATTCTCCGTTGGTAATTACAGCTGATTTTCCCTGCTGAAACTGCGGTTGGTATCTACCATTTACAGCTTTGCCAAAAACTTGCGTCAGGACTGACACCATATCTAAATTGATGGAAGTATCAACTTCGGTAGCAACACCAGACAGTTCAGTTTCCCTGAAGGATCCCCAATAGCTCGCAACGAACTCATTCCAACCGAGAGATGGAGTTTTATAACATTGGCCTTTCTTTAATCTACGCTTAAACATTGCCTCTAAGGCATGACAAGGATTGCTTCCATGCTTTAAATGCTGTCCACTACCATTCTCAATGGCAGCATAAATGCGATAACAAACGTCCGTCAAAATCAAACTCGAGAATTGAAAGTTTACCTTCTTTTTATTCTTCAATGGCCCTCGATAATTATTTGTATAACGTTGAAAGTTGATCTCGCCACCAACCGTTCCTTTGATTTTACAAATTTCCACCTTAGTAGGTCGAATCCACGCCTTCCCGTCACTAAAAAAAGCAACCGACTCCAAAATCCCTTTCACTGCCGACCAGGTCGGCACAGGATAGCTTGTGGGCGTCGCCCCTGTATCGGGCCGGCTCCACATGGCAAATGGCCCTGCAATCTCCATTGCGATTTCATACTTGCTCATTTGATTCTCCTTAATCAACAACACTATTTTTCTTACCAGACTAACTGCTACACCCTGCAAACCAATCTTGTCTGTAATTTTTCACAGAGCCTAGCAACCCCTGCCAGATGGTTCTGAACAGATTGTGCTTTTTGATCCACTTCTCGTAAATGGGCTATTTTCATTTTTTAGACTCCACAAAAGACTCCTATTAAGGTTAGGAAAAACATACTGCATTTACCAACATTCTAAAATCGGTATTTTTTTAACACTACAGCCTGCAGAAAACGTATCCCCTTTCAACGAACGGTAAAAGATGACACAGGGCAAGCTCGGAGTACAGGTTCAAAATATCGACCCCTGATCTGTTCCACTGCTCTTCTCGCCAGCATTTTACAGAAGTAATGCAATGGCACAGGGCAATTCATCTCCTGGCACCAATTATAAAAGGTTTCGCTCTGTAGCCGACATTCAATCTCACTGTCCCAGGTATAAGTCCCTGTAGGTTGAGGGTCTTGCTGGCTGCGCAGAACCAGAATATTGAAATAACGCAGGATGCCTTGCATGTCGGCAAGGATTTTATCGATCCGGGCAAGAAAGAAGGCTTGTCCACGTTGCCAGCCTTGGGGGAAGCGGTGTTTCTGCACCATCTCCCGCAGGGTGAGCAGACGATAGACCTGTTGTTCCAGGGGGACAAGGCTTTGCACGGTGTCGTGCAGGGTAAGGCCATTTTGCCTAGTCAGCACCTGGGATGAGATGGCATGGAAGATGCGGGCCAGTGGACGGATGTACCGTTGAAAGGAGGTGTCCCAGTCACGCAGGATGGTGGCAGGATCAGCCACCATAAACGTGACTGTGGGTTGTTTTTTCTGGCAAGCGAGAGCAATGCGTGTTGCCAGTCGCTTAAAGTCGAGGGCAACCTGATAATAATGCCGGGGTAATGGATTTTGGATGTTTGGCTTGATCTGGCGCATGGTTTTGGTCTCCTTTCTGATTTTTTATCATCAATATGAAGACCACCATACAACAGCTGGTGGGACAAATACGGGGGTACCAGTTTTTTTATTTTTTTTTTTGCTGGGGAGGATTTCGCCACGGAATCCACGGACAAAAACTTCTGTGGGTTCTGTGGCAAAAAAACTATTACGGAGACTGGCAGGCACACTTAGGCCTGCTTACGGCGTAGAGGGCGAGATGTCTTACATAATCTGACACTCATACTGCGAGATCTTTTTATCATCCGTCATAAGAGGATAGTTATGGGACAAACTTTGACAAATTAGCATTCGATCAAAGGGATCCCTGTGATGAAAAGGCAGATCTTTCAGCAACAAGGCCGCCTGCCCGGTAAAGTCCAGCAGCTCAAAGCCACTTTGCACGGCAAGTGCCTCCGGGTCGAAGTCAATATCAAGCTTACCAATGGACGCTTTAATCATAATTTCAGCGATGGTAATGGAGCTGACATAGATAATGTTAGTGGGATTTTCAAGTTCACTCAGTTTGGGGGCTGCGATCCTGGCAGGACTTGCTAATGACCAGAGAAAAATATGGGTATCGATGATGATTCTCATTCCACCTCGCCCTCATCCTTGCCATAAAACATGGCATCAATATCAGGATCTTCAGCCATAATGTCATCAGGCACCTCAAACTTGCCAGCCAGTAATCCCAACTTTCGGCGTTTTTCAGGTTTATGGATCACAAGGTCAACAAGGGGGAGATTATTTTTGGCAATAACCACTTTTTCCCCATGGTGGACCATATTTACAAGTTTAGAAAGATTCGCCTTAGCCTCAGAGATGTTCACAATCATCGTACTGTCCTCAAGATATCATTAACAATGAACGACTAGCATAAACCAACACTACTCATCTTGACCAAGTTGGTCAAGTCTGACCAACAAGCCCCACCAGTTGCTTTCTGGATCTAAATCCTAACCAGACACTGCTGAACTGATTTTTTCAATGGGCAAGACATCTCCCAGCTTAGCCACGGAATCCACGGACAAAAAACTTCTGTGTTGTTCTGTGGGTTCTGTGGCAAAAAACTATCCCGGAGGCTGGCAGGCGTACTAATCGGCATGGCATTCCTGCCGCTGGCGTAGGCAAATCAACCGGAGAAGTACAACAACCCCTGCCCCACCTCTTTTTGGGTCTCTTCACCTGCCAGTTGTTTTAAAATGACAAGCCCAAACTCCATAGCAGTGGCGGGGCCTTTTGCGGTGATAATCTTGCCATCGACAATCACGCTGGCAGTCCCACAGGTGCCGGGCAATTTATCCTCTAGGCCGGGATAAATCGTGGCGGTGCAGGTGCCGAGAACACCGGCCTCGGCCAGCACCCAGGGGGCAGCGCAGATGGCGGTGACCAGTTTTCCAGCCTCTGCATGGTTTTTTAATATGGTTGTCGTTGCTTCTGAGGCGAGGAGATTTTCGGTACCACCGAGACCGCCGGGGAGGATAATGGCATCAAACAGGTTGTGTTCCTGCTCTTCGAGCAGACAGTCGGTCTTGATCGTAATATTATGGGCGCCGCAGACGTCAATACCGGCAAGACCTGCCATGGTCACATTTATATTTCCGCGTCTAAGGACATCGCAGATGGTGACGGCTTCAATTTCTTCAAAACCTGGGGCAATTAGGAGGAGTGCTGTTTTCATCGGGTTCTCCGTCTTTAGTTGGTTCTTTTAATGGCTGGGGAAATACCGGGACTGAAGTCCCGGTTCCGGTTTGGGTGGATATCTTGTGGGTGACGAAATAACGTTGCATGGTATGGAGGGAATAGGGGTGCCCATAGTTACAAAAGAAACAAAAAAAGCCATGCAGAATTTAATCTACACGGCTTTTACCTTATTCGAATCACACCGTTCGGTGTCCCGTCACAAGTCTGGAACAACGCCGTTTAATGCTTAAACGAACGCTGGCCGGTGAATTTCATGGCAACCTGTGGGCTTGCCTCGTTACAGGCCTGGATAGTTTCAAAGTCACGCATGGAACCACCCGCCTGGAGGATTGATGTTACACCCTCACGGATACCAACATCGGCACCATCGCGGTAGGGGAAGAAGGCATCGGAAACCATACAAGACCCAGGAATACCAGCGCGGTCTTCCTTGGTTTGGGCATCAATGGCTTCCTGATCCGCCTTGTCACGCTTGCCACGCAGCACTTCCATGGCCATATCGGCATACGGAATACCAAATTTATCAAAGCAGAGAATATCTGCATACTTGATATAAGCTTTATGTACGGCAATCTCAGCCACACCAACACGGTCCTGCTCGCCGGTGCCGATGCCTGTTGTCACGCCATCCTTTACATAAATAACAGAGTTTGAGGTTACACCATGCTCAACCGCCCAACCAAAGAGCATATCATCAAGTTCCCGGGCTGTTGGCTGACGCTCACAGGCATACTCAACACCCTTAGAAGTCGTCTTGGCATCCATCAGATCATCAATGCTGCGAATGGAGTTTACCGCCGATTGCTGGGCAATGATCCCACCATCAATAAGGGATTTAAAATCAACAAAACGATACTTTTCAAAATCAGCAAGGCGATCAATACGACCCATCTTAATCACGCGGAGATTCTTTCGCGCTGCCAGAATTTCCAAAGTGCCCTCTTCAAATTCTGGAGCACAAACAACTTCCAGATAGTTCTTGGCCATTAGTTTTGCAGTATCAATATCAACAGGCTTAGACATGATAACTGCGCCACCAAAGGCAGCAATTCGATCACAACGATTGGCTTTACTGTACGCATCAGCAAGGGAATCAGAAACCGCGCAACCACAGGGATTATTATGCTTTAAAATAATTGCAGCAGGACGATCAACCAGGTATTTAATGATGTTAAGGCCATTATCAATATCGGTGAGATTAATTTTGCCTGGATGCTTGCCAACCTGGAGCATATCCTCAACCGAAATGCCACTCACCAAACCATTTCCAGGCTCAATGAATTCACACTCGCCAAGGGCAAGGTTGCCGTTGACAAGCTCATACAGCGCCGCTTCCTGATCCGGATTCTCACCATAACGTATACCACGTTCTTCAGAAGTTCCATCTTCCATCTTAATGTTCCAGGTGCGTTTTTTATACACCAGCTTCTGATCGCCAAAGGTGATACTCATATCCATGGGGAAAGAATCGCCAAGGATGTTTGTGTACATTTTTTTCAAATCTTTAGACATGGAAAACCTCATATTATATTTAGAATTTGAGAATTTGAGAATTCAGAAATTGAGAAGAAGGCGATTAGTATACATGAGCCTAATTCAGCCTACTCCATTCTCAAATTCTTACGTCCCTGATTCTATATTTTAACCGTATTACCTTCGCTTCTTTACCATAAAACTTGAAATTTGAATAGTGAAACACAACCGCCCAAACTAAAGCCCTTTCTGGAAGGTCGCATCCCAATCCTTACAGACCGGATCGTGGCCCCGCTTGCGGATGGAATCGCAGACCGTTTGCAGATCACGGTGATCGCCAACGGAAAACTGTTCTCCTGCAAGATCCGGGTTGGCGTAACCACCGGGGGCGGTACAGGAACCTGCCGAATAGCGGGTGGGACCAAGGCCAATCATGCCATTGCGATACCGTTTCTCCTCGCGGGTAGAGAGGACAAGCCCCACATCGTGGTCAAAAATCCGTAACGCCAAGAGCAGTTGCGTTAACTCCTTTTCGCCAGTTGGCTGGGGTGGATCAAACGCACCTTCCGCCGGACGCATCCGGGGAAAGGAAACGGTGAGATTAGTGCGCCAAAAATGCTTACGAAGCCATTGCAGATGTAAACCAAGCGCAAAGCCCTCAGAACGCCAATCGGCAAGTCCCATCAAGAAGCCAATCCCCACCTCGCGCATCCCGGCCTCGGCAACGCGAGCAGGCACCTTTAAACGGTAGTCATAATCCGCCTTATTACCGGAGAGATGCACCGCATCGTACACCCCACGATCATAGGTCTCCTGATAAACGGCAACCCCGGTGATCCCAGCTTCAAACAGGGTTCGATACTCCTCGGTTGACAGGGGCTGAACCTCGATGGTGATGGCGGCAAAACGCGCACGGGTACGGCGGGCAAGTTCAGCCAGATAGTCAACGCCCACCTTAGCCGGAGCCTCACCTGAAACCAGGAGGATATGGTTAAAGCCCTGGTCGGCGAGAATATTCATTTCCACCTCGACCTCATCTAAGGTCAACACCCGACGCTCAATTTTATTCTCGGCAGAAAACCCGCAATACACACATTTATTGGCGCAAAAGCTCGACACATACACCGGGGCATACAGCTGAATGGTGTGACCAAAACGCTGACCTGTAATGACGGCAGAACGAGCGGCAAGGGCTGGTAGCATTTCGCTTGCAGCAGGGGAAAGAAGAGTGGCCAGATCGTTGATATGGAGTTTGTCTCTTGCTAAGACGGCTTCAACATCTGTACTGGTCGGGGTATGGATGAGCGCTTGAAACTCACTGAAATCTGGGACGGTAAATGGGGACAAGATGGTTCACTCTTTCTTAGAACAAAAAAAATGAACTTCCAACTTCCAACTTCCAACATTTAACATCTAATAAGGATGATCTGATCCAGACACTTCCCATTCGATGTTGGACGTTGAGCGTTGAACGTTGAACGTTCAGTAATAAAAATTCAACAAACTACTGCAAAAAACCCAAGCCAACCTCAGGCGACGAGGCCGCAGCAGACTTGCCACTTATTCCAAGACCAGCCTCATAGGCCATGCGTCCGGCCTCAACGGCCATTGCAAAGGCACGGCCCATGGCGACAGGGTCTCCGGCCACGGCAATGGCGGTATTGACCAGTACCGCGTCCGCCCCCATTTCCATGGCATGGGCGGCGTGGCTTGGCGCACCAAGACCGGCATCAACCACCACCGGCACCTGGGCCTGGTCGATGATAATTTCAATCATCGACTGCATAAGCACCCCCTGATTGGTGCCGATGGGAGCGCCAAGGGGCATTACTGTAGCAGCACCAACGTCTTGCAGGCGCAGGGACAAAATAGGATCGGCATTCATATAGGGTAGCACGATAAAACCATCTTTTACGAGAAGCTCCGTGGCTTTTAAGGTTTCCACCGGATCGGGCAACAATGTTCGGGGATCAGGGGTAACTTCAAGTTTCAACCAATTTGTGCCCCCCACGGCCCGGGCCAAATTGGCAAGCCTGATCGCCTCCTCGGCGTCCCTGGCCCCTGCAGTATTAGGCAAAAACCAGTATTTATCCCGGTCAAGCACCGACATGATATCATCATCAGGGTCTGCAAGATCAACCCGGCGTAGCGCCACCGTAATCATCTCGGACCCTGAGGCATCAAGGGCCTCATTCATCACAGCCGATGAAGCAAATTTTCCGGTACCGCCAAAGAGGCGGGATCTAAAGGTTTTATCAGCAATTTTAAGCATTCGTTATCTTCTTCTTTATTTTCTTTATTTTGTAACTGCTCACGGGGTGAAAGCTCTAAATTCCGGACCCCCAGCACTTGTAACTGTGAGCAGTTACTTTATTTTTTTTATCTTCTGAAAGAAGTCACCCACCCCCCACAAAGCGGATCAATTCAAGTTTAGCATCTTCGGGAAGAACGAACTTCGAATACTCATCAGGCTTGACAATCATTGTGTTGCACTCAACTACAACAGTCTCAGGGCTTAGATTTAGACTGGAAAGCAAATCAGACACCACCGTTCCTTCGGCGATCTGCCGCTCTTTGCCATTACAAAAAATATTCATCCATTCTCACCCAAAAGATTTCGATTCAACCATCCTAAAACATGGCGCAACCACCACACCTAGGAGGCCATCCAAGATACTCCATGTTTTTCGTCTCCGTCAAGCCCAACCTAAAACAGGTAGCCCCATAATCATCACCCTAAGCCTGCAACAACATAAACAATTCAACCACTTACTCCAGTCATTGTAGCAACTTGCCAATTGACTTCTTTAGAGACAACGGGTAACCATTGCAAATCGGTTGATTTTTGTCTGGTCATTCATAACAATGTGGTATCTTGATACAATTAGGCAGACACACTAGAGTCGCACCTGCCTTTTACCAACCATGCCTTTTTTTTAATAGAACTATTCATGCCAAGATTCCATACCACAGCCATTATCACCATCCTTGTCCTTATAACAAGTCTTAGCCTAGTCCCCGTAAAATCGTGTTTTGCCGTAGCTCCATCCCTGGTGGTGGAATACGAATTTGACCATTATTCTGCCGGTCTTAATCTTGATATTTTTGAAGATCCATCCGGCAAAATATCCTTTAAAGATATTATTACAAACCCACTAACCTTTACCCCATCCACCAGCCCTGCTCCGGGGTTTGGCTTTACCTCAACAGCGATCTGGTCAAAGATCACCATTCAAAACAACCTCGACCAGGAAATACAATATTATCTTGTTATTGATTACCCCCCCATTGATTTTCTTGATTTTTATTATCCAGTTAAGGCCGGAAGTGGCGGGAGCATCTACAAACAGTACAAGACCGGCGATTATCGCCCCTTTAATAATCGCCCGGTTAAAACCAGGAATTTTGCCTTTCCAATTGACATTCCGGCGGGCGATCAGGCAACCTATTACTTTCGCATCCAAACCACAGGATCAGTAAACATCCCCATCACCCTGCAATCCCCCCATTATTTTACTGAGAATTACGGTGTTACCCAGATTATTCTCGGGGTCTATTACGGCATACTGCTGGTGATGATTGTCTATATGTCCTTCCTGTTCCTGACCTTAAAGGATAAGACTTATCTCTACTACGTCCTCTTTATCATCAGTTGGTTTATCTTTCAAATCTCTCTAAAAGGCACAGGATTTCAATACCTTTGGTCGGATCAGACCTGGTGGAATAACCGCGCCGTCCCCATTTCGATATTTGCTAGCCATCTGTTTGCCAGCCTCTTTGCCCAACATATCCTGGACACCAAAAAACATACGCCGCGTCTGCATAAAATACTTACGGGTATTGTCACATTTGCGACAGTAGGGATGGCAGGAAGCCTCTTCCTGCCCTACTCTCTGGTCATTCAAATTGGTGTACTAGCCTGTTTACTCCTGCCCATTCTCATGTATACCGGCTTCAGAATAATGCTCAAGGGCTATCGCCCCGCCTATTACTATACGCTGGCCTGGGGTGTGTCGTTACTTGGCATTCTTGTTCTGTCCTTGAAGAGTCTTGGCTTTCTACCCAACGTGTTTATCACCATCTGGTCATCCCAGATCGGTACAGCCTGGGAGGTTCTTATTCTGGCCATGGCCCTTGCTGACCGCTTCCACCTTATGGAGGAGGAAAAAAACCGCATTCAAATTGAGTATTCAGGCAAACTGGAAGATGCCAACAATAAGCTGGAGATGGCAAACCTTGAGCTTGAACAGCTCAACAACGAACTGGAACACCGAATTAACCTAAGAACCCAGGAACTCAAGGGAACCAATGAACGCCTCACCATTGAGGCACGGGAACGGCGGATGGCTGAAGAACAGGCCAGGGGTGCATCCAAGGCCAAATCAGAATTTCTTGCCAATATGAGCCATGAAATTAGAACCCCCATGAATGCCATCATCGGCATGTCTGTCCTGGCTATGCAACTACCTCTCACCACTCGCTTGAAAAATTACCTGCGCACCATTAACCGGGCCGGCAATTCGTTAATGCGAATCATCAACGACATCCTCGATTTCTCCAAAATAGAGGCCGGCAAACTCGACTTTGAACAGGTGGAGTTCAACCTCCAGGATACCTTGGATAATATTATCAATATCTTTAACGAGAAAGTCCGCGAAAAGGACATTGAGCTGATTGTTCACACAGCAATTGATGTTCCAAACTTCCTGATTGGTGACCCGTTGCGGGTGGAACAGGTTCTGATCAACCTCATTGCAAATGGCATCAAATTCACCGATCTGGGTGAGGTGTCAGTGCAAATCACCTGTGTTGAACAGAACAACAATGAGGCCACCCTGCTTTTCGCCGTTTCCGACTCGGGCATCGGCCTATCACAACAGCAGGCCGACCAACTATTTTCAGCCTTCCACCAAGCTGATAGTTCCACCACCAGAAAGTATGGCGGCACCGGTCTTGGCCTTGCGATATCCAGACAGCTGGCAGAAATGATGCATGGCACAATCGAGGTGGCAAGCCAGCTTGGTCAAGGCTCGACATTCTTCTTTACCGCTCTATTTCCCCGGCCAGAAGAACAACCATCGCCCTTTAACCTACTGTCAGCAGACGATTGCAAAGGGAAAAACATTATGGTCTGCCATACCAATAAAATCGCCAGAAAGGCTTGGCAAGACACCCTGGAAAACGCAGGGTTCATAACCACTCCAGTCCCCTCGGCCTACGATATCCCCCTCACCCTGGCCACCGAAGAGGGCGCCAAGGTGGATATGATTTTAAGCGACATTGGCCCTGAGCCAGATCTCGTCCTGGCAACATTTGAAGACCTTATTCCCGGCCAGACAATACCCATTATCCTAACCATGAATGACACAGAAGGCCCCGAGGCCGCGCGGGCCAGGGCCATGGGCATTCTATACCTGAAAGAAAAACCGCTCAGCCAAAAAGATATCCTGCAAACAGTGGGACAAGGTCTGGGACTTATTGCCAAGATAGGTGACATCTTCACCCCGGAAACCTTAACCCTGCCTAATTTTAAAGGGGCCAAGATCCTGGTGGCAGAGGATAATCGTATCAACCAACAGGTTATTGAGGAAATTCTTAAGAACAGTAACTGCCAGGTTATCCTTGCCGACAACGGCGAGGAGGCCCTGACCATCCTCGACACCGAGGAGGACATAAAGATCGTCCTGATGGATCTGCAAATGCCCGTTATAGACGGTTTAAAGGCAACAGAACTTATCAGAAACAACCCCAAAACGGCTGACATAATTATTATTGCCCTCACCGCCCACTCCATTGCCGGTGACCGCGACAAATGTCTCAAGGTTGGCATGAATGACTATGTTCCAAAACCCATTGACCAGAACTTCCTCTACAGGGTGTTAAGCAAGTATCTGGAATGCAGTGAAGAGGAGGTGCCTGTTGCAACCTTTGGCCTTGATTCCGAGGCAACAAGGCTGGAACTTCCCGAGCAAATTGCTGGCATTAACATTAAGTCAGGTCTAATGCGCCTGAACCATAACGTAGATTTTTACATCAAACTCCTCCAGGACTTTCAGGAAGGATACAAGGATGCCGGCGATACCCTGACCGTCCTTCTGGCAAATGAAGATTTAGCCGAGGCACAGTTGCTGATCCACACCATAAAGGGGATGGCGGCAAACCTTGCGGCCTATGAGCTTGAAAAATCATGCCTGACTGTAGAAGGCGTACTTAAGCGGAGCGAAAATATCCCAGACGCAACCATACTCTCTTTCCGTGGTGCTTTAGCTATAGTTATGGACTCAATTGCCACCATCCCTGTGCAAAAAACGGCTCCGGAACCACAACAAAATTGCGTCACAGCGGATGACATCGATTATGGCAAAGTGCTGAGCCAAATCAAGGAACTTCACACCATGCTGGCCACTAACGACCTCGATGCTGAGACGGCCATCGACAATCTCATGGCCTCTACCAGTTTCCACCCCACCCTTGGCACACTTATGCGCCAAATCCAACAACGACTAAACACCTTTGATTTCAATGGGGCTCTACCTATCACCCAAAAAGCCATCCAACTTGCCGAGGAATTAAGCCGGGGGAAATAACCATTTTGCAGCCACGAAAATCGCCCTCAAGAAAGACTCCAAATGGCAAACAAAGGACACCTAAAAATATGGCCCATAAAGAAACATTGTGGCTCTCTGGCAATGAAGCAATTGCCAGGGCGGCCTGGGAGGCTGGGGTTAGTGTGGCGTCAGGTTATCCCGGCACACCATCCACTGAAATTTTAGAAAACCTTGGTCAATACGCTGACGTTTATAGCGAATGGGCACCCAACGAAAAAGTTGCCATGGAGGTGGCACTCGGGGCCTCATTTGCTGGTGCCAGAGTCCTTACCACCTTAAAACATGTTGGTTTGAACGTTGCCGCAGACCCTCTCTTTTCCTCAGCCTATACCGGAATCAGGGGGGGTATGGTCATTGTTAATGCCGATGATCCTGAAATGCACTCCTCTCAAAATGAACAGGACAACCGCAACTACGCCTATGCCGCAAAAATCCCCATGTTTGAGCCTGCCGATCCGGCCGAGGCCCATGCTATGCTCCTTGATGCCTTTGAGCTTTCGGAGAAGATGGATACCCCGGTCTTTGTCCGCACCACCGCCCGCATCGCCCATGCTAAAGGGCTTGTCTCCGTTGGTAATCGTCGTGTTAATGAGACTAAGATCGGTTTCTACAAGAACCCAACCAAAGTTGTTCTCCTTCCGGAAATTTCCAGGGTAAGGCGCCAGGAGATTGCAGCCCGCTTTGCCCGCCTGCGTGATTTTGCTGAATCCTATGCTCGTAACACCATCGAGCCAGGTGACACCAGAATGGGCATTATCACCGGTGGCATCTCATACCTTTATAGCAAAGAGGCCTTCCCCAAGGCAGCCATTTTAAAACTTGGGCTATGCTGGCCTTTACCCGAACAAAAAATTCGCGCTTTTGCCGAGTTGGTAGATGAAGTTGTCATTGTCGAGGAGCTTGATCCGTTTCTAGAAACCCATATCAAGGCCATGGGCATCAAGTGTGGGGGGCAGGACAGAATACCTGCTATCGGTGAGCTCAATAGCGCCATTGTAAACCAAGCGCTGGGGGGGGAAAAGCCTGAGATTATGGCACCGGTTGATCTTCCCCAGCGCCCTGCCAATATGTGTCCTGGTTGCCCCCACCGGGGTATCTTTTATAATCTGGCCAGACTGGATATTTTTGTTTCAGGTGACATAGGGTGCTACACCCTTGGCTTTCTGCCCCCCTTATCAGCCATTGATTCCTGCGTCTGCATGGGTGCTTCCATCGGCATCGCCCACGGCTTAAACAAGGCTATTGGCGGCGATTCCTATAAAAAAATCGTCTCTGTTATTGGCGACTCCACCTTTATCCACTCGGGCATCACCGGACTTGCCAATATGATTTATAACCAGTCAAGCGCAACCGTGCTCCTCCTTGACAATCGCACCACCGGCATGACGGGTCAACAACCAAACCCCGTATCAGGGACCACCCTTATGGGAGATCCTGCCAATGTTATTGATCTTGAACAACTCTGCCGGGCAGTGGGGGTAAAACATATCTGCACGGTAAATCCCCACGATATTGAGGATACCCAAAAGGTCTTGCAAGAAGAACTTGCTCGTGATGCCACCAGTGTTATTATCAGTCGGGCCCCATGCGTTCTTGCTCCTAGCATGAAGAAGACAAAAACTGTTCCCTGCATTATTTCCGAGACTGACTGTAGCGGTTGCAAGACCTGTATAAATCTCGGTTGCCCGGCCATTAGCTGGCGGGCTACCAGCGAGAATGAGGCAAAGAAGCCAGGTTTAAAAGAAAAAGAAGAGGGGCATGCCCAAATCAGCCCTGAGATGTGTAACGGCTGTGGACAATGTCTAAACATTTGCCAGTTTATGGCCATTACAAAGGCAGAAAAATGAGCCGAAGTGGCAACATCTTATTCTCCGGTGTGGGGGGGCAGGGTATCCTTCTTGCCAGTGAAATCACGGCGTATGCCCTTCTTGAAGCGGGGCTTGACACCAAAAAGAGCGAAGTGCATGGCATGGCCCAACGGGGCGGCTTAGTGGTGGCCCATTTGCGTTTTGGAGACAAGGTGTACTCGCCACTCATTGCTCCGGGCACCGCAGACTTTCTCGTTGCCTTTGAAACAATGGAATCCGTGCGTTACCTGCCGTTTCTCCATAAGAACAGTACCGTTATAGTGAACACCCATAAGATTCCCCCCCCCGCTGTGGCACTAGGTGAAGTACCCTACCCTGATAATATTTTAGCTGAGTTTACTAAACGCCATATCAAGACATTTCTCATTGACGGTTTTGGTATTGCCAAATCGGTTGCCGAGAGTAGAAGTGCCAACCTGGCCCTGGTGGGGGCATTATCAAGTTTATTACCCATTGCTGAAGAGATTTTTATTGCTGTAATGCAGAAGAGATTACCCCGCAGTTTAGAGAAAAACATCGCCGCCTTTAAGGCTGGCCGGGCAATTACGAGTAAATAAAAGGAACCAACTATGAAGGTAAAACAACTTGCTGTTTCCCTGGAAAACCGATCGGGACGTCTGGCTGAAATCACAGCACTTCTGGCTCAAAACGGCATAAATATCCGGGCCGTATCCCTGGCTGACACCGGTAATTTTGGAGTTTTACAACTCATTGTCAACGACACCGACAATGCCAGACAGATTCTGATAGATCAAGGCTTCACTGTCACAGTCACCGATGTCATAGTTGCCGAGGTAGAAGATAAGCCCGGTAGTCTTGCCGCAGTCCTGCAAATTGTCCAGGAAGGTCAACTTAACATTGAAGACATCTACGCCTTCACCCAGAAAAGTGGCGAAACAGGGCTTGTTATTCTCCGATTTGCCGACTGTGACACAGCCATTAACACCTTCATGAATGCTGGCGTTCGGCTACTGTCAAGTGATGAGCTCTACTCAATTTGAGAGGCTTCTCTTAGGAAAAGGGCGTTAGTAGTGTCCAATTACATTCTTACACTAGGAGCTTGCGAGTCAATGCAAAGTCGCTTATTTTGAAGTCAGGATTCAGAAGTCAGAATTCAGTAGAATGGCAAGGGGATATATTGTGCTTAATTCTGAATCCTGAATTCAAATAATACTTCACGTTCAGTAAGAGCATAAATGCATTCGTGGTTCGTTTTAGTGAACGTCGGGCGAATATTTAAGCGGTACAAGCTCCTAGGGATCAGAGATTCTTTTTTCGCGTAATTTAAGTTCCTGCGGTAGTGAGTCTTGAAATTCAAAGTAATGGGCATGTAAAAAAAGCGCAAAAAATAACCTCTGGGCCCGGCTTAATGGCTATGCAGATAGCGAAGACTTCGATTCTCTACCGGACACTATTTACTGAAGTGTCGTGGTAAAAAAGGCTTGAAAATAAGGAAACTACAAGGTCTAGCGGACTTGTGTAAACCTTGAATCCGTCTTTCGCTGAACCATAAGTTTCTAACCAGAAAATGCTGATTATTTATGATTATTACCTTCCCCCACTTAGGTTCCATGTATGTCTTCTGCAAGGCCATTGCCGAGTCAGCAGGGATCCCCTACGTTTTACCCCCGGCAACATCGGACAGGACACGGGAGATTGGTGAGTTTCATACCAATGAATCGGTATGTTTGCCCCTGAAAATGATCCTTGGTAACTTCATTGAGGCCCTTGAGGCCGGGGCCGACACCATTGTTATGGTTGGTTCAGGCCCGCCATGTCGCCTTGGTCTGTACGATCGCACCATAAAAATCATCCTTGATGATCTGGGCTATAAATATCGTTGGCTCACCATTCCCGGCATCTTCAATTTCCAAGCCTTTCTCCAGAATCACGCCGAAACTAAAGAGTTAAAAAAGGAACTATCACCACTGAACATCGCCAAATTCCCAGGGGCCATTATGATTGGCTGGCGAAAGATGCGCTGGTGTGAACATCTTGAGCGGTTAGCCGCAACAAAACGGGCCGTGGCCAGCAGCCCACGTCTGGTTGATCTGGCCTATAGTCGTGGCATGGAGGCCATTGATGCAGCAAAATCGTTGTTCGACATAGCAAGGGCTGGCAAACAGGCGGTGGCCGAACTTGAAGCCATAAACGAAACTGGCATAACACCACTTAAAGTAATGATAGTGGGCGAGGTGTACACTGTGATGGAACCCACCATCAACCTTGGCATTGAAAGGCGACTTGGCTACGCCGGAGTTGCAACCCACAGGTCTTCCTATTTTTCAACCCACATCCGGCGCGGTTCACGGCTCGATCGCAAGATTCTTAAGGAGCGCAACGAGTTAATAAAGCTTGCCGACCCTTATTTTAAATATGATGTCGGGGCAGAATGTAACTTTTCGGTGGCGGAAACAATTAAGGCCGCCCGTGACGGCTACGACGGAGTGGTGCATGTATATCCTTTCTCCTGTATGCCGGAGACAAATGCCGCCACCGTTCTTGCAACTGTCGCCAGCGAGCATAAAATTCCGGTGCTTAGCTTTGCCCTTGATCGCAAAGATATGGGGTTACGTATAGACACCCAGATTGAGGCTTTTGTTGATATTATGAAAATGAAAAAAGATGGTGTTACATGCGTATAGGCATTCCGCAGGAGCTTATGCCGTTGCCTTTTATGGCGTGGCTTAAAGAGCAGTTGTCTCGCCATAAAGAGATAGAGTGGCACCATAAACCTACTCATAAGTCAAAAAAGATTATGCTCAGCGAAGGCGACGCCTGCCATCCATTTAAATCCATGGTGCGCACCAGCATTGATCTACTCCCCGAGATCGACACCCTCCTCATCCCCCGGCTTGTCAAATTAGACAGTCACCTTATGTGCCCCAATTTTAGAGCCCTGCCGGATATCGTCAGACTAAATATCAACAATATTTGTCCTGAATTTGCCGGTAAACTAAATGATATCACGGTTGACAGTAGCACAAGCGATGAGGACAACAGGGTTTTAATCCGCCTGGTTAAGCAACTATTTGCTCAAAACATTAGCGCTAAAAACATCGTCAAAAAAAAGCAAATACCAGCCAGCCTTGCCAGTAAAGAGACCACGTTTCCACAGAAAACAATTGCCCTGCTTGGTCACCCCTATCTTCTTGAAAATAACCACCTTAACATGGGCATCACCAGACAACTGTCAAGCCTTGGTTACCAGATCACCACTCCAAAAGATATCCCCTTTAAGAACCTTGACGCCCTGGCCAGAAAGGGTGACTATTACGCCAAGACAAATTACTGGCGTAGCTCAAGGGAGATCCTGGGTGCATTTCATTATTATACAAACATCAGGAAACCGGCTGGAATCATCTACCTCATTGCCTTTAATTGCGGGGTTGATGCTCTGATGCGTATTGAGCTCGTCAGTTTACATGCCAAGCTGCCCCAAACCATCCCCTTTATGGTTCTTGTGGGAGATGAACATACGGAGCAGGAACATACAGCCACAAGGCTTGAAGCATACCTGGATATTATCGATGGCATTTAATGTTTTCCTCGGCATAGATGTTGGTTCTGTTACGGCAAAGATTGTGGTACTCGATGCTGCAGATGACACGATCCATCATTCACTTTATATACGAACCCATGGTGACCCCATTGCTGCCTTACGCGAGGGCCTCCATGAAATAAAGGCAAGCGGTGATTACAATGTTCTGTCATCCTGCACAACAGGCAGTGGTCGTACCCTTGCGGCCAAACTCATGGGTACCGATCTCATCAAGAATGAAATCACCACCCACACCCTGGCAGCCCTTGCCATTACCCCTGATATCCAAACAATTCTTGAAATTGGCGGTCAAGACTCAAAGATCATCATTGTTAGAGATGGTTACGCCATAGATTTTGCCATGAATAACGTCTGCGCCGCAGGAACGGGTTCATTTCTCGATCAACAGGCCGGAAGGCTTGGAGTCAAGGTCGAAGAGATGGGTGAAATGGCCGTGACTTCGGATGATCCGGCCACCATATCAGGCCGCTGTACGGTCTTTGCTGAAACTGACATGATCCATAAACAACAGATTGGTGTGGCGCGGGATGATATTATCGCCGGGCTCTGCAAATCGCTGGTCCGCAATTATCTGGCCACAGTGGGCCGGGGCAAACAGATCCTCGGGCCTGTATTTTTTCAGGGTGGGGTTGCGGCGAATAAGGGTATCGTCAGAGAGTTTGAAAAACAGCTCAATCTGCCAGTACAGGTCTCTGAATATTTCGGGGTAGCTGGGGCCTACGGGGCAGCAATCTATGCCAGGAAATCAGGACCTGGCAAGAGTGCTTTTAGTGGCTTTGACCTACTCGAAAACGACTATAAGGTAAAAACCTTCACCTGCCGTAAATGCGAAGAGGAATGCACTGTCTTACAACTTATGCGGGAAAGTCAGCTTCTTAGTTTTTGGAATGACCGCTGTGGCAGATACTCAAATCCTGATCCCCAATAAGGCAAGGGTTTGTTTGCACACCAACTCTTGACTGAAGGGGCTAATACTTGACTTTACCACTCAAGACAACCCATCGTTTTATATCGGCGCCATTCCTGCGTATTTGCGGTGAATATTCGTAAGCGTCAAATCATCCCCACCAAAAAAATATTACTTGACCTTCTCAATCAAGCCTGACTACATTTAGGGGCAATAAATGTCTTAGTCTTTAAAAAAAACTTAGGAGAAGGGATATGAAAAAAATCTTGATTTTTTGCC
>JAJRUT010000115.1 GCA_024277655.1 Deltaproteobacteria bacterium | reverse complement strand
TTCCAGCATGATGCCTACCTGACTGCAAAAGTCCCACGTACTAAATGTAAAAAATGTGGGGTTAGACTTGTGGATATCCCTTGGGCACGAAGCGGCAGTGGATTCACCTTGCTGTTTGAGGCTATGATAATGACACTAGCCTGATCCAAGCAGCAAAAGCTAAAGCAAGAGGATACAGAACAAACAAGAATTTAATCGCTATGATATACCTCATTGGCAGTAAATTCAATTTCGGGCTACCCACTTGAAACAGCGAGGAGCCGTTTTTTTTTTAAGACTAAGACATTTATTGCCCCTAAATATAGTCAGGCTTGATTGAGAAGGTCAAGTAATATTTTTTTGGTTGGGATGATTTGACGCTTACGACAGAAGGGTTACCTCGCCTTACGGCGTACATGGGGGAGAACCTGGAAAATCCGGATTAAACACCCTCATTAAAGGCAATGGGAGCCAACAGATACTTCCAGGCAAAAGCAGTTTCACCGTTAGAAGTGGAGTACCTTTTGCGCATTGCCCCCCCTGCCGGAAGCGGGTTTGGCAATAGGGCGGCGACAAAAAAACCATCTCGCACAAAAAAACCACCGCTCTCAATAAAGATGCGGTGGTTTTAATTTTAAACTATGGGTTCGCCAACACTCCCAGCACAGCTTAAAAGAGACTTATGCCTCCTCCAAACATTTTGAAGCCAGAACACAAACGCCCTTCCTCGCTAGAATGGTCTCAATCTCCTTTGGAGTAAATACAGGGTTATTTACCTTGGACAGAAACACCAAGCAATCTTCACAAATTTTCATGGATGATCGATAATCATCCATCTCGGCGACAACCTCCCAGCACTCTTTATCCTCCTGCTGTCCCGCAGGACATTGATCCTTCCTGTTGCAACCGGTTATATTCCAGCACTTCCACGAATCATCGGTCATAGTCATCTCACCACTACTAAATAGTTGTACCAATACGGCATTAAAAACGCAGAGGATACTAAACCACTACGGCAGGAACTGGTCAAGCATACCAAGTAACTTTTCTTTACCTTCACCTGTTTTAGCAGAGAAGAGGAGACGCTGTGCTGGCTTTAGACCAAGGCCTGCATCCAGAAGATCGGCCTGTTTGGCCTGCTGGCCCCGTTTAAGTTTGTCAATTTTTGTATAAACCACGACAAAGGGCAGTTCTTCCTGTTGCAACCAGGAGACAAGCTCACGATCCTGGGGTTTTGCACTATGGCGAATATCAATAATCACCACCACACAGTGAAGAGGTTCACGGCTGGTCAAATAAGAACTGATAAGACCCTGCCAGTCATTCTTTAATTTTTTTGGAACTTTGGCATACCCGTAGCCAGGCAGATCAACCAGATAAACGGCATCACTGGCTAAAAAGAAATTAAGGGCCTGGGTCTTTCCCGGTTTTGAGCTGACCTTGACCAGTTTCCGGCGGTTAATCAGCTTGTTTACCAGACTCGACTTACCGACATTGGAACGTCCGGCAAAGGCAATCTCCGGATACTGAGCCAGGGGCAGACGTGCTGTATTATACACGCTGTCAACAAAGACAGTATTGCCTTTGCTCCAGTGGGGCTTGAGTTTTTGCTTTGCGTATTCAGTATTTTGTTTCATATTTGTAAAATAAGAACCCTAGGAAATAAAGGCGCAAAGTATAGTATACCACCCTTCTCTACCTGCTGATATTTTCTTTACGTTCTCCTTACATTCTCCCCTAAACAACCTTGTTTAAAACGTATTCAACAATCCCTTCGGCACCAGCCTCCTGCAAGGCTGGGATAAGGTCACGCACCTTTTTTTCATCCACCACCGTATCAACGGAAAACCAGTCAGAATGAAAGAGGGGTGAAATGGTTGGGCCATTCATGGAGGGCAACATCCCGGCGATGACATCAACATTATCCTTGCCAACATTCATCTTTAGGCCAACCAAGGTCTCAGCCCGCAAAACACCCTGGAGGAGTATTGCCATATTTTCAATCTTTTTACGTTTCCATGGATCCTGCCACGCCTCTTCATTCACCACAAACTGGGAATTTGAAGTCATCAACTCATGGATGATTCGCAATCCATGGGCCCGAATAGTGGATTCGGTTTCCGTCACCTCAACAATGGCATCAGCAAGTCCCGAGACCACCTTGGCCTCGGTGGCTCCCCAGGAAAATTCAATCTCAACATCAATACCGCGCTCTTTGAAAAACCTGGTGGAATAGCCAACCAGCTCAGTGGCAATCCGTTTTCCCTGCAAATCTTCAAGACAGGTAATGTCTGAATCTCCGGGTACGGCGATAATCCATCTGGTTGGTTTGCGGCTAACCTTGGAGTAGATCAGGTCATCAACCACATGCAAATTAGATTGATTTTCAAGGATCCAGTCCTTGCCGGTGATCCCGGCATCAAGTAGCCCAGACTCAATATAACGGCTCATTTCCTGGGGTCTGCAGATGGAACAGCTGAGTTCTGGGTCATCCACAACAGGAAAATAATTTCTGGAGGTGAGTTGAAAATGCCACCCTGCTTTGGCGAATAATTCGATGGTTGGCTTTTCAAGACTACCCTTGGGTAAACCAATTTTTAATTCATTCATTTCTTATATACCTCCTGCGGATCAAACACAGGCTCCTGATTAATATGTAATTCATTTTGGCTTACAGTGCGAAAGAAACAACTGCAATAGCCTTTATGACAGGCGGCGCCACCTAGCTGTTCGACCTTAAAAATCACGGTATCAGCATCGCAATCGACCAGAATTTCCTTGATGAGCTGCACATGGTTTGACGATTCACCCTTAAGCCATAATTTATTTCTGGAACGACTCCAATAATGGGCCTTGCCAGTTTCCAGGGTTTTAGCCCAGGACTCTTCATTAATATAGGCGAGCATCAAAACATCGCCCGTTTTATAATCCTGGGCGATAGCAGGAAGAAGGCCATCACCTTTATCAAAATTGAGTAGTGCCATTTATAGTTCCTGACTTTTCCTGGCCCGCAAAATACGGTGTTGCCGGAATAGCAAAATTTTACAGTGATCGCGTGGATGCCAGCAAGGAGGGGTTTTCACAGGTTGAGTCTATCTCCTGGCAATACGTGCATGCATCCCTTGAAAAAACAATCATACTTATGATTATCACTCGACTTTGTCAAGTAACTTTAACGTTATATCCCCCCGAACCGGCACTGTTGCTCCAACAATTCAATAGCCCTCTGGTGAACATGCCTATCATAACTACAGGGTATCTTCAAAAAACTGCTATTTGGGAGTCAATCTTACCTGCCCAATCGAAGGTCTACGCTATCTAATACGCCACAAAGAAGAGGCTAGTAAATCCCCCCACTTGTTATTTTCTTATTGTTTCAAAAACGCACGAAACCTATACTAAAGAAAAAAGGTCAAAATTCGCCAATGCCAGATCTCCAGGAAGCCCAAGCAATTCTCAGCAAATGCACAAAAAAACTGTCTACCTATCAGAAGGAAGCCAGAGAGATTTCCGTCAACAAGGATGTAATAGCCTGGCAAAAAGTCAACATCGATTCTTTTACTGATATCATTGAGGCCCTTGGACTGCCCGATGACTTACGTCAATCCCGCGACAACTACCCAGGCATCGCCAGCAACGTCCTGCGAGAAATAAGGACACTGCAAAACAACATTGCCAACCTTGAGGCAGACATCAACCTTGGTAGCCCGATTCCGGTCGTAGAGGCCATGACTCAGGCCAGGAAAATACAGCAACAGACAAACAATCTCTCTCCGGCCATGGAACAACTGCGTAAATGCAAGGTCGGCCTTGAGTCAAGCTCTATTGCCCTGAAAAAGAATCTTAACCTGCAAACCCTACTACCCTTGGCCCGTGCAAGCGCCACCGGCAAAAAGAAATCCGTGTTTGAAACAGGATTTGAAATTTACCTCATCACCACCAGGGATGAAGGTTTTGAGGAGGAGGGCCAAATCAATATGTACACATATTTCACCAAAGCCACCCTTCTCCAGAAAAAGATTGCCAAGCCCATGGCAGACAACCTGCCCCCCCTGGCATACAGCATGGTTAGTCAACAGCTCAGACTCTGCCACGAGGCCTTACAGGAGGTTAAAGATTTTGTTTTATTTGTCGAAAACTACGTAAAAAAGGACATCAAAAACATCAGCATATTTCACAGCCAACTGGCTGAAGTCACCAATAAACCACTTACCGATATCCTCTTTAACATTCCAGCAGAAACAGAAAAGGTCGGGGCCTGTATCCGTGATTTCACCCATAAAAAATTTCTTCTTGAAGAACTCGATAGGGCAGCCCAACTCCTACTCATGGTTGAACAATTTTTCCAGATATTTAAAGATTATTTTATTGACTACCTCCACGAACAGAGTCACCAGAAAAATGGTCTTCTAAACCCTGAGACCTTGGCCAAAGCCAGGGCAAGCAGTTATTTTAAAGGCATAACCGGCATTTTTAGAATGATACGAATCTTCCTTGGCAGTTTCAATAAACAGGACGCCATTACAGAAGAAATACTGGCAGAAAAGCTACACAGCATCCTCCAGAATTGCACTATTTTTTTTGGCCACGGGGAAGATGACCAGCAAGAGGTGACAACCTTTCTTGAAACTTATTTTGCCAATTACACATCCCCCTTCCCCCACGATGAACTGCTAGATGTTAGTCGGAAATGTTTATCCACCTTCGGCATGCTCCTCCAAAAAGTTATGTTCAGGTATAAAGCCGACCATAATAATGTTAACACTTACTCCCTCGGCAGACTTTCAGGCAAAATTGAGGTTCGGATGAGCAATCTGCAAAAATATCGCAAGAAGTTGACTCCCTCGTAAAGCCATCCATTGAATCACAGGACAAGCTATGGTATGAGAGTTAAAAACACTGTCTCCATAACTGACAGGATATTAATGAGGAATACAGCTATGCAACAAGCGAAACTCGGTGATTGTCTCACCGTCGATTATGAAGGAATTCTTGAAACCGGTGAAGTCTTTGAGTCAACAAAAGAGACGGAACAGCTCGAGTTCACCCTTGGCACCGCCAGTGTTATGAAGGGGTTTGAGGAGGGCATGATTGGGGCTACCATAGATGAAACCCGTGAGATAAGGATCTCCCCTGAAGATGCCTACGGAATTCGCCAGCCGGAACTTATTCAGGAGGTTGAGCGCAGCGTTTTT
>JAJRUT010000114.1 GCA_024277655.1 Deltaproteobacteria bacterium | reverse complement strand
CCACTGATTTTAAGCTGCGAAATCACCCATAGGCCCAACCTTGCAATCGCTAAACTCAACTACCACCCGCTCAAGCAGGTGGGTTAAAATGCGGACCGAATAGCGAGGGCAACGAGACTTCGAGAAGTCCATCACCGGAACAGGCCGGTTTCACGAAATAATTTTACCAGTACAACTGATAAATTAACATCGATCATTCAACTTCCAACGTCCAACGCTGAATATGGAACTTTATTTTATCAAAATTAGACAAGCGTAGCGTTTTCCATATCGAAGTCTGCGCTATCTCGATGTTGAATGTTGAACGTTCGATGTTGGACGTTCAAATAAAACAGTAGCAACGCGACGACTGCTAGCAAAATAGACACCTCTTCGCTGTTATTCGCCCGGTAAGTGAGGGACGATACTCCGAAAGACGAAGGTTTTAACCTTTTACAGAAACAATAAACCTAAACCTCTAGCTATTTCCATCCCACTGGTGTACCTTCGCTGACCTTGTTGTGATGGGTTACCTGAAAAAGTATCATTTCAGACTTCACCATCGAAAGTGGTATCGTTAGGATAACTGAGCAAACGATCGCCACCTCCCGGAAAACATAAAACAACACCCGGCGTAGTGTTCATGGCGAACACATTTGCATAGGAGTGCCTTGAAAACACAATTTTTCAGGGTAGCTATAAGCAATATTCTCATCCTTTCAGTCACTTACTAGGTATACCCATGTCCGAAGACAAAACACCCCAGTCTACTTTTGCCGAACTTGATCTCATTGCCCCCCTGCAACAAACCATTAAAGATATCGGCTACGAGACCCCCTCACCAATTCAATCACTAACTATCCCATACCTTCTAGACAGGCGTGACATAGTTGGCCAGGCTCAGACAGGCACCGGCAAAACTGCCGCCTTTGCCCTGCCCATTTTATCCAATATTGACCTTAACAAACATTCGCCCCAGGTCCTGGTTCTGGCCCCCACCCGCGAGCTTGCCAATCAGGTGGCTGAAGCCTTCAAGAAATACGGCAAACGCCTCAAAGGCTTAAAGGTTCTAGCGGTTTACGGTGGACAGGATTATGGCGTCCAGCTTCGCCCTCTACGCAAAGGTGTTCATGTTGTTATCGGCACTCCCGGCCGGGTTATGGACCATCTGCGCCGGGGCACCTTAAAACTCTCTAACCTTAAAACCATGGTGCTTGATGAGGCCGACGAAATGCTGCGCATGGGTTTTATTGACAGTGTCGAATGGATTTTGGAGCAAACACCAGCAGAGCGGCAAACAGCCCTGTTTTCGGCAACCATGCCGGAACCAATTCGCCGAATTGCCCAGAGGTATCTTAACAATCCCAAAGAAATATCCATCAAGATACGCACCGAGGTGGCTGCCACCATCAAACAACGGTACTGCGTTGTTGGTGGCTATGCAAAGCTTGATGGACTCCAGCGGATTCTCCAGGTTGAACCGCATGATGGTGTCATCATCTTTACCAAGACCAAGACAGCCACCGTCGATGTTGCCGAAAAGCTGAACCGGGCCGGGCTCAAATGTGCGCCACTCAATGGCGACATTGCCCAACACCTAAGAGAGAGGACTGTAGCTCGCTTGAAAAATGGTGATATTGATATCATCGTGGCAACCGATGTCGCCGCCCGTGGCCTTGACGTAAAACGAATCAGCCATGTTTTCAACTACGATACACCTTTCGACCCGGAAACCTATGTCCACCGGGTTGGTCGTACCGGGCGGGCGGGCAAAAACGGCGAGGCTGTTTTATTTGTAACTCCCCGCGAGCGCGGCATGATTCGGGTTATTGAGCGTACCACCAAACAAAAAATTTCCTTGATGGAGTTACCCTCCAACAAAGTCATTAACCAGAAACGGATCGCCGCCTTCAAACAGAAGATCACTGACACCCTTGAATCTGAAGAAATGGGATTTTTCACCGAACTTCTGGAAAAATACCGCGAAGACAATATCGTTTCCCCCATGCAGATGGCAGCAGCCCTGGCCATCCTAGCTCAAGGGGGCACCCCGCTTCTGGTCAAGGGGGGGGAGACCACGCGTAAAACCAAGAAGTTTGAAAAACCAAGCCAGGCCCCAGCTAAAAAGCCTTTCCCACCATCAACAAGACAGGACAAGGTAAGGGAGCGGAGCGAAAAGAGTGCAAGCAAACCAGCGTCTAAACCGGAAACAGGCATGGAACGTTACCGCATTGAGGTTGGTTCCAAGGATAGTGTTAAACCGGGGAATATTGTTGGGGCCATTGCCAATGAGGCCGAGCTTGACAGTGAATTTATCGGTCGTATCGATATTTTTGACTATCACTCCACCGTTGATCTGCCAGCGGGAATGCCGGAGGAGATATTCCTCACCCTGAAAAACGCCTGGGTTTGCAAGAAACAGCTACGAATCTCACGACTTGAAGCTCCAAGCGTCGCCCAAAAGAAACATGTCCATAGCCATCCCAAGAAAAAACCCTTCCAAGGAGGCAAGAGACGCCGAAACAAAGGTAGCCTTAATCTTGGTAAACGCAGTGGTACCGACCCACGCAAAAAAAGCGACAAACAGGTAATTAAACAACCAGCCCATTAACCAGACCCAAAGAAAAGACGGTAGCAATTTCATTGCTACCCAGCAATATCGATTAGAAACTTGCGGTTCACGCAGAAGACGGGTTCAAAAGGTCTACGCAAGTCAGCTTGAACTCTCGCACAATCCTAACGGACATTACTGATTTTTATGCCCATATGATTATTACTCTCCCTAAAGGTCATTTGACATTATCGTCAAATGACCTTTTTTTATGATGATATCGGGATGTAAATTGAGGGTTACCTTACAAAACTGCTATTTTAGTTGAAGGTTAGGAACTGACCATTTAAGATATTAGCCTATGGATTTTTTTCTCACCACTAACGGGCTTTACGGGCTTTTTCTTTTAAGCTTTCTGGCTGCCACTGTCCTGCCACTGGGCTCTGAATGGCTCCTGGTCACTCTGATTTTCCAGGGTCTGCCTCCGGGCCAGATCATCATGGTGGCTACTTTGGGGAATTTTCTTGGCGGCCTGACGACCTATGGTTTGGGTTTTTATGGTTCGACCTTTATCACCACAAAGATCCTGCGAATATCGACAAAAGAGTCCAGCAGAGCCATGAAGCTCTATAGCAAATATGGTTCGTGGTCCTTGCTCCTGTCCTGGCTCCCCATCATCGGCGACCCGCTCTGTCTCATCGCTGGCTCGCTAAAACTTAGCCTTGCCCCATTCACCATCTTAGTTTTAATCGGCAAGGGTGCCAGGTACGCCATCCTTGCCTACATCACCATGCAAAGTGGTGCTGTATCCTGAATGTTCGCCTGTCCTGAAGTCCGTCTGACCTAAAAAATCTACTTCCATGAGCGGATCAACTCGAGCAGAGTCCGCGCCCCTGTCCCGGATGGCCCTTTGGGGATATAGGACTTTTCGGTAAATCCCCAGGCTGTTCCGGCGATATCAAGATGCACCCAAGGTGTTTCGCCAACAAACTCCTCAAGAAAAGCCGCAGCAGTGATTGTTCCACCACCCTTGCCACCAATATTGCGCAAATCGGCTACCTTGGATTTCAACTGTTTGGTGTATTCCTTACCAAGGGGCAAACGCCATGTCGGTTCACCACATTTTGCCCCGGCCTCTGTTACCCGTTCGGCTAAGGCATCGTCGTTTGCAAGTAACCCCGTGTTATGATGACCAAGCCCGACAATAACGGCACCGGTCAGGGTGGCAAGATCAATAACCGCGTCAGGTTTATACTTATCCACCCCGTAGGCCAGCGCATCGGCCAGAATCAGTCGTCCTTCGGCATCGGTGTTAATTACCTCAACGGTTTTGCCGTTATAGCAGGTTATTACATCCCCAGGTTTCACAGCAGAGCCACTGGGCATATTATCGGTGGCAGGGACAATACCAATAACATTCACCTGGGCCGGTTGTTCCATGACAACCCCCTGCATGGCCGCCATAACAGCGGCCCCACCACACATATCATACTTCATGTCCTCCATGCCAGCTCCGGGTTTCAGGGAAATACCACCCGAGTCAAAGGTAAGCCCCTTGCCCACCAGAAGAATGGTTGGCGCCTTCTTCTTTTTACATCTGTACTCAACAATAACCACTGCGGGATCATGGGCCGACCCTTGGTTCACAGCAAGCAACCCACCCATCTTGAGATTCTGACATTTCTTTTTAGCCAGAATGGTGGTTTTCACATTTTGACCACTCAGATTTCTAGCAAAACTGGCAAATTCAGCTGCCGTCCAAAAATTACCCGGTTCATTAGCCATATTGCGGGCAACGGCACCGATCTCTGCCGCGACCTCGGCCCGTTTAACGGATTTTCTGACCACACCAGCATCACTTCCGGCAAAAAAGGTCACCTTCTTCACTGGCACCGGCCCATCGTCCTTTGGTTTTTTATACCGATCAAAACTATATCCCCCAAGGAGCAATCCTTCAGCAAAGGCTTCAGCCGCGTCGGCAAGCACATCCCCAAAAGAGTCCAATACAACACCAACCGTTTCACCTTTAAGCTTTCTGATGTTCTGGGCCACCACACCACCACAGAGTCTGAACGACTCCCGCTCATGGATATCCTCACCAAGGCCAACAAAGAGGAGCCTTGTACAGCTTAAGCCGTTGTCAGGGTAGACCAGACAGGTATCCCCCTCCTTGCCGGAAAAATCATTGTTCTTTACCGGACGCTCAAGAATATCCTGGAAGAGAGGGTCAAGGGTAGCAAGGCAATCATCGGCCTGAACAACAGGAACCACCAGCACATCGCCAGTAAAGGTTGAACTCTTTTTTTTCGAAACAACAAGCATATAGTCACCATTATCAAGGTAGGGGATAGGTCAAGGGAAAAGCCTGACGTGAAAGATGTGAAAGGCATAACAACAACAAAATTCTCAGTTATATCCGTTAAGATTTCGAAGCCTTCGCTGTCTGCAAGGGTTCAAGGTTTACACAAGTCCGCTTGAGCTGGCAATTTCTTGATTTTTAGATCTTTTTTACCGCCCCTGGTGGTATCATGCGAGTTCCTCGCAAAGACTGACCCAACCAGTGCCAATCCAAAAGACCAAAAATGCTACGAAATTTCCAGAATGCCGCTCCCTTGTGCAAACCGTAACCCCATCATTCAATAACCATAAAATTCTAGAAAATAACGGCCAGATAACAAAATAACAGCGCCATAATGATGAGGTTAATACCAATAAACGATTTCATATCGAGATACTCACTAAATTCAACAATGGCAAAGCGCCACAGGATATAACCACCGGCAATAACACCGTTCATCATAAAAAATGCCGACAGGACATCCACCGGAAAGGCCGGTATTTTAAAATAAAATAGTTCTAAAAATGGCAGGTTAAACTGGCGGCCTATGGTGGGTAGAAAGTCACCAATCCCCTTGGAGAAAAATTCCATCCGGTAAACCAGTTCTCCGGTAAAGGCCATGGGAATCAACACTGGTACCATGGGGGAGAGATGACCACAGATAGGATCTTTGGCAACACCAAACAACCGTGCCCCCAGACGAATCAACCACAGGACAAAGAAGGAGCAGACAATCAATGTGACACTGAATATGATTGAGTCAGGCAAATTTAATGACTGGCTATACTCGGTATAAACATCTTTTCCCCGCAGGAACCGGGCCAGCTGTGAACCCATTAAAAAGGGGACAATATAGGTACAGGTAATATAACGACCCTGATTTTTTATCAGTTCAATATAGGGGTTACGCAGAAGAAGCTGGGGCGAATCACGATCACAGAGGGGCAAACAGTGGCCACAGACCAGACAGTGAAGGTTATGGCGCACGGAAATAGCGCCAAGATATACAGGGCAGCCATCCTTCTGGTCATTACCGCGTTTACAGGCAAGGGTCTTGCAACCGCGACATTTTTCATTATTGGCCCGAAATTCCGTAATGGACATGGTGGCAGCGGCCCCGGTCATGCGCCCCAGTGGGCAGAGATGGCGGCACCACGCCTGTCCGGGATAGAAAATAGCCAGAATGGCTGAACCCATGACAATGGATAGAACCAGATAGGATGTACCCCGGGGCCAATGGTCAAGACCAGCAACAATTTCAACCCAGATAATAAGACCGAGCAGGACAACGGAGAGGTACACCCCTTTATCCTGCAACCATTTAGGGATTGGTAAATTTAAACATAGACCTTTTTTTTGCAGAAAAACACCAAGGCCAGGGAAGGGACAGATCCCGCACCACATGCGACCAACAAAGAACCAGGAGAGAACAATGGTCGGCCACAGCAAGCCCCAGGTTAAAAAAACACTGAAATTTTCGTTGGCTGATTGTGGCCCCCAAAAACCGGAGATAACAACGAGGACAAAAAGAATATCACCCAGTGTCCGCAACTGGGCATAATGATGCCGGGCAGCAAGAAAACGCCTGATACCGGGGAAGTATTGAAACAAATCGATCCCAGGCCCATCGTCAAAAGACATCAGGCTCCTTAATATTTTTTTCCACCAATCCATTCACTACCCCAAGGGTTCAAGGACAACATCCACCTGAAATTTCTCTTTGTTTCTAACAATCTTTAGCGTTATAATATCGCCGATTTTAAAAGTATTTAAGATTCTGGCAAGGTCACGGCTATCATGAACCTCGTTGCCATTTACGCCAATAATAATATCACCCAAGATAACCTGACCACGCCTCTGGGTGGTGCCAATAATCCCAGCCTTATCCACATTTGAGCCCTTCTCAACTTTGATAATCAGAACACCATCAATACTAAGGCGCCTGGCAAGTTGGGGGGTGGCAACAGAAATACCCAAGCTCGGTTTCAATATTTTACCATACTTAATCAAGTCCGGAACGACATCATTAACTTGATCAACCGGCACGGCAAAGCCAATTCCGGCACTCACTCCGGCGGGGGAATAGATTGCCGTATTAACCCCGATGAGCCTGCCAGCACTATCAAGAAGCGGCCCACCTGAGTTCCCTGGATTAATAGCCGCATCCGTTTGAATTACGCCACGCAGGGGTGTTCCCGATACCGAGGTAATTTCCCGCCCGAGGGCACTGACAATACCAGAGGTAAGTGTATGATCGAGACCAAAGGGATTACCAATGGCGTACACCCTTTGGCCAACCAGTAGATTATGACTCTCGCCAACCGGTATCGGATAGAGCTGACCAGCCGGAGCTGAGATTTGCAAAACAGCAAGATCCTTTTCGGGGGAAGCACCAATAAGTACCGCCTTCCAGGTCGTATTATCCTCAAGCGTCACATGCACCCGTGACGCATCTTCAATCACATGATAATTAGTAACAATGCGCCCGTCCTTGTCCCACACAAAACCGGAGCCTGTTCCTTTAGGAATCTCATAGGCATTTAAGCTAAAGAAATTTCGATGCACCTCAACCGAGGTGATATAGACAACCGATGGCGAGATTGAGGCAAAGATCTCAATACCGTTTTGTTCATCCCCAGCAAGGGTGCCCCGGGCGGTAATAGCCCTGGGTGCGGCATTCTGATTGAGTGAAAACTGGGGTCTAAAGAGAACGAGCCAGAGCAATGAGGCAATCAGGATAAACCAGATAACAGGTTTTAGGGGGGATTTTTTTTTAAGAGACATGATCTATTTACGTAACTTTTAGAGGTCATCAATCCATGACCTAAGGTTTTTTTTTAACAAACTCTTGGAAAACAGCCCTGGAAGTAGTCCAGAAAATCATAAACTAAGGAGGACCTTGGCAATCATAAAGTAGGCCGTAACACCAATAATATCAGTGGAGGTCGTCACAAAAGGACCGGTGGCAATAGCGGCATCAATATCAAGACGTTTTAGGATAAGGGGAACAAAGGTACCAATCGTGGCAGCAAGGGTCATGGCAAAGAGCACTGAGATGGCCACCACCAACCCAAGAAGCGGAGCTTCGCCATGGAGAAAGAAGGCCACCCCACCAAGGAGACAGCCATACAAGGTGCCAAGAAGTAGACCAACCTGCATCTCTTTAAACACAACCCGCCATAATTCGTTCATATTTATGCGCCCGGTCGCCATACCACGGACAATAATTGTCGAAGACTGGGTACCGATATTGCCACCCATACCCATCACGATGGGTATAAATCCGGCAAGAGCAAGCATCTTTTGCAACTCATCCTCAAAGACAGTGATTACCATCACTGCCAAGAGGCCACCAATCCAACTGGCAAAAAGCCATGGCGCCCTGGTGATGGCGGTATCAACGGTTGATTTCAGCAGGATCTCATTATCCTTACCGGCACCAGCCATAACAAGAAAATCTTCTGTGGCCTCTTCGCGGATAACATCAATAATATCATCCACCGTGACAATACCAACCATACGCCCACTGGCATCCACAACAGGGACAGCCAGAATATTATACTGGGAAACAATGTGGGCCACCTCTTCCTGATCCGTTTCGGTGGGAACAGAAATCACATTGGTATTCATGATGTTTTTCAACTGCCGGTACGGTTTATGGGTGAGAAGCTCGCGCAGGGAAAGAACCCCGGCAAGCTGTCCATCCTCACCATGCTGGATGTAGAGATAAAACGCCATCTCCAGCTCTTCACTATTTTCCTGCACCCACTTGATGGCCTCACCAACGCTAATCTCGTCCTCAAGGGAGAGAAAATCAGGCGACATCCGCCCGCCGGCAGTTTCAGGATCATACTGGAGAAGATCTTCAACCTCCTCACGATCCTTGCGCTGCATAAAGGTTTGAATATCATCAGCAAAAGATTCTGGCAGGTATTCGAGGATATCAGCCGCATCATCGGGAGCCATGGTTTCGATAACAGAGGCCAGATACTGTGGCGTCAAGCCATCAACCAACTCAAGGAGAATGGTCTTATCTAATTCCCCAAGAAATTCGGCAATTTGTGGTGTTTGCACCACGACACTAAACACATTGGTTCTTTCGCTAGGAGTTAAATACCTGAAAACCCACGCAATATCAGCCGGATGAGTCTTAGACATCAACTTCAACAGTCGGTCAATAGCATTACGGCGATGGAGCCTGCGGATGGTATCAAGGAGAACCATGCCCTCATTGGCAACCATTTCATTTTTTTGTGTTTTTTGCATAATACGCCAGCTTTCAAGAGGATAAAATCTTAAATCTGATATTTAAGAAAGCGGACTATAAAAGAAATATAGGTCAAAATCAACGATTGATCAGGAAATAGCCCTATGAAGCCAAAATAGAGCTGATACTACTCACCCTTGGCAGAGTCAGTTGTTTTCTGGTCTGAATTCAACCATTGCTTCACCAGGGCCTGGCCTTTATCCGGGGAAGAGGCCGCAAGTTTTGCAATCTTTTGATCATCGGTAAGAATGTCAGGGATATCCTCGTCCTCATCCAGAGTTAACTCATCTCTGTCCAACAGTGCATCAAATTCTTTCGAGGCATCGTTAATACTAGTTGTTTCAGTCGCGGCCGTATGTGAGGCAACACGATCAAGGTCAAAGACGTACAAGAAAAAAGGTCTCACTATAAAAATAAAGAAAATCAGACCAAGAACACCATACACCATCGGCATACCCAGCCACTCAATCATCCTGGTCAACATTTCAATAACATCGTCAGACATAAAACTCCCCCACAAGCATTTTGTGTAAATAACCCTGCCCGCTTTGACACCTCCTTCTTAATGGCGTCCGGGTGGAAAATTGTAGTACCTTAATAAACTGGTCGCAGGTCTGCCAACTGATCTCTTTTAGTCTAAAAATAAACCAAACCTATGTCAATCTATCGGCTAGACAAAAAAGAGTTTGCCCAAGAAAACCGCATTGGCAACACCTAACAGGCTGAATTAACTTCTAAATATAACAAAGAAAACAATCCCTAAAATATTGGCAAACGTCATATACTCCCTCCCGGCACCTAAACAAAAAAAAATCCGAGAAAATTTATACGAAATCAGAGGGTTATCACTTAATTAGAATAATGCCTATTTTTTTGCTTGTTTTTAGATTATGACTCCTCCACAATGAACCCATATGCGGTACCAAGAACCCACCTTAAAACGGGGACTCCATCATGAAATTTAAAAATATAATACAGTTATCCCTCACGACATTTTTTGTCTGTCTTTTATCGGCCCCGGTTCTCCATGCGGGTCAGGACACCGCTTTATCCTTTACGCCAATTATAGTTTTAGACTCGCCAAAAACACAAAATGGCGAAAAACCACTTTTAATCCAACGCCAGTCAGCAGATAATACCAGGCATTTTGCCGCCCAAGACCTTATCCATCATAATAAAATTCAGCTCGGTGATCTGGAGAAGAAGGCCCTTGCTCTGGGAGCCACCTTCCATATCAATGATTTTCTTAATGTAGGTGCCGCCTGTGGCGTGCCACTCACCAACGATGAGCCTATTCAGGTGGAAGATTTATCCATTGAGGCCATGCTCACCATGCAGTTTTAAACAAAACACCTGTTACGACCCTGGGGGCAAAGCTCATTCATGCAATATGAATGGGCTTTTTTTGTGATCCCTCCTACAAACACGAGGTTGACCGACCAGTCGTAACTTGCTAAAATAACAGTTTAAATCACCCATTTCCCCGGGAAAATGCTTTGCATACCATGCTCAAAAACTGTACCAATGTCTACCTGCACCTAAAGAACTCACAGTTCTGGGACGATATTCTTGTCCATGCTGCCTCATTATCCTTTAAATCCATCCTGTCACTGGTACCGACGCTGGCGCTTATTTTTTCAGTGGCAAAGGGTTTTGGTCTCCAAAAAATTCTCGAACCACTCATCCTCAACAATATTGTCGTGGGTGGAGAGTCAAGTGATCTCATCCCCAAAATTCTTGAATACGTCAGCAACACCAATGTAAAGGCACTCGGCACCATTGGTCTTGTCTTTATTATCTGGACGTCCATATCCATGGTCAGCCAGGTTGAAACCTCACTCAATACCATCTGGGGTATCAGCAAACCTCGCTCCATCTACCGTAAATTCACCGATTATCTGTCCATCCTGACCATTGGCCCCCTGCTCCTGGCGGTAACCCTTTCCATCCCGCCCCTGATATCAAGTCACTTTATCACCCAGAAACTCATGGCCTATGGTCTTTTTGCCGGGGCCTTTAAAGCCTTTCTTATCACCATCCCCTGGTTCACCTCAATTTTGGTATTGACCCTCCTATATCTCTTTATGCCCAATACCAAGGTCCAGTTTTCCTCGGCATTAATCGCCGGGGTTACTGCCGGTATCCTGTGGCAATTCAATCAACACCTTTTTATCAAGTTTCAAATCGGTGTAGCCAACTACAACGCCATCTACGGAACCTTTGCCAGCTTTCCCATTCTCCTGCTGTGGCTCAACGCCGGCTGGATTATTATTTTGGCTGGAGGAATACTGGGCAAGGGCTATCAACATCGAAATGCCAACCTGGGCCTGACCTGCCTGCACGAATACCCGCCCAAGGAAAAAGAAAAGGCCCTAATCCTTGTTATGCTGGCCATCGCCAAAAATTTTTCCGTGGCAAACGGTGGTATGTCCAGTGAGGCTCTGGCTAGAGAGTTAATGATCCCCATTGATGTGGTTCTTGAATGCTGTACTATCTTGCAGGAACTTAACTATCTCAGCCAACTTAAACAAGACGATGAATCCCCCGTGTATATCCCCACCGTCCCCCCCGACACCCTGCTTATTTCTGATTTCTTTATAAACATAAAAAAACAGCACCACAATAAAGAATTCAACCTTAAACATGAACTAAGCTCAGTGGTTGAGACCCTGCAGGAAGATGCCCAAACCGGATTGCAGAAACAGTTCAAAAAGAAGACAATCAGCTCTCTCTACGAGTCAAAAAAACGAAAAAGAGGGGGAGGTAAGGAAAAAGAAACAGAGAAGGAAAAAACTACCGACGTGCCGCATTAATGCAAAGCTGGCCCAAGGCCAATCCGCCATCGTTGCAGGGCACCTTCCTCTGCAAAAAACATTCAAAACCAGCACCTGTGAATATTCGCTGGCACCCCTCTGTTAAAATGCGATTCTGAAACACCCCGCCCGAAAAGACCACCCTGTTCACCCCGTAGTTCTGCCGTGCGAGCTCTGCTGATTTGAGAAGTAGCGCTGCCAAGGTATTTAAAAATTTGCGGCTGATCTCCGCCGGAGATACCTGCCTGCCAATATCAACATACGCCACCTGGATCAGATGACGGGTCGCTATGACCTGGGCAACCCCAACCTCAAGCACCTCGTTATAAACATCCGGGCAACTTGACCTTTCTGCCAGCCATTCCACCATAATAGCCCCCTGCCCCTCAAACGTCACCTCCTGCACGCACCCAAGAAGAGCGGCCAGAGCGTCAAACAGCCGACCGCAACTTGAGGTCAGCAGATGGGAGCTGTTTTGCCAGAATGAATACATATCATTAAACTCACGCCAATCCGTAAAATGGGCTGGCAACGCCTCCGCAGAAACAAAAGAGGCCAGGTAAGACAGGGCCATGCGAACAGGATATTGTACCGCCTTTTCCCCCCCGAGCATGGACACAGGATCAAAATGAGCCAAACGCTGATACCCGGCAAAATCAGCCAGCAGGATTTCCCCCCCCCAAATAGTACCATCATCACCATAGCCACTGCCATCAAGGATGATACCAAGGCATGGTTCATTCAGGCCATTCTCTGCCATACAACTTGCATGGTGGGCATGGTGGTGTTGCACAGCCAGCGCCTCCACCTTAAGTGTTGCTGCCACTCGCGTAGTTTCATAGGTTGGATGCAGATCATGAACAACTAGACTGTACGGCAACTGCAATAAAGACTGATAGGTGGTAATAGCCTGATGCAGAAACTCATTTGTCTTGAGATAACCAAGCGTGCCGATATGCGGCCCCAGAAAGGCCTCACGACCACGGCCCAGGGCAAAACAATTCTTCTGCTGACCACCAAGTGCCAAAATACCACTAACATCAAGCGGTACCGTGACAGGTTGCGGGACATAGCCCCGAGCCCTGCGCACAAAACGGGGAATAGTTCCTGTCACCATCAGCACCGAATCATCAAGGCGATTAATAATTTGCCTATTATGATCAATATAAAAATCAAGCAGAGGCTCAAGATCCCGGATCAGATTTTGCCGGTCAATGATAAGCGGCTCGCCGGAACGATTGGCCGAGGTCATCAGCAGAAAAGGCAGGGCAGAATAGTGAAACAGCAGATGGTGGAGGCCGGTGGTGGGGAGCATCACACCAATATGGGAGTGGCCTGCACAGATAAGCGGAGAGACCAGTTCCGGTTGTTTAAGGCGCAATAAAACAATGGGACGGGCCGGAGAAGTAAGGACAGATTCTTCGCTGGGACTCAGGTAACAGAGACGCTTAACCTCCGTAAGGGAACACGCCATAATGGCAAATGGTTTATCAGGCCGTTGCTTGAAGGTCCGAATGTGACCTATGGCCGTATTGGCCCGAGCGTCACAACAGATCTGAAAACCACCGCACCCCTTTACCGCCCCAACCTGTCCGGACTGCAATAAGTCACCACACTCGGAAAGTTCTGGGGTTCGTGGGTCATTGCCAATAAAGAGGCTACATTTAGGCCCACACTGGGGGCAACAGACCGGTTCTGCGTGAAATCTTCTGTTCTGCGGATCAAGATACTCAGCTTCACAGCTCTTGCACATACCAAAGGTCGCCATGGATGTTGCTGAGCGATCGTAGGGAGTATCACTGATAATTGTGTAACGGGAGCCACAATCAGTACAGTTGATAAAGGGGTGATGCAAGCGCGGGTCAGCCGGAGCAAACAGCTCGGCCTGACAGTTACTGCACAGGGCTAAATCGGGGGCAACATAAACGGAGGAGGACTTGCGTTTTTTAGAGGAAGTAATCGTAAACGCAGAAAAATTAGTTGGAACAGAAACAGGAGTTATGAGAAGAGAGGCGATGGCCGCTGCCGGAGGTGCTTTCTGGCGCAAATCTCCAACAAACCCATCAAGACACGCAGGAGAACAGGAACAGTCTATAATAACCCCAGCGGAGTTATTACCCACTGTTCCGTAAATCTCGCGCGTACAGGCAAGCCTATAGACAAAGGGTCGGAAACCGACCCCCTGCACGATGCCTGTTATCTGAATATTATAATGGGATGCCACAAAACCTCCCACAACAAGGTGTTACACCATATTACGGCTTGGTCTTGGCGTTCTTCTTCCGCAAACGAATGGCCTTGGGCGTAATCTCCACAAGTTCATCGTCATTGATATAGGCAATGGACTCTTCAAGGGACATTTCCACCGGCGGAATAACCACCGTGGCATCATCCGTACCCGAGGCCCGCACGTTGGAGAGTTTCTTGCCCTTGGAAGGATTAACAACCATATCCGCCGTCCGACTGTTCTCACCAATAATTTGCCCGGCATACACATCAACAGCAGCACCAAGAAACAGACGACCACGACCCTGAAGATTAGCCAGGGCGTAAGCCACTGTAATACCTGTGCTTTTTACAATCAACACGCCATTGACCCGATTGACAATATCACCGGCATGGGGAGCATACTCGCTAAAGACATAATTCATGATACCAAGACCCTTGGTATCAGTCATGAAATCGTTACGAAAACCTAGCAAACCACGGGTTGGAATTTTAAAGACCAATCGAGCCATACCGTTCTCTGTGGCCATCTCAAGCATCTGACCTTTGAGTTTACCCAGTTTTTCAATAACCGGGCCCTGATACTGCTCATCAACGTTAATGGTAAGCTCTTCATACGGTTCGTAGGTCTTACCATCCACCTCCTTAAAGATAACCTGAGGCCGCGTCACCTGAAATTCAAAACCCTCACGCCGCATCTTTTCAATAAGAATAGACAGATGCAGTTCACCACGTCCAGAGACCTTGAAGCCCACGGCATCGGTAAGCGGCTCAGCCAGAAGGGCAACATCGGATAGCATCTCACGTTGAAGACGTTCTTCAATATGGCGAGAGGTAACAAATTTGCCGTCACGCCCGGCAAAGGGCGAATCGTTAGGAATAAAGTTCATGGATATGGTTGGTGGATCAATCTCAACGAGGGGCAGAGGCTTTGGGTCTTGGGGATCACAAAAGGTCACACCAACGGTCACATCATCCATCCCAGCCATGGCCACAATCTCACCGGTAATCGCGTGATCAATCGCCACCTTCTCATTACATTCAAAACGGAAGAGCTTGGTGATCCTAATCGGTTTAATGGAGCCATCTCGGCGGGCCACAGCAATATCGGTATTAATTTTAAGGGTCCCATTCACCACCTTACCAATACCAAGACGCCCCATATACGGAGAGTAATCAATGGAGTTTACCTGCATCTGCAAGGGGTTATCAGCAGAACCGGAAGGGGCCGGGATATGCTTTATAATCATGGTTGAAATAGGTTCCATATCCATATTTTCATCATGCTCCTCATATCTGGCATAACCACCTTTAGCAGAGGCATAGACCACTGGAAAATCGAGGATATCGTCCGGGGCATTAAGTTTGACAAACAGATCAAAGACCTGGTCAAGCACCCAGTCACAACGGGAACCGGGCTTATCAATCTTATTGATACAGACAATTACAGGCAGATTATTGGCAAGGGCCTTCTTTAAAACAAAGAAGGTTTGCGGCATGGGGCCTTCCTGGGCATCAACCAACAGCAAACAGCCATCCGCCATGCGCAAAACACGTTCGACCTGACCGCCGAAATCGGCATGACCGGGGGTATCAATAATATTAATAGAGTAATCCTGATACTTGTAGGAACCATTTTTTGAGGTGATGGTAATCCCGCGCTCACGCTCAAGATCAGAAGAGTCCATGAGGCGCTCTGCGACTTCCTGGTTATCGCGAAACATACCAGACTGGGCAAAGAGTTCGTCCACAAGGGTGGTTTTGCCGTGATCAACATGGGCAATAATAGCAACGTTCCGAAGTTTACTCGTTTCCATAATGGTGAAACCTATTTCTAAAAATTTGCACTGATCAACCTTCATCAGTTTATGACAGCAGATGAAGCTTAAACCTCAATGATTACGTAAAAAAATGATTTAAGCGATAGTATCCGGGTTAGGCCGAAAGGGGGGGATGTTAAGGGATGAAGCAAGGCTTGTCAAGAGTTGTTCTACCCCGCCATCAGTCTCAATAGAAATAAACTCTGCGGGGTCAAGTTCATCGGGGTACTCAAAATCTTGTTTTTGCCGTAAATAGATAGCAAGTGTACCATCTGAAACGGCTGTTTTATCTAAGGCGCGAATCCGTAAACGTTCCATGGTGATCTCTTCCGACACCGTGCAGAGAATAAAAATAATAGATGCCTCCGTCCCGGCCAAGGCATCTTGTATTAATTGCCGCTCGCTCTCTTTGGTATAGGAACCATCGAGGACAACCGACCGGTTCTGCGCAAGCAACTCTTTGCTCCTGGCAATCAGGGTGTCGTAGGTCATCCTGGTCATTTCCGGGGTGTAAACCCCCACCCCAAATTTGCCATCACCCCGCCTTGTAGGATCTATCCTGGCCAGTTTCTTGCGTTCAATATCAGAGTTATAATAGGCCAACTGATATTTCCCGGCAAAGGCCTTAGCCAGGGTTGATTTACCACTGGCAATCAGCCCCATGAAAATAAAGACCCAAGGTTTAGGCTGTGGCATAGGAGTGGGCTAAGGCAAAATATTTTGCCGCATTTTCAGTGCATGCCTTGGCAGTAGCAGAATCGACATTCGGATCACTGGCGGTAAACAGACCGATCTTGCCACGGACATAGGCCCGGTAACACTTGTAGAATGGCAACATGGTCTTTAAGGTCGCATCCCCCGTGACTTTAACGAAGGAATCAATAAAGTAGTTTGCCTGCTCAGGCAAGCCCAGGAAATCAAGATCCATGGCGAGAAAGGCCACATCAGCCGCCACATCGCTATAGCGAAACCGTTCATTAAACTCAATACAGTCAAAGATGTAGATTTTCTCGCCAAGACAGATATTGGCAGAGTACAAATCACCATGACAGTCACGCAAATGGTCTTTGGCCCGCTCAAGAAAGAGTTGTTCATTACTTAAAAAATCTTCCGAGAATTTCTTTATATCAGCAAACTGCTTTTGACTGAGCGCCCCCCCACCAATAAAGGTCTCGGTTTGCTCGAAGTTTTCAAGAACATTACCAGACACGGCCCTTGCTGTGCCAAATTCATCAAGGTCAAGATTAGCCTCAGCATTATTATAAAAATCATGTAACCTGTGGGCTATTTCATCCAGAGTATCATTGGTCAACTCACCACGCCCAATCACATCCCCCATCATCATCTCAAGATCCATTCTTGCCATTTTAAGGCAATGCTCAACCAGTTCACCATCACCATTAAAACAAAAACCATCTGCCGTTTTGTTCACGGTCATGACCTCAAGATATATTTCCTCACAGAGACGACGGTTGAGTCTTAGCTCTTCGGCGCAATAAAACTGGCGCTTGGCAAGGGTTGAAAAGTTTAAAAAGCCAAAATCCACCGGCTTTTTAAATTTATAGACAAAATCTCCGGCAATAATAACAAAGGAAATATGGGTCTGAACCAGTTTAACTTCTGTGACCGGATGTTCAAAATGGGTTGGATCAAGGAAATAGGTGATAAAATCAGGTAGATCTTGTGACATGGGAGACCTCGGGATGGGAGACAGAAGCTAAAGAAGGTAGAGAATGTAGAATTCGATGTTCGATGTTCGATGTTCGATGAATATTAAAGTCGATACAGGATGTAAAGGCAAAGAAGAAGATAAAGAATAAAAACGCAAGCCGCTCCCATTCTTTATCTTCTTTACATTCTTTACCTTCTATCTTCTTTCTATCTTTTAATAACGATAATATTCAGGCTTATAGGGGCCCTCAACCGGAACACCAATATAGTCAGCCTGTTCCTTGGTAAGCTCTGTGAGTTTCACCCCGATCTTTTCAAGGTGCAGACGGGCAACCTTTTCATCAAGCTGCTTGGGCAAAAAGAACACATCATGTTCCATCTTGTCACCATTTGCCCATAACTCAAGTTGAGCCATGACCTGATTGGTGAAGGAGGCAGACATCACAAAACTTGGATGGCCGGTGGCACAACCAAGATTAACCAAACGACCCTCGGCAAGAATAATAAGACGCTTGCCATCAGGGAAGATCACATGATCCACCTGGGGTTTGATATTTTCCCAGGTCAGATCTTTAAGCCCGGCAATATCAATTTCAGAATCAAAATGACCGATATTACAGACGATAGCCTGGTCTGGCATGGTGTCCATATGGGCGCGTCTGATCACATCAAAATTACCGGTACAGGTGACAAATATCTCACCCTGGGGTGCGGCCTCTTCCATGGTCATAACCCTGTACCCTTCCATTGAAGCCTGGAGTGCACAGATGGGATCAATCTCGGTGACAATAACCGTGGCACCCATACCACGAAAGGCCTGAGCACAACCCTTGCCCACATCACCATAGCCAACAACAACGCAGGTTTTACCGGCAATCATCACATCAGTGGCGCGCTTAATACCATCGAGCAGAGACTCACGACAGCCATAGAGATTATCAAATTTTGATTTGGTGACCGAGTCGTTAACATTAAAGGCCGGGGCCATAAGCTTACCATCACGGGCCATTTCATTTAAGCGATGCACACCGGTGGTGGTCTCTTCGCTGATACCCCTTATCTCCTTCATCATTTCCGGATACTTATCATGCATGATAACCGTCAAATCACCACCATCATCAAGGATGAGGTTTGGTGTCCAGCCGTCAGGCCCATGGATGGTTTGCTCGATACACCACCAAAACTCCTCTTCATTCTCGCCCTTCCAAGCAAAGGTTGGAATATCAGCGGCAACCATGGCGGCAGCCGCATGATCTTGAGTGGAGAAGATATTACACGATGACCAGCGAACCTCGGCCCCGAGATCAACCAGCGTTTCCATAAGCACTGCCGTCTGGATAGTCATATGCAGGCAACCAGCAATCCGGGCACCAGCCAAGGGTTTTTTACCGGCAAACTCCTTACGTAACTGCATAAGACCTGGCATCTCTGTTTCAGCAATGGCAACTTCCTTTTGCCCCCATTTGACAAGATCCATATCAGCAACCTTAAAGTCGCCAGTTTTAATTGTTCTATTTGACGTTATATTTCCTATATTTTTTAAATTAGAATTTGGAGCCTTTAATCAGGCAAATTACTTTACACCTGCCGCATCCTTCAACTCATCAGCCTTATCGGTTCTCTCCCAGGTAAACTCATCATACTCACGGCCAAAATGGCCATAAGCCGCAGTTTTACGATAGATGGGACGGAGCAGGTCGAGGTGCTGAATAATGGCTTTAGGACGCAAGTCGAAATGATTTTCAACGAGTTGGGTAATTTTAGCATCAGCGATAACACCGGTACCAAAGGTCTTGACGTTAATGGATACGGGCTTGGAGATACCGATGGCATAGGCAATTTGCACCTCAACCTCAGTGGCCAGGCCGGCGGCAACAATATTTTTAGCAACATAACGACCCATATAGGCCGAGGAGCGATCAACCTTGGAAGGATCCTTACCGGAAAAGGCACCACCACCATGTGATCCCATACCACCATAGGTATCAACGATAATTTTGCGACCCGTCAACCCACAATCACCAACCGGCCCGCCAATCACAAAACGGCCGGTGGGATTGATATAATACTTGGTATCTTTGTCGATCATACCGGCAGGTAAAATCGGTTTTAATACCTCCTCCATAATGCCTTCCTTTAAATCATCATAGGAGACATCAGGGGAATGCTGAGTGGAAAGGACCACGGCCTCAATCCGTTTCGGTAGATCATTTTCGTACTGGATGGTCACCTGACTCTTGGCATCAGGGCGCAACCAGGGCAGACGCCCCGCCTTACGCACATCGGCCTGACGCTTCACCAGTCGGTGGGCCAGGGTGATGGGCATGGGCATAAGGACATCGGTCTCGGCCCGGGCATAGCCAAACATAAGGCCCTGATCACCGGCACCCTGATCAAGATCAACCCCGGCCCCCTCATCAACGCCCTGGGCAATATCGACAGATTGCTTATCAATGCTGGTGAGTACCGCGCAGGACTGGGAGTCAAAGCCCATATCAGAGGAATTATAGCCAATTTCCTGCACCGTATCACGGATGATCTGGGGCATATCGACCCAGGCCGAGGTAGTAATTTCCCCAGAGATAACAACCATACCAGTGTTCACCATGGTTTCACAGGCCACTCGGGCCACAGGATCTTCAGCAATAATGGCATCAAGGATGGCATCAGATATTTGATCAGCCACCTTATCAGGATGCCCCTCAGAAACAGATTCAGACGTGAATAGAAAATTTGACATTCGAACTCTCAACAATTTAAGGGGAAATAAATAAAACAGGGCATAAAAAAAAGGAACTTATTTCTTTAACAAATATCTAACAGTCAACGCAAGCAATTATAGTAATTAACCAAGATAATATTGTTTACACTGTCTTTTTTATCCACAATGTGGCATATAATGGCTTTACACGCCCCGTTTACCCCAAACGTACCGGAGTTTCTTACATGACAACCGACACGCGAAAAAACAGAGTGCTCCTTGTGGATGACATCCCAAGCAATATAAAAGTCCTTGCCATGGCCCTTAAGGAAGATCATAAGTTGCAGGTCACAACCTCGGGCCAGGATGCCCTGAAGATTGCCCGAACCTCTCCTCAGCCGGATCTCATTCTCCTCGACATCATGATGCCAGGCATGGATGGTTTTGAGGTGTGTCGCCGTCTCAAGGCCGATCCCGCCACCGAAAAAATCCCGATTATTTTCGTCACCGCTCTGGACGATGAAGCTGACGAGGAAAAAGGCCTGAATCTAGGGGCCATTGATTATATTACCAAACCCTACTCGGTCCCCCTTACCAAGCGGAGGGTACAGACCCATCTTGAGCTCAAGAGTTGCCGTGAACGCATGGCGGAGATGGCCCACTAGGAGTGGTAAACAACTGGCTATTTAACGAAAAGCCATAAAAATATGGGCGGATTTCTCGAATTTACAGGAAACTTATGTCTAAGTCCGACAGACTCCCTAAGAGATAAAATATCTCCATATTGGTATTTGCGGCTCCAGACAACACCCCGCCCCTTCTCAATTCTCAATTCTCAATTCTCAATTCTCAATTCTCAATTCTCAATTCTCAATTCTCAATTCTCAATTCTCAATTCTCAATTCTCAATTCTCAATTCTCAATTCTCAATTCTCAATTCTCAATTCTCAAT
>JAJRUT010000113.1 GCA_024277655.1 Deltaproteobacteria bacterium | reverse complement strand
TCGGAATATGGGCAACCTTGTCATCCTTATAGATCCCCGTTTTCGCGGCAACTAAGGTTCGGGTGGAAATATCAGTGGCAAATATTTTAAAATCAAACTTCTGATGGTTGCGACCATACTCAGATAACACCATCCCCATGGTATAAGGTTCCTCACCACTCGAGCAACCGGCACTCCAAATATGGAGCTTATTTGCGGCGGCAATCCGGCCCTTCATCAGCATGGGGATGATCGTTCCTGTTAAAAGAGAAAAATGACTATCCTCACGGAAAAAACCTGTCTTGTTTGTTGATACAGCATCTATCATACTGACCATTTCATGGTGACCAGACTCACAGGTCACATAAGCATAATACGCTTCAAAATTGTCTAGAGATAAGGCCCGCAAACGGCTCACCAAACGAGAGGTTAGCATGGTTTTCTTTGTTCGCGCTAGATGAATGCCACAGACATCATAAATTAAAGAGGCAAACTGGCCCAAAAGCCCATCTGTCAAGGCTGGAATCCGCCATCGCCGATATTTAGTCATCCCCATCAACCCGCAACAGCTCTTCGCTCAGAGCATGGGCATGAATCCCGGTAATATCAATAATTAGAGCCACCTGGCCATCCCCCAGGATTGTTGCTCCTGATAAGCCTGGAGCCTCGCGATACACCCACCCCAAAGACTTGATCACCGTTTGATGATCGCCAATGATATGATCAACAACAATACCCATAAACTCTTTCTTCAGCCGGACAATAACCATCTGCTCAAGTACCGGCAGTTCCCCATCAAGCCCATAAAACTCCCGCAAGCGGATAAAAGGAATAAGCTTATCCCGGAACTGATAGACATGACGACCAACGCTCCCTCCCCCATCTGACTCAGTAAATTCAATACATTCTTCAATCTGGAGCAGAGGCAGAATAAAACTAGTCTCACCGGCCTGAACCAAAAGACCATCTATAATGGCCATGGTCAGGGGTATAGTCAGGGTCAAAGTCGTCCCTGTTTCAGGGTGACTGGTAACTGTCACCGTTCCCTTGAGGGTTAAAACAGAGGAGTGAACCACATCCATCCCAACCCCACGACCGGAAACCGTGTTAATTTCGGTGGAGGTGGTCATGCCCGGATGAAAGATGAGTTCAAGAGTCTTTTTATCCATGGGATCCAAGTCAGCCGGAACCAGCCCCAAGGCAACCCCCTTTTCCAGCAGAGCCGCACGATCAATCCCACGCCCATCATCACTTATGGTCACCACAACATTGGCACCTGCATGCATCGCCCCAAGAGAGATCGTCCCAAAGGGCTCCTTGCCCTTGGCCTCCCGCTCGGCAGGTGTCTCGATGCCGTGATCAACCGCGTTGCGGATGAGGTGAACAAGGGGTTCTACGAGCATTTCAAGCATAGTCTTATCAAGCTCAGTCTCGGCCCCTGAAGTCAGAAGATTAACATCCTTGCCAAGATCATTACTAAGATCGCGAACCAGCCGTTTAAACCTAGAAAAGGTCGAGCCAATGGGCAGCATCCGCACGCTGAGCACACATTCACGCAGCTCGGTGGTCAAACGCTCAACATCCTCAATGGCCTCCAGAAGTTCGGAGTCTGGGTGTCGCCCGCCAATCTCAGACAATCTGGACTGGGTCACCACAAGCTCACCCACCAGATTAATGAGTACATCGAGTTTCTCTGCCGCCACCCGAATCGAGTCCGTTTTAATGACCGCGCCAGGCGCAGACTCTCGCACCTTTATAGCCTTCTGTTTCTGCTGTTCCACCAGGGCATCATCCACATGATCCTGCATCACCACGTTGGCCCGCACAAGCATCTCCCCCAACGGGAGTTGCTGGGCAATAACGTCGGTCAAAACATCCTCAGCTACATGCCCATTATCCACCAGAATTTCACCGAGGCGACGTGCCGACCTTAGTGGCTCTTCCTGTTCCCGTGACCCCGAACCGCCAGCAGATTCCAGAACCTCAGCCTTGATATTGCCTAAAAGATCCTGATAAGTGGGGGGCGAAGGAGGAGTTCCAGCACGTAAAACATCCTCAATAAAATTTCTGGCCGTGTCACAGAGATCAAGCAAAGGCAGAGTCACAGCCCCCTGGCCAAGGACTTGTTCGATGCAGTGCGAGATAGCCTGAATAAATGCCCCAAACTCATTCCACCCCTGTTGCACCGCCCCTTGGGACAAAACCATAAAATCACTGCCAATCTTTGTCAGAACCTGTTTATCCTCGGGAGTACCTACCAGCATAAACAAATCACCAGCAATTACTGAACATTTCTCAAGCAACACTTCAACGGAGAGGTCATCCGCACCAACAGAGGAACCATCATCCATAACAGGTCGTCCCTTTTCGGCAGGAGAAGAACTCTCCGCTGGGGGTAATTGTACCCCGGCACCCTTACCAAGATCCGTGAGTTTTTCGATAATAAATATCCCCTTGCCAGGATCGGAATCATCACCAGCAATGAGTGCGGTGATGTGATCCCGCGACTGCAACACCAGACTGATTAATTCACGACTTACAGGCACATCACCATCGCGCACGCTGGCCAAAATATTCTCAACATGATGGGTAAAATCGGCCACAGCAGTAAAGCCGAACATGGCACCAGAGCCTTTAATCGTATGCATGGTACGAAAGATTCGGGCGACAATATCGCTATTCTCCGGCGAATCTTCAAGATCAAGTAAATCCCGTTCAAGAGTTTCTAAAAGCTCTTTTGCTTCTTCCTGAAAGATTTCCGAGAACTCATTACTCATAGGCGATGATAACCAAAGGGGAATAAAGAATTAAGAGGTAAAGTATGAATATATTCACCGGAAATTGTATGCCAGAGAGGAAACCCTTGGCAAGGATTAATCACAGAAAAATGGCAGATACTGTTGCGAAAAGTTGTCTTTTAAATCCATACATGGGCTTAAAAGACAATCGGCATGATAGGCCAGTTGCAAGCCCCAGTCGGCTGCCAGGCCTGGTACAATTCCATAAATTGGTCATGCACGAGGGGATTAGCGCAGGTTTAAGTCACTTGAGCAAAGACGTTATGGGACTTGCAAAAGGCGCAAAAAACATCAGGAACGACCACCATCTTTTCAAAAGAGCCGCCTTGGCTGACAACTCTACACGACGGCATCACCCATAAGACCTGCCTGCTGATCCTTTAATAACGCCTCACCCTCGGTGGTGAGTACCTTGTCAATATCGAGAATAATGAGGAATTTTTCCGCGTTACGGCCCATGCCCAGAATAAAATCGGTAGCGATATTAATTCCCATCCGTGGCGGCGGCTCAATACCCTCTGGTGGAATCTCAAGTACCGTTTTCACCATATCGGTCATCCCCCCCATGAGGATAGGCTCGCGATCTTCCCCCACCAGAATTTCCATAATCATAATGCAGCTGTTCACCGTAAAGGAGATGGGCTCAAGCCCCAGACGCAAACCAAGATCAATCACCGGAACCACATTGCCGCGCAAATTAATCACCCCACTTAAATATGATGGCATACGGGGAATTTTCGTAAGCGTTGTCACATCGAGAACCTCACGCACCTTGGTGATGTCCAGGGCGTACTCCTCATCCCGCAATGTAAAGGCAAGAAACTGCTCGCCCGTCTGAAGTTCAATGTCCTGCATCGAGTCACCCTTCGCAAATATACAAACAATGAAAATATTACTCAAGTGTACGGCAGTTTCCTGAACTAAAGCAAGAAAAGTCTAGAAATTTTTCAGGCTCCTGGCAAGATGCAAATATCGCTTACCCTCTCCGCTTCGACCATGTTTTAGACAACCGTTACCATAGATGGTGCATTTTCTGACAAGTTCACAGGCCAAATCTTTTTGTTGTTCCGGCGTAAACAGATCAAGCTGCAAACATTTTTCAAGGGATTTGATTCGGTATTGATCCATCCCCATCCGGTACTGGACAGAAACCTGATCCTCACGCCCGCCCTGCTTATAGGTTAAGGGTTCGTTAATCTTGAAAAACTCAATCTGGGCCGATGCCCTGAGCCATAGATCATAATCCTCACAGCAGGGAAGTGAGGTATCAAAAAGTCCCACCGCAGCAAAGAATTCCCGTCGCATCATAACCGTGGACATCCCCACACAACACAGCGGCAAACAGGCGCTAAAGATGTTGCCATGGGGACGGCTATGGTGCTTCTTCTGATTTAAGAATTTGCCGCGCCGGTACCAGATCTCATCGGTATGGCTGACCAGAAACTCCGGATGCGCTGCCATGACCTTACTTTGTACCTCAAGCTTATTTTTTGCCCACCAGTCATCGGAATCGAGAAAGGCGATAAGGTCATGGGACGATTCTTTAATTCCTCTATTTCTTGCAGCAGCAGGCCCCTGATTGGCGGTGGTGCAGATCTTAAACCTATTCGGATATCGCTTTTTCAATACCGCTACCGTATCGTCGGTGGAACCATCATCAACAATGATAAGCTCAAATGACTGGCAGGTTTGCTGCAAAACAGAATCAATGGCCTTCTCCAACAACTCGCCACAGCGGTTATAGGTAGGAATAATAACAGAGATCATCATACGGGCAGGTATTCCATCTCGCCACCATGCTCAACAATCTCAACATCATCCTGCAGGTGGTGTAAAACCAAACCACCATCATCTAAAATACCGGTAACAAGCGCCTCATACTGCGGGGCCTCCTGCACATCAAAACCAAAACGAACCCTGCGCCCGACACTGTCACAATGGCTGCGATAACGATCCATAAAAATGGCCAACGGCTTATCCTGTTCATCAAGCCAGGTAAGTAGACCAATATTCCACGTCAGTTTTGCCAAAAGATCAAGGGCGAGGGTGGCAAGGTCAAAACCGGAATCTGTCTGCCTTGTCATGGATGTTGCGGTCTTCTGTAATTCGCTTGGGAAGTGCCTGTTATTGACATTTAGGCCTATACCAAGGAGGACATACTCTTCACCGGATAGCCTACAGACATGGGTCTCGGCCAGGAGCCCGGCAAGCTTCAGGCCAGCGCAATGAATATCATTGACCCACTTAATCCTGGCAGCAACACCGTTTGCCAGAACCGTCTCACACACCGCAACCCCTGTTACCAGTGGCAAAAGACTCGCCACCCGTTTTGACCATTGATTAAAAACGGTGAGTACACACCAAAGACCACCGTCAGGAGCGTGCCAGACGCGCTGAAACCGCCCCTTTGAACCGGACAGCGACTCGGCAAAAAGCATGGTACCACTGGGGAGAGATTGCTGTTGCTTACTGTGTTGTTTGATGAGTTCCCGCGCCTGATCCATACAGCGGGGAAGGGAGGTGTAGGCATGGATTTCAGAACCAACCATGCCACCATAACGAAGGATATCAGAGACAGGAAGGGCTGACTCCAGCGCCAGACGGCGGGGAAGTTCCTCTTCCTGGATATAGGTTGCAAGACTCTTTGGGGTGGGAAAGTCTACTCCCATTCAGCCTTCACACGGGTGATGATTTTTTCAACCACCGCCACCTTTTCAGGGGGACATACCCCCACCAGAGGCTCGCCAAGTTCCATGGACTGCCCAGGTTTAAAGTAAACCGAATGGATAATCCCGGCCTCCCCGGTATAATAGACAGGGGTATCGCGTTTCATAAGACTCATGGTGAAGACTTCATCGCCCGCTTTCACCGAAACAGAACGCTGACCAAACTTCTCAATACGATTTTGGATGTCCATGGCAAAATAGTATTTGGCCTTCTCAGGGGCCGCAAACGGCACCAGTACATCCCGAAGAATCTGCTCGATTATTTCCCGTTTCTTTAAGGGATGGCGAATGGTCATAATCTTTTCGCCCGCTTGAACAAACTGGCCATCAAGCACCTTATTAACGAAGGAAACCTCACCATTGGTCGTGCAATGTATCGGCTTTTGATTACGCTCCCTGGTAAGTTCACAGAGCAAAGTACCCTTGATATGGCGAAAGTCACCAGTCAAACCTTCGACCTTATCTCCCTCACGGACATGGAAACGAATATGGCCGGTGTGCATGGCGTTGATATCCACGTAGGCAAAGGGGTCTTCCCTGAATTTACTAAGAACGGCATCATAATTAATTGTATCTTGCTGACTCATATTTTTTCTCTGTTTGTATCTCTAGCACTACGAGGAAGTTGAGAATCAAGAATTTAAGAATTTGAGTAAAATACCCCATAGCCTGTCCCGGCAACTTATCTGTAGTACAGACTCTTGCCGCCCATGGTCATAAGTGACTTATGCAGGTTTGTTCTAAATTCACGGCGATCCCAAATCCCTTGAATATGCCCGCGTTTCAAGGCATTACGCGCCGAATGATAATCGGGCGGAATATCAACCCCTGTGGTATCGCGGATAACCCGTGGCCCGGCAAAACCAATCCGGCTTGAGCGAATGGCAAACTGGTAATAGGAACAACCCAGAAAACTTGCCACTGGCCCAGCATAGGAATTATTGTCGTAGACAACCACATATAACCCACCGGCATCAACATATTCGCGCACCGCCATGGTACATTTGGGCATCTGGGTTACACCAAGCGTCCCCTCCTGAATACGAATACCACCGGTGGTATGGACATAGCTAAGAAGTGGCCTACGCATCATCCGCGCCCGCTCTGCTGCCTGGACAAATTTCTCACCTTCAGTGGAACCAACCGTGCCATTTCTAAAGTTGGAATAGAGCATGGCCACTACCACCTCAACCCCACGCACCCTGGCATCAAAGGTAATCATGGAACTACGGCGACCAGTTTTTTTGATGGCGACCTTCAAACGTTTTTCAAAATCCGGAGAGTTAAGAGGATTACGGGCCAAAAGCTTGCTATTAAACTCCCGAATGGAATCACGATCAAAGAGATGTTTTAAATACCATTGATATTCAAGGGGGAAATGATGACCACAATTCTCACACACACCACCGAATTGACCGTAAAGATCTGGAACCCATAGATCTTTACAACCCAAACGTTCAGAGTTTGGGCAGGTTACAGTACGATCCTCATTGGCCAGCGGCGAGGTGTAGGTATTATCATACACCTGCTCCCGGTTCAGGTCTTCTCCACCAACGAGCAGGGCCGGACTCTCCTGTCTACGGGTAAAAAAATCAAAGACGGAGGCCAAAGGCCCTGCCACCTGTTTAATTACCACAGCAGATTCTGATGTAACATCATGCATAACCTGCTTCACCTGCTTCTGGTGACTGTGGAGCATATCGTAGCGAATATTGTAGAAATACTTGCTGGATTTCTCCTTCACCCGACTGGCAAGGCGGCCAAGGAAACTCCCTTTGGCACATATCCCCTCACAGCCCATGGCCCGATATTTTTTAGAGCGCATCTCCAGAAGGCGCGCCATTTCATCCCGGTTTAACTCCCAGGACACATCAATATGGGCATCATCCCCCAACTCTTTGCGAGAACGGTTGAGCTTCATTTCATAATTTCTAAAGGCCCTAAGACTCTTGGTCTTTAGTACCACCTCATCGGTGGCGCGAATCATCTCATACTTCACCCGCTTGAAAAACTCATAGGCATCCCGCTTGGCCCCAAGGAGAGGCTCCTCAACAATCCGGTCAATGGTTTTAAGCCTAAGATTATCGGTGGCAGTGATCTTTAGACGTTCAGCGCATGATTCCACCATTTCCATGGGGATCTTCTGCCCCTCACGCACCTTACCCTCAATGGCTGCCCCACCTTCAGGGGAAATAACCGAATAATAACCGTGGGAGAACATCAAGCGGTAATCAGAACAACCAATGGCCTCGGCCCCGCCAGAACCACCCTCGGAAATAATCGAGATAATGGGCACTTCAAGCTTGGTCATGGCATAGATATTACGGGCAATCTGCTGACCGGCACCGGGATACTCCTCCACCGGAAAAGAACCGGGAGTGAAAATATAGGCATGAATAGGGATGCCCTCGGTCTGGGCCACCATCATAAAACGCAACGCCTTTTCATTGCCCCAGGGCTTACTGCACCCGCCGTTACGGTACTCTTCGCCATGCCCCTTCTCATGACCAATAACCATAACCTGCTGAGTTACCGTCTTGCCCTTGATCTTGGCCGATACCGTGGCCTTGGCACAAACCATGGAGGCATCTATGGACGCCTCTTCCTCACCACCAAGTTCGGTGTAGTCGTCATACACGTTTTCAAGGATGTCCTTTAGGGAAAAACGCAGGGGAGAACGAACGATTCTCACCCTGTCCATCCCGGTAAGACTCTCCTCTGCCCGTTCCTCCAGGAAGGAAATCTCATCCTCAAGGGTGTGGATTTTAGTGGCCATCTTATCGGTGGAGATATCAAAGATTGCATCCCTCACCGCCACAAAACGTTGCAAAACAGAGTCAACATTACCCCATTTTTCAGACCCTTTGACCTGGGAAATGTAGTTAAGCCGCTCTTCAATTTTTGTTAATCGCTTCCGTATTTCTTGCATAAAGTATGGTTACCAAATTAAGTCAGTCGCACCAACCAGGTAGCAACTTGTAAAAAATCACGAACGAATATAAATTTACACTATTTTCAGCCAACTCCTGAGAGTTGTTCTACTTTTGACTCTTTATTCGTGATTCCCAAAAAATATACTTTCCGTAAAAACTAAAAGGTAAGCAACCTATCAATATTTTCAGCCAAATATTGTAGATTTGTCATCATCGGTTCGCCAGCACTGGTCTCGCCCTCAATGAATACTTCCTCTAAAAAGGCCCGGCCACGCTCTTTTGCCTGGGCGATATTATCACCCCAAACCAAGGCCAGAGCCAGATTAGGGTCAAAATCGCTGGGAATATCATAATGCCTGTCGGAGGGAACCTGAGTATACACCGCCGACCAGTCATGCTTGGGAAAATCGAACCTCGTGATCTTGCCAATCCACGGAGCAAAATCCCGCCCGGTATCCTCGGCAACGATACGAAACTCAATACAGGCACCTTTAAACTTGATCTTACGCTGAGAATAACCAATCTTGGCACCAAGGGCCACGCGAATCTGTTCCCGAATAAGATTAGGTTGCTTCTTCTTATAATAAGATATCCGGGCAGAAACATCATTTTCCACCTGGATCCGGGTGTTTACCTCAAGCAAATAAGGCTGGCCATTACGGGCCACAATCCATTCCCAGGTTCCAACATTATCGTAACGGACGTGGGCTGCAAGTTTCAGGGAATAATCAACCACCTTCTCCAGAACATCGTTTGCATCAAAGGCGTAGTTAAAACAACTGTCATCAAAACCGGGTGCCGCCTCAAGCCGTTTCTGGCGTCCGGTTGATTGAATCGTACAGTTACGGGTGCCAAAATGAATGCGCTCGCCATGCTGACTACAGAGGAGCTGCACCTCAAGATGATTATAATCACGTAAACAGGTCTCAATCAATACCCCGCCATCACCGAACTGGCGCTTGGCGTAATTCTTCACCTCACGGTACACCTGGCGGAACTGTTCCAACCGGTGCACCTCCTCAATCCCCATACCTCCACCACCGGCGGCCGCCTTAACCAGAATAGAGGGATCACTAATACCCTGCTCCCGCTGCTCTAGAAGGAGTTTTTCCGCCACACTCTCCGCTTCCATTTCATTATAAATAGGGGCAGAGGTTCCGGGGATGGTGGGAATACCCAGTTCATTGGCAACCTTCTTGGTGTTAATCTTGTCACCAAGATCCTTAATCACTTCCCATTTAGGACCGATAAAAATAAGGGGCCGATCACGCACCGTAACCCGCCTGGCAAACCGGAAATCTTCCGAGAAAAAACCGTAGCCGGGGTGAATGGCAGTGCAACTCGTATGGTCAGCAATGGATAGAATTTCATTAGGGTCGGTATAGCTTGAAATACGCCACACCTTTTGATCCTTGCCCGTCTGATCTGCATACCGCACGACATGCTCGGAATCTTTATCCGCATCGGTGTAGATCATGACAAAATCATGGCCAAGATCCTCACAGGCCTTGGCAATCCTGATGGCAATTTCACCGCGGTTGGCAATCAATATCTTTGCTTTCAAAAGTATCCTCGAAGAAGTTTTAATACATGCCTGAATGGCACCGGTTGGAATCGAATACGCACCGAGCCCGTCCTTTTTTATGGTTGTGTATTATAATGACCCAACCTAATTTGCAAAGAAAAAAGAACGCTTTTGACATAAAAATAAAGAGATGCGTATACCGTAGATGATGCAAACCGTCAATTTCTTATTTCAATGAGCCATTTTGCAAATAGAAAAAAAGAATATCCCCGGCCTTAACAATATATTAAGGCCGGAAACAGCCAGACGTGGTATCACCCAAGCACAAGCAAAGACAACCTTCACCTCATCTCCATTTTCGCTAATGCCCCTCCTTATCCTGCCCTTCATCAGCGCCCTGCTCCTCTTTCTAGCCTCACCTGTGCCGGGGTTTGTGCCCCTTGCCTGGATCAGTCTTATTCCGCTATTTTTCTTTGTTCAAAACAGTTCCCCCAGAGCCGCTTTTTTCAGCGGCTGGCTTGCAGGGGTGGCCTATTACCTGGCTATGCTCTACTGGGTGACGATCTCCATGGAGACCTATGGCGGCCTTGCTCCGTGGCTGTCGACTTCGGGCCTTGTTTTACTATCCGCCTATATGGGGATCTATCACGGATTTTTTTGTTTTAGCGCAGCGTTTGTCCTAAGGAAGAAAGTAATTTTTCCCATCTGGTTTATGGCCTGCATCTGGGTTGGCCTTGATTATCTGCGCGGAGTTCTTTTTACCGGTCTGCCGTGGATGGATGTCGGTTACTTTCACTATCAATCACCCGTAAGCCAGCTTGCCGATCTTGGCGGTCACCACCTCCTAACCTTCCTCACACTGCTTGTTAATGGTGTCCTGTATCAATTCTGGCAAAACAAATCACTAAAACCCGTAGATAAACCTGTCTGGCTTGCCATCATTTGCATTATTCTGGCCATGACCTACAGCCCGCTCAGACTTGCCCAGATCAATACGGCAATAAAGCAGGCCCCACTCCTACAGACAGGCGTGATTCAGGCCAACATTGATCAGGCCGTCAAATGGCAAAAGGACAACAAGCTTGCCAGTGTTAACAGGCATATCGCCCTGACCAATGCTGCCCTAAGCAGTGAGACTCCCCCCAAGCTCATCCTGTGGCCGGAGACATCCCTGCCCTTTTACCCAACCTTTGACCCGGCATTTTATAACGTCCAGGCCGAAACGGTACTCAGGGACGGCGCGGACTTTGAACTTCTCTGCGGGGCACCCCATATTATTCGCCGTCCAGGTAAGGGCTACGACCTGTACAACGCCGCTCTTCTCATGCGGCCGGATAAAACCACCGACTTCTACCATAAACAGCACCTGGTGCCGTTTGGCGAGTATATCCCCCTGCGAGGCATACTGCCCTTCCCCAAGGCCATTGTCGAATCCATCGGCGACTTCAGCCCCGGCAAAGATAGCGCCATCCTGCAATCAGCCAGGGCCAAGATTGGCGTTTTGATCTGTATTGAGGCAATTTACCCGGATCTTGCCAGAAAGGAGGTGGCCCAGGGGGCAGAACTCCTTGCCAACATCACCAATGACGCCTGGTTTGGCCGCTCAAGCGCCCCCCTCCAACATCTGGCCATGAGCATTATGCGTGCTATCGAGAACAGAAGATCGCTGGCAAGATCAGCCAACACCGGGATATCGGCCCTTGTGTCACCCACCGGCGAGATCCTCGCAGCCTCAGAACTATTCACCGAGGAACATCTCAGTGCGCCACTGCCGATCCTCAACCAGAGAACAATTTTCAACCGGTTTGGCTTTTTATTTCCCCTTCTCTGTCTCGGCTATGCCATCATTCTCCTATTTCGACTGGGGCGAGCCAAAGCCATTGACGACTAAAGGTATTTTTGGGTATAAAGGCACATATCATTATAAAGGAGGGGGGGGCTTGCCGTCACCTTAAACGTCCACCGTACCCCACCGAAACATTTCTACCCGAGTAGCAAAAAATGTCCGCAGAACTTCAGCAACAACTCAATGCCATGGGCCAGAATATCGCCACATTAAAGGTGCATCTTTGACCTTGCCACCAAGGCCGAAAAACTTCAGGCCCTAGAACACCAAACCGCCAACCCAGAATTCTGGAATGACCCGGAAAAGGCCCGTACCACCCAGGTTGCCATGGGGAAATTGCAGGCCCCCATCGCTGGCTGGGACAGGTGCAACGACCTCTTTGAAGAGGCCAACATTCTTCTGGAACTGGCCCATGAAGAGGATGACGCTGACACCGAGACGGAAGCTTCGGAGGTAATCCAGCGCCTGCGCGAGCAACTGGCCAAGTTTGAACTTGAATGTATGCTCAGTGGCGAACACGACCACAGCAACGCCATGCTCGCAATCAACGCCGGAGCCGGTGGCACCGAGGCCCAGGACTGGACAGATATGCTTCTGCGTATGTTTCTGCGCTGGTGCGAACAGCAGAATTTCACAACAGATATCCTTGACCTGCAACCCGGTGATGAGGCCGGAGTCAAAAGTGTTACCGTCATGGTCAAGGGACAGAATGTCTACGGTTTTCTGCGCTCCGAAATGGGCATCCACCGCCTGGTTCGCATCTCGCCCTTTGACACCAGTGGCAGGCGTCACACCTCCTTCGCCTCGGTTTTTGTCTTTCCGGAACTTGATGATGATATTGAGGTTGAAATAAACGACAAGGATCTGCGGGTGGATACCTACCGGGCAAGCGGGGCCGGAGGTCAACATATCAACAAGACCAGTTCCGCCATCCGCTTGACCCACCTGCCCACGGGCATTGTCGTCCAGTGCCAGAATCAGCGTTCCCAGCACCGCAATAAAGAAACCGCCATGAAGATGCTTAAATCAAGAATCTACGAACATGAGCAGGCATTGCAAAAGGAACAACATGACGAGATTTCCGGCGAGAAAAAAGAGATCGGCTGGGGTAGCCAGATCCGCTCTTATGTAATGCATCCGTACCGCATGGTGAAGGATCATCGTACCGGCGAGGAAACCGGCAACGTTGAAGCGGTTATGGATGGAGCCCTCGACCCCTTTATCAAGGCCTATCTCCTATGGCAGGGTACAACAAACTGACAAAAAAATGTGCCAAATGCGGGGCCTGCGCCCAGGTCTGCCCCGTCTATCTTGAAACAGGACGGGAATCCCACTGTGCCAGGGGCAAGCTCCACCTGGCCTCCGGCACAGTGAATTACCAGTCAAGATATCTCAGCTCCATTCTGGCCAAATGTATCCAGTGCGGAGCCTGTGACACCATCTGCCCCAGAGAAATTGCCCCAAGCCGGGTCATCCGGAAACTACGCCATGGTCAGTCTTTGGGACAGACCGAAAAAGGCACCCTCTCCTTAATCACCCGCAAGATTTTAAACAATCAGCCCCTGGCAAGTCTCGCGGGGGGGACACTGGCCCTCCTGCAAAAGCTCCCCGCTGCAAGCGGCCTGCGCCATAAAATAAATAACCTGCCGCAAAGACAAAACAATAGCATCCCGCCACCACTGCCAAAGACAAAAAAGACACTCCTCTACTACCCCGGATGCCTGGCCCGCCACGTCCAAACCGACATAGCTCAGGCCAGCCGCTACCTTGCCAGTCTCTGTGACTATCACCTAAGCATCCCCACCAAGGCAACCTGTTGTGGCTTGGCCTCAGCAAGCTCAGGACACAGACAAGAGGCGCTGAAACAGGCCCTCGGCAATATGGAATCCTACCCCCAAAACAGTGAACCGATCCTGACATCATGCGGTTCCTGCTACGCCCAACTTAAGAGTTACCCAGAGCTGTTTGAGCCTGGCTCATCTCAGCATAAAAAAGCCCTTACCTTTGCCGATAGAATACAGGAATTTTCCAGCTTTTTCTTGAAAGAAGATAAACTCCAAAGCCTAATTGCGCCGCAACGGGTGTACTACCACGACCCCTGTCACCTACGCTTTATCCCTGAACCCATAATGACTGAGCCACGACAATTAATTCGGAACATAAACGGCCAAGCCGTTGTCAACATGGAGCAGCCCTTGGGGTGCTGCGGACAGGGGGGCTTATTTGCTCTGGCTAACCAGACCTTGGCTGAGGCCATTTTCAGCCATGTTAAAAAGCAACTAACAACCACTCCGCAGACCACTGTGGTCACCAGTTGCAGTTCATGTTTAATAGGCCTACAACATGGCATAAGAGATAAGGAAATCACGGTGCAACATCTCAGTGTTTTTCTTGCTAAAAGATGTACCAGTTGCTAAGTTTAACCGTAATTGCTTACGGGCAAGCAGAACAGAAAGTACCACAAGTATTGCACCGGTAAATGTCATTGAGACACCCCTTACCCCATTGTCTTCTTTCATTAAATTCCTGTTTGCAGCCACTTAAGTAAAAAACATTTAAGGGGGGCCTTCCCCCTCTACATTCAGCAAGGAGTATTATGCGATACTTAAAACAGTTTATCCTGATTCTTTGTGCTCTTGCCCTACCTGCATCTGCGCTGGCAAAAGTGGATTTTATCAAATCCCCCCCTTTTCACATCAAACAACCGGTCAAGGCGGTAACCTCATCCTTTGACGGTTTAACTTTTTTTGTCCTTGGTCAAAACTCGGTGCTGTATATGTACAACGACAGGGGTGAGAAACAGGGAGAGACCACTGTTGACCCCAGTATGGATATGATCAGCACCAGTGGCTTTAAAAAGGCCAATATCCCTGAATTTATTTATCTTACAAGCTCTAAAACAGGCACCATCCAGAAGATCGCCTTTAGTAAAATTGTCCAATTTGACCTTAGTGGTAGTCCCTTTATCGGCAACGCCGAGGCCAAAGTTGCGGTGGTGATTTTCAGCGACTTCCAATGACCTCACTGCGCCAAAGCAGGGGCGTTACTCGAGCAGGTGCTTGAGCATAATATGGACAGTATCAAAATCGTTTTCAAACATTATCCTCTTAGTTTTCACAATATGGCAAAACCAGCAGCCCTTGCCGGAGTTGCCGCTGCCAATCAAGGGAAATTCTGGGCCTATCATGATCTGCTCTATGAAAACTATAAAGCCTTATCAGCGGAAAAATTCATCCAGTTTGCCACGCAACTGGGTCTGGACATCCAGCAGTTCAAACGTGACATAACGAGTGCCACAACTCTGCAGCAGGTGCAAAAAGACATGATTGCCGCACAACAGGCTGGTGTCACCGGCACCCCAACCATCTTTATTAATGGTCGCAGGGTGGGTCAACGGTCTCCGGAAAACATCCAAAAGATGATTAATGCCGAACTAAAAGCAAACTAATGACAAGTAAACAACTGACCTTCACCAGTAACAATACGGCGCGCCTTCTCTACGGCGATCTAAATCACAACCTCCATGAGATAGAAAAGACAACGCGGGTTACGGTGAAGGCCCGTGGCACCACCCTCACCATCCAGGGCGAAGAGCATAATATCGAAATCGCCGCCCAAACCCTAGGGCAGCTGTACAGGCTTATCGAGGCGGGCTACCCGGTATATCCGCAGGATGTCGCCTACGGTGTGCATATCCTTGAAAAAGAACCCCGGGCCGATTTGCAGGATATCTTCCTTGACCAGGTCTATATCACCTCCAACCAACGGGTCGTCTCCCCCAAGAGTTTAAGCCAAAAGACTTATATTGACGCCATTCGCAACCACGACATCTCCTTTGCTATTGGTCCTGCCGGAACCGGCAAGACCTACCTTGCCGTGGCCATGGGTATTGCCGCACTCACCTCCCATCAGGTCAAAAGGATTATCCTGACGCGACCTGCGGTGGAGGCGGGTGAACGGCTTGGCTTTCTCCCCGGCGATCTCTCTGAAAAAATCAACCCCTACCTGCGCCCTCTGCTGGATGCCCTATTTGACATGCTGGGCAAACAACGGGCTGAAGAGTTTATTGAGCAGGGTATTATCGAAATTGCCCCCTTGGCCTTTATGCGCGGGCGGACACTCAACAACGGTTTTATCATCCTTGATGAGGCGCAAAATACAAGTTACGAGCAGATGAAAATGTTCCTCACCCGACTGGGATTTAATTCCAAGGCGGTGATCACCGGTGATATCTCCCAGATTGACCTGCCAAGCCATCAACAATCTGGCCTGGTGGCTGCAAGCCGTATCCTTAAAAAAGTTGAGGGCATTCATTTTTCCACCTTTGACCATACTGATGTAGTGCGCCATCCACTTGTCCAATCCATTATCAAGGCGTATGAAAAGACTGAAACAAAAAAGAGTCGAGGCTGATGTCTGTTCTGTTACGCAACGACTTTGGCGGGCAGGGTTTCAGCGAGACAAAGGTTGTCAAGGTTGCTGAAGACCTCCTTCTTTTGGCAAAGAAAACAGAGTATGAACTCTCCATTCTCCTTACTGACGACCCAGCTATTCAGGAGATTAACGTCGCCTGGCGCCAGAAAGACAAAGCAACCAATGTCCTGTCGTTTCCCATGGAGGATGACGACGCCATCCTCCCCATGCTTGGCGATATTGTTATTTCCATTGACACGGCGCAACGGGAAGCCTTACACAAAAAACATCCCCTGCCCCATTACCTCACTCGTTTACTGGTACATGGCTTTGTCCATTTACTTGGTTATGACCACGAAAAATCAGCAAAGGCATACGCTGAAATGCACGCTATAGAACAAGATTACCTACATAAACTAGGAGAACTCTAATGATTAAACTCGCCATCAACGTTGACCATGTCGCCACCCTGCGCCAGGCCAGGGGCAATTCGGAACCTGACCCGGTTACAGCCGCAGCCTTAAGTGAACTGGCAGGGGCGGTGGGCATTGTCGTCCATCTCCGTGAAGATCGTCGCCATATTCAGGACAGAGATATAAAGATCCTGCGCGACACCATCCAGACCAAGATGAATCTTGAGATGGCAGCCACCGATGAGATTATCCAGATTGCCCTGGACACCAAGCCTGATATGATTACCCTGGTTCCGGAAAAAAGGCAGGAACTCACCACCGAAGGCGGTCTTGATGTCATTACCAACAAGATAAAGATCAAGGATTGTATCGACAGGATGACAGCCGCAAACATTCCGGTCTCGCTCTTTATTGATCCCGACTCAGCCCAGATCAGGGCCTCCAAGGAAATTGGCGCTACATTTATTGAAATCCACACCGGCAGATACGCCGATGCCACCTCTGAAGAGGAAGAGGACAAGGAGTTTGATCTTATTGCCGCCGCCGCAGAAGAGGCCTATGAGGAAGGACTGCGGGTGAATGCCGGGCATGGTTTAAACTATGTCAATGTTAGCCGGATCGCCGCCCTTGACACCATCGAGGAGTTATCCATCGGTCACAGCGTGATGGCCCGGGCCATTTTTGTCGGCCTGACCCAGGCCGTACAGGAGATGAAGGAGCTGATCCAGACAGCCAGCCGTTAAGGCCGTATTTATTTACGCATCATCCCTCCCAGAAAGCTCTGGAAAGAATTTCCCCCAGAGCTTTTTTTTTGGGGGGGGGACTTATTGTCAGTGGTGCCACCCGTCAATACATCTACAGCGGCAGACTCAAACGCACTGAGGTGAAGACTCCAACTTCACTTTCAACGCTAAGCGAGCCCCTATGCTTTGTAACGATATCCAGGGCCAAAGCAAGCCCCATCCCGGTTTGCTGGCCGTCTGGCCAATGGCTATCACGGTCATTAAGAATCGTTGCCAGGCAATGTGCTTCAATACCAATACCGTGATCTGTAATCACAAGCTGCAGTTGCTCCACTCCGGCAATCTCCCCGCAACTGCCTGTGATCTCAAGCCGTTTAGCCATGCTACTGGTTTGACATTTAAGATTCAGGGCATGCCGACTATTTATCAGTATAGCCAGAATAACCTGCTGCATCTCCCGGGCCGGACAGTGACACTCTGGCATTGCAGCCAGATCAACCAGCACCTCAATACCATCATTTTTAAACAGTGGTTTCATCAAGGTTATAGAGTTGTCCAGCACATGGTTTAGTAGAACCATTTCACAGGGCCCATCATCAGTGGAGTAGGCCAGTAAATTTGAAGCCAGATTCGTAATGGTATCGCCCTGGTCAATAATTTTATGAATAATTTCACTTGCATGAGCCTGCCCACCCAGATCATCTTCAAGGAGTTGGGCATAGTTAATAATGCCATTGCCAACATTATTAACCTCCATGGCAAAACCCGAGGCCAGTTGACCAATGGCCGAGAGTTGTGAAACCCTCACAAGCTCCAGTTTCTTGGTCTTTTCGAGATCAAGATCATCCTGCAAGGTGCGAATACAGTCCTTCTCAGCGGTGATATCAAAACCAATACAACGAATCAGGCAGGAATCATCGGCACATTGACTGTAAAAGAAGATACACCGCACCTGGCGCTCGCACCCCTTCTCCTTACCGATAAGCCGACACTCTATAGTTCCCAATTCTGTAAGCTTCCTAAAATCTCCGCTAAACTCCCCCTCAGTCTTGAAAAAATCAAACCAGGCCATCCCCAAGGTCTCAGACTCTCTGTAGCCACAGCGCCGCTCTGTTTCCGGATTCACCTGACAAATCATGCCATGCTTATCGATTTCTGCCCAAACACCTCCCAAGGATTCAATCATATCACTGGTCATCTGCCGACATTTTCTTAGACGCTCAAAGAGTGCGCCTTTTAGATGTTCCTGCTCGTTGATGATTTCAGCCAGAACCGATGCCTCTTTACAAAAGGAGGAAACTAGAACACTGCCCTTCTTGCCAGCCAAAACCTGATCCGATTCAGCCACAAGCTGCCACAAAGGAATAAGCAAACGACGATGAAACAAAACCAGCATCCCCACCAAAACAGAGACAATAAGAGCGCAGGTGCCGATAATCATATTTTGGTAACCAATCAGACGCTGCCGCGCGGAATTAACCAAAACCCTGTCAAACAGCATCAACCTCTCCCCCAAAGTCCGCACCTCCCGACTCAGCCTAAAGCCAACGTCAGAACTATTTTTTCCCATCTCAACTTCCCTTAGCAACATTACAATCCCCGGCAGATCAACCCCTGAAATCAGAGATAGTGTTACCTCCTCCCGCACACTCCCGGTATCGAGCAGTCTGGTTAAATTGGAATTTAGGGTTTCCATCTCCTGACTAAGCCCCTTAATAGACATCTGATCTGGATCAAGAAGGGCATTGAAGATATGTTCACGAATGATGGCATACTGGAAAAGGAGCTTCTCGGCCTGCAGGACAACATCAACCTGTTTTTGATAGAGTTGATACTGCCTCCCCCCCATAAATAGGAGAACAACCAGGCTAAGACAGACACCGATATAAAGAGAAACAAGGAGTTTCTTTAAGGGGAAAATGTCTGTCATAACATACTCCTAAGCCATTATTTTTTAGGTGTTGTAGGTCTTGTATTTTCTCAAATTGAAAATGGCTGTTCGGTGGAAATCAGGTTGATTTTAGCTAACGGACAACAGCTTAAGGTTGTTAGATTTTTTTCAACTTAAACCCTACCCTGGGAAACGCGTCTATTTTAGGAGATTTCTCCCCCTAAAATAGATGCTCCCCCCCCCAGAATGACAACTACCTGGACTCACCCTTCCAGGTATACAGAATTGGCAGGCGACATAGACAGGCGCGGTAGACAATAACATAGGTCGAGTAAACCAGAATAACGATCACCACCTCACGCCAGTGGGGAATCTCCTGGTAGAGCTTATAATTAAAGACGATGAGCGCTGTATTTAAGCGGTTAAGTAAGATCCCAAGCACCGCAATAATAGCCGCAAACCTTGCTATCCTGGCAGACTTCTGACGTAGCGCTTTGGCATAGAGCATAAGGGGCAGAACAACCCCAAAACAAATCTCAAAGATGTAATACTGGCCCCAGCCGGTGAAGAGTAAGCCCCATTCATTATCGTGGGCGATGGCTGTCATTTTGATAATAAGGTAAGTAATCAGGGCAAGGGCACACCCCTTGGCAAGCCCTAGGGTAATACGATCAAGATTATCGGTGAAATTGGCATCACAACGCCACCCCAGAAACCTCTTTGCCAGGGTTGAGACAACAATCAGCATTGACAGACCGGCGAATATTGAGGAGCAGAAGAAGTGAAACCACTGGAACTGGGCGGAAAACCAGAGTGGATGAACCTTACCAGGCGCATAGGTAAAGAGCGCCCCCAATGCCCCCTGGTGCAGGGTGGACAGAATGATACCGGCAACCGTCAGTCCGAGAACAATGGATTTAACCATCTTTTTGGGAGCCTTCCAGCCCATAAGTTCACTGGCAGCAGGCACAAGTTCCGCAACCTGAACAGAGAGATAGGTGGCAACATGCCAGGCAACCAAAAACAGTACCGCCGCAGGCCCAAGTGAGACAAACATCGGATAGATAAGACGCCAGGGCTGACCCAGGTCCACCTGTAGGAAGACTACCGCAAATAGATAACCAAGCAGACCGTTAAGCAAACCGAGCCGCTCGAGGGGTTTAAAATCCTTCCGACCAAAGAGTTCCACCGTTGTCCCGAGCATAAAACCTGAGGCCGAGAGGGGAACCATACAAAAAAGACCCCAGCCAAGAAACAGGCCCCAAGGATAATCATAGGAACCATGGGTTGCCCAGCCAAGACCATAATAAAACCGCCCGAGTAAAACAGGTACACCGATAATATAGACCAGGGCAAAAAACCAGTTGAGGGGATTGCGAACAAGCTGCTTCACGTAATCTCCAGGTGACAGACCAAGCAACATTTTCTCAGCAAAAGTCCATGGCACAGCAACCCCAGGTTTTTGCAGGGTATCGACGGGTTCAAAACCTTGTTTAGCAAACGTTTTCATTATTTTTCCCCCTCGTCATTTTTAATGGTATCTTTTCTGGTTGCAAGGAGATGGAATCCAGTAAAGAGTGCAGGCCAGATGGTTAACACCATTGGCACAATGGCGAGAAATTCTTTGACGTAGTTGATAATTGGCTCCGTACCAAGATGGGTATCAAAACCAATCTCATCAAAAGGAGCATCTTCACTGGTGAGATACATCCAGGAAGTTCCGCCAACATCTTTTTCACCATAAACGTGATGATTGTATTCCCCTGGATGATCTTCAATTCTCTTATGGGCAAGGCTAATTAAGTCGGTACGCTTACCGAATACCATAACTCCACTCGGACACGCCTCGACACAGGCAGGTGGCCGACCAAACTTAAGCCGGGTGTCGTAACACATAATACACTTCTTAACGACGGGATTTATCGCCGATGAGAAGGTGTAGGCTGGCACATAAAACGGACAGGCAACCATGCATGTCCGGCACCCCACACACACCGTCTCATCATAAATAACAGCTCCCTCCGGCGTCTTGGTGTAGGCATTTACAAAACATGAGGTCAGGCAGGCTGGCTCCTGACAGTGGTTACATTGGAATTTACGAAACAGAGGATGTTCGCGGCCCTTTATCTCATAGCGATTCACCACCGTGTAGGCCTTCTCAGTAGTCCGCCGGGGAAGACCACCATGGCGGTGCTCTTCAAAAACCGATTTGTCATCAAACGGCTTGTCCGGTTTTGGTAAATTTTGCTCCTTGTTACAGGCGGCTTCACAGGTTCTACAACCAATACACTTGGTCATATCAACCAGAACCCCCATACTGTCCGGGTAGCCTCCGAAACTGCCACTGGCATTAGCTTTTTTAGCTGATCCCACAGCAAGTGCGGCTGCACCCGTGACAAGACCACCCTTCAAAAATGATCTGCGGTTTACTTTTTTCATTTTTTCACCTTCTAAACCCGCTAAAGCGGAAATTAACCATTCGTATCCAGCCAGCAATAAGCGGACGGGAACTGATTTTATGTATCAATGACCACCATGCCCGTGCGCATCTGCCTTGGGTACTGGCGCATGTTTACCAGTATCATAGAACTTCTCCCCGACCTCAGTCATGGTATGACAATCACTACATCCAGAAGGGGCATCGTTATCAATATGGCAAATCAAACAATTTTGATGAAAGGCCGCTTTCAAACTGGGCTTACTCCTGTGATGCAACAAGTCTGTCCCCCAAGACTTTTTCATATTCTCAGCTGAGAAGACATCCCTTTCATGACAGCCAGAACAGGTTGGATCATCTGTTTCAGGGCTGTTTGCATGACAGGTAATGCAGAGTGGCCCCTCTGCCTCGGTTCCAGCAGTATGATGATGACATTTACTACAATTATCGGAGACCATCTCAATATGCATGTCATGATCAAAGCTGACTCCTCCATACAGGTTCTTTAAGCTATCCAGCTCAAGCACCTCACTGGTTGCAACACCGACCAGTCCCAAAGGACTCGCCAGAGCTGCCATGAGCGCAAAGCCTATAAGCTTTTTCTTTTTCATACCCATTTCCACTCTCCTTAAGGTTGACTACAGATCTCGACTACTTTTTATAAATTCCCAGGCAGGATCCATATCTCGTCCATGCCACACATTTTATTAGGCTGAGGAATGCAACCAATCACCATGGAGTAACACTCAAAAAAAGTAATCAAGTGTAAGGCCACAAGCTATGACCCGACTTGGGTACAGGTGAGGGAGAGGTGAGTGTTTATCTAAAAGACCCCTTGATAATCCTGCCATTTCTATCCTGGGGTCTCCTTAGCCTTATGATCTTCATTGATTCATAAGACCAACATGGTCATAGGTCCCATTCATTGTTCCCCTAAATTGCCATGGACAAAACCGTATTGATTTCCTACCGATCTTTCGAACCCATTTAACTTGGCCAAACGAGTTTAGCTATATATCAAGACAAAACACATCTAACAGCCTGATACTAAAAGCTAAAACTGGCAATCAAGCAAATCATACTGGGACAAATTGCACGTTCGATGCCATAAAATGAATACATGCTCATTTTCACCGCAAATATGTCTTACTGAGCACCCTCTCAGGCAGTTACTTGCCACATAAAAAAACAATTATTGCGTAAATGCCCAAATCACCAAATAATCCTGACAGGGGAAAGTGTCGCAAAAGTGTCGCATGCCACACATGTGTTGCTACATATGCGTGGCAACAGTGTGGCAGTTGCCACGTTTACTTGTGAAAAAAATGGCAGACAAAATGTTTGGAAATCAAGGAATGTGGAGTGGGAAGCGCAGTGAAGGGGCATAAGAATCCGGATTCAACATGGACATTTCTATCCGGGCACCACTGAAAGAACAGGGAGCAATCGCTAGAAAAACGAAAGAATATTGATATTTCAAACAGTTACGGACAAAGAGCATGCTTTCTCGTGTCTTATCAGTACGGGAAGAATAGCACCGGGAGCAAAACATGAATGCAACACATTAGGGATTGCACCACATGCGCTAAAGCAGTGGTGTCCAGTTACTTTTTATGCATCAGGGGCCTCTGGCCCGGCTTAAGACTCCGCAATTGTCTAACGGGGGAACCACACCATTCCACATACGCAATGACAAGACTAAAACCTCCCGAACAAAGCGGCCTCAGAAGAACCTACACCACCTCGGCAAGAACCTTACTCACCTCATCACCGTTCATCGTCTCTCGCTCAAGTAGATGCTGAGCCAGACTATGAAGTGCCGCCTCTTTACCCTGAAGAATAATCATGGCCTCCTGCAAACAATCCTCGATGATCTTGTTGATCTCCACATCAATCAGGCGGCCTGTATCATCGCTCTGGGCAAGCCTCTGCGACTGACCATCCAGAAAACCCATATCAACGGCAACGTATGCCCGTGGCCCCAAGGCCTGACTCATCCCCCACTCACACACCATGCGGGTGGCAATACTTGTGGCAACCTGGAGGTCATTACTGGCACCTGTGGTAAAACGATTAAAGACAATCTCCTCCGCAGTCCGACCGGCAAGAAGAATCTTGATCCGATCCAGTAAATACTCTCGGCTATACGAGTGTTTATCATCAAGAGGAATCTGCTGGGTCACCCCCATGGCGCGCCCACGGGGGATGATGGTAATCTTGTGAACTGGGTCGGCCTCAGGCAGAAGCATGGCGGTAATGGCATGCCCCGCCTCATGGTAGGCGGTGGTTTTCTTCTCCTCTTCATTAATAACCATGCCCTTACGCTCCGCCCCCATAAGAATCTTGTCCTTGGACTCTTCAATATCGGCAAGCTCCACATAATCCTTGTTATTGTGGGCCGCAAGCAGGGCCGCCTCATTCATAAGATTGGCAAGCTCAGCCCCAGTGAAGCCCGGCGTGGAAACAGCTACAGCCTGCAAAGACACACCGGGGGCCAGGGTGATATGCTTACCATACACCTCAAGAATCATCTCGCGCCCCTTGACATCAGGGGGCAAGATGGTGATCTGCCGATCAAAACGACCGGGACGCAGTAAGGCCTTATCGAGAACATCCGGCCTATTTGTAGCGGCAACGATAATCACCGTGGCGTCACTCTCAAAGCCATCCATCTCAACAAGAAGGGCATTTAAGGTCTGCTCCCGTTCATCCCCTCCACCCGCACCTCCGCCGCTCCCACTCCGGGAACGCCCCACAGCATCTATTTCATCAATAAAAATAATGCACGGTGCCTGCTTCTTTGCCTCTTCAAACAAGGCCCGCACCCGCGATGCCCCAACCCCCACATACATCTCCACAAAATCAGAACCACTGAGGGAAAAGAACGGCACCCCGGCCTCCCCGGCAATGGCCTTGGCAAGCATTGTCTTACCTGTCCCCGGAGGCCCCTGAAGCAGAACCCCGGTGGGAATCTTGCCGCGAAGCCTGGTAAACCCGGATGAGTCTTGTAGAAACTGTACCGTCTCCACCAGATCATCCTTGGCCTCATCAATCCCGGCAACATCAGAAAACATCACCTTGCCGCTCATATCCGTTGGGATCATGAAGTTCTTGCCCTTCATCTTATCCCCTCCCCCCTTACTTTGACTCCGGGCATAGATCATATAGCCCATAATTCCAGCAAACAGCACAAGGCTCAAACCTGGCCCCGAGGACGATGATGGCGCAGGGCGAACAGTCATTACCACTTTTTTATCTATAAAAACCGGGACAAGGGCCGTGACATCCGGGGAGTAGGTTTGAAACTCCTGATTATATTTATCCAGGGCGACAATTTTGTTACCTGTAAGGGTCACAGACTTAATTTCACCGCTATTAAGCTGACTTAGAAAGGTCGAATAACCAAGCTCGAACAGACGATTCTCGGCATTATAGGAGGTGTAAAGACCAAAAGAAATCAGCAGAACACCAATGGCTATGCAACCGTTGCGGACAGGATATCTCATCCGGATTCTCCTTGTTTAATTGATTTGAGGATCAAGGCAAACTCCTGCACTGAGTCCTGAACCTTGGACATCTCACGCCCTACTCAGATTCACTCAAGCACCGCATCAACGTCAATGCCGTACAGTTTAATCTTGCGGTACAAGGTGGAACGGTCAATCCCTAGGATACGGGCTGCCTGCGCCTTATTGCCGTAGGTACGTTGCAGGGTGTTCACGATACGCACCTCCTCACTTTCCAACTCATCCAAGACATTACCTGGCTGCTGCCCATACTGCTGAACCTGTACCCCGTCAGGTTCCTGAAGCTCAAGGGGAAGCTGTTCCACGGTGATTGTATTATTTTCGCATAAGACACAGGCCCGTTCCATCACATGCTCAAGTTCACGAATATTCCCAGGCCAACTATGCTGACGCATCACCGCCAGAGCCTGGTCAGAGACACTCCTTACCGGTTTGTTCAAGCGGGAGCTGAAACGTTTTATAAACAGCTCAACAAGAATATCCAGATCATGATCCCGCATCCGCAGGGGAGGCAGAATAATATCAAGCACCTTCAGGCGATAATAGAGATCCTCGCGAAACTCACCATCCTGCACCTTCTGACGCAGGTCGGCATTGGTTGCCGCAACCACCCGGATATCCACACTGATGGCCAGATCACTGCCCACAGGATAGAAGGTTCGCTCCTGTAAAAAACGGAGCAGGCGCAACTGCATCATGGGGGAAATATCACCAATTTCATCAAGAAATAATGTCCCGCCATCGGCATTTAGGATATAACCTGCCCGATCCCGATCGGCCCCGGTAAAGGAGCCTTTTTTATGGCCAAACAACTCACTCTCAAGAAGCGTCTCAGAAATGGCTGTACAGTCCACCTTAACCAGTGGCATATCCCGGCGCGGGGATTCGGCATGCAGGGCCTCAGCCACAAGCTCCTTACCGGTACCTGACTCCCCGGTAATAAGCACCGTGGTATCAACCTTGCCGACATTCTCGATAAGATTATACACCGTCTGCATAACCTGGCTGGCACCACAGATCCGGTGCAACCGCACCTTGTTACCCTTCTTGGTAAGTGCCTCAAGACGGGAGACATCCCGCGCCACAAGAACCACGCCGAGAAAGGCGTCTAGGTCATCCTTTAATGGCACAGCACTGACCCTGAAAATCCCTGCCTGACCATCCTCACGGGTATGCTCAATCCGGTGCTCGGCGACCTCCTCCCCTGTTGCCAGAACAGTCTTTACATCACCGAGAAACAATTTGGCAATTTGGCCAATCTCAGCCAAGGGTTTACCAATGATATCGCCATTGTCATGCTCAGGAAACCATTGTAATGCCGTAGAATTAAGCTGCATGAGCTGACAATCAGGGTCAACGGTTATAATAAGATCCCGAACACTGGCAAATACCGCATCCAGATATTTTCTATACTTCTCCTTTTCCCGGGAAAGCTCCTTGTTGGCGTTGCGCAGACAATATTGCTGAAGTGCCATACGGGCCGTGCGCAACAAATCCTCTTTTTTCACAGGCTTTGCCAGATAATCAAAGGCCCCAAGGCGCACTGCCTCGGCGGCCGTGTTGATATTGGGGTAGCCCGTCACCATCACCACTGGGCAATCAACCCCCTGCGCCTTGACGCTGCGCAGCAGATCAATCCCCGAGGCACCATCCATAACAATATCACTGACAATGAGATCATACTCATGACTCTCAACAAGGCCTATGGCCTCAGCATAGGTCGAGGCCGTATCAACAGGGCCATACCCCTCCCTAGCCAGGAACATCTGAAAGGTAAGACGCAGACTTTCCTCATCATCTACCACCAAAATACGTGAATTTTCTTTTTTTAAATCAATCATTTACCACCTCCTTCCACCCTGTCAAAGCGTGGGAGATCAATCATAACGGTCGTAAAACGGCCAAGCTCACTTTCTATATGCAACCCCCCCTTAAACCCCTTGATAATCCCATCAGAGATAGACAAACCAAGCCCCGTACCCTCCCCAGGTTCCTTGGTGGAAAAAAACGGATTAAGTACGGACACGAGAATCTCCTCAGGAATACCACAACCGTGATCCATAACGCTGATACGCACGTAAGGTTGGTTATTTACATCCACCTCGGCAAACTCCACATTCAATCTCTTGTCCAGGTGATGGTCGGGGTATTTCTTATTCAGGGCATAACAACTATTTGACAGCAGATTAACAAAGACCTGTTGCAACTGCCGCGGATCAAGCCACACCGAGGCCAGAAGATGGGGACCTGAAACAGAAAAAAGAATCCCATCCTTCTTGTACTGGTGAGACAGGAGGGCAATGGAATCATTCATCACATCCCGGACATCTACCTCACCAATCCCCCCCTCTCCTCCATCACCCTGCCGGGCGAAGGACAGCAGATTTGAGACAATGTTTGCCACCCTCTCCCCCTCACCAATAATTCGCTTAAGAAGATCAGAGTCCGCCGGATTGGTGGAATCATCCAACAATAGCTGGGAAAAATTGATAATGCCATTAATCGGATTATTAATTTCATGGGCCACACCGGCGGCAAGCTCCCCGATTGAGGCCAGTTGCCCGGTACGCATGGTTTCAGCCTGATACGCCTTCTGCTCGGTGATATCAGACAGCAGAATAAGGCATTTCTTCTCTCCATCAATATCCGTAAACGGCGCATAACTTTGCAGATAGGTCTGGCCATCACGCAACTGCTCTTCACTCTGCTGTACCATGCCAGAATCAATGGCTGTATGCATCCGGCATACCTCACATGGCTCAGAACGTTTCTTAAATACCTTGTAACAGATCTCACCCTCCCGCTTACCAAACAGCTTGCGCAACACCTCGTTCTGATACTCAATAATATAATCCTTGTTGACGATATGCACGCCTTGCCCCAGGGCCTCAAGCATGATCTGAAATTTGTCCCGTTCAGAGCGCAGAATTTTTTCCACCCTATGACGATTGACAATTTCCTTCTTCAGAACCTCATTGGATTTTAGCAGGTCACGGGTACGGTTCTCAACCATGCGCTCAAGCTCATCGTGACCATCCTCCAGGATATGGGCATAGGCCTTTCTCTCGCTGATATCACGCAACGATTCAACGATACCAAGGAAACAACCATTCTCATCCAGGAGCGGTGAGGCATGTATCTCATAGGAACATTTACCGCCATCTGGCAAATCAAGGTCATGTTCAACCACCACAGATTTATTGGTATCCACCACCTCAATAAGGGGGCAGGGACGACCCAAATCAGAACACTGGCACTCAGAGTTATAGATTAGATTATGACAGAAAGGCTCCTCATCCCCCTGCCAAATAAACTGGGACGAGAAGGCGCGGGCCGCCCTATTGGCAAATTTGACCCTGAAATCAGTGCCAACCACAACGATGGGATCCGCAACCTCATTGATCAGAGAATACAGAAACTGATATCTGCCCTTAAGATCTTGAATATCATCAAGCTTCCTATCCGTAGCAGCGGGATCACATGGCCTGTTTTTTTTCTTCATCGCATCTCCTTTTATGATGTCTAAACCTCTCCACTCAGAGATTAACAAAGCAGATTCCATGCCACACTTTTGTTTCAACCCATAAAATCAGGAAAGTGCCACAATGTCCACCTAGTGTCATGTCAAGTGTCAATTGACTGATATAGGCGTGCTAGTTTTTTTCTGGCATCACCTGCGGTAAACTGCCAATTCACAATCGATTTTTTACTGTTTCGATAGTTCTGCCAGGCCGTGGCTTCTCTCCTGACATCTTCTATGTTGTCAATCCTTCTGTTCAGGCACTGACCTGTGAGTACATTCAATTCTATCTCTGCCATATTCAACCAACTCCCATGTTTTGGAGTAAATACAAAAGCAAATCTGTCCCAGAGTTGCTTTGCCTGGACTGGCCGGAAAGCTTCGTAAAGCGCCCCAGGGGTATGGGTATTAAGATTGTCCATCACTAATGTTATTTTTTCAGCATCACTGTAAAGTGTGGCTATGTCTTCAATAAAACTTGGCCAATCTATTTTTGTTTTCCTCTCTGTTATTTTGACAAGTCGCTTTCCTACCAACAGCTCATTGGCCATAAAATATTGCACATACCGTGACGCTTGTATTCATAATCATATTTGGCGGCCATCCCTGGCTTTGCAGCAATTGGAGTTCTAGTCTCCCCTATAAGTTGCTTCGGAGATTCATCCATGCAGACGACGGGGAACTTTGGATTATAAGGACGCTTGTAATCCTCCAAAACCTTTTCCATGCAGGCCACAAAATTCCCGTTTTGCTCAGGAGGAATCACCCAGCCCTTGGTGCGCCAAGGTTTAAGTTCGTTTTTTTAAGACTTGACGAATCGTCTCATGCGAGACCTTGTCAACGTATCCAAGCTCCACAACTTTATCAGCTAACAATCGCAACGACCATTTGGCAAAACCCTCTGGAGGATCACTACAACTCAGTGCGATAAGGTGGGCCTCAAAATCACCATCAGCTTTTTTGGCATATATGCGGCTACCCTTCTTCCCGTTTAGGGTTATATCCAGCCCGCATTCAACAAATCGTTTTTTCACGCGATCAATTTTCCTCATGCCTATTTTTAGCACACGAGAAATCTCTTCATTTATTGACTTCTTTTTTTGGTGTTCTCCTTCATCGCATCCCAGTAATATCAAGGCATTAATGACCTTCTGCGATTTATGCTTGCCTTTGGAAGCAATTTTTTTCAAAAAATTTCGTTCGTCTTTTGTTAAGGTCACCGTATATTTCTTCATATTTCCCTCCCAGGTAATTTATGAAGAATCATACTATATTCTATGCGTCAAAACAAGCTTGACATGACACTAGCCAATATGACACTTGATGGAATGGAGGATGTCATCCGCCGTGCAATTCCCCGTCGTAATCGTGTCAATTTTATCCGCTACGCTGATGATTTTATCATTACTGGCAAGTCTAAACGATTGCTTGGTAAAATCAAACCCATAGTGGGAGCGTTAACACGGAAATATGTCGGAGCACCGATGGTGATCCTGATCAAGAAGTTAAATCAAACACTTCGAGGTTGGGCAAACTACCACCGCCATGTAGTAGCATCGGAAGCCTTTAGTCGCGTTGACACGTATGTGTTCAGACAACTATGGAGAATGCTGAGGAAACGACACAAGAAGAAGCCACATAAATGGCTAACCAAGAATTATTGGTCTGCCAGTAGCAAGAAACATATCTTTGCAGTCGAAACCACGACGACGGAAGACAAAGTAAAAGTC
>JAJRUT010000112.1 GCA_024277655.1 Deltaproteobacteria bacterium | reverse complement strand
TTTTTGGCGCTGGCAGTAACCCTGCCAGCAAGTAGAGTGCAGGCGGGAGAGGTTGTGACGCAGGTTCCGGCAATGCTTGAGGAAGTGGTGGTGACGGCGACAAAAACTCCCCACACCTTAAAAGATGTGCCGGTGGAGACGGTGGTGATCACCCGGGAGGATATTTCCAGAACAAATGCCCAGAATGTAATGGATATTCTTAAAAACATTCCGGGTATATCAACCGCTGCCCATGATGATACCTTTGGAAGCTATACCTGGCGTGCCACCATGCGGGGCTTGAGTTTCGATGGTGGTTATGCCTTGATACTCATCGATGGTGAGCGGGTTATGGGCTCGGGTCAGAGTGGAGGTATGGGGGAGTATGGTACTGGTCTGAACCAGATTCCGGTGGAGATGATTAACCGGATTGAGGTCGTGAAGGGGCCGGGATCTGCCCTGTATGGCAGTGATGCCATGGCCGGGGTCATCAATATCATCACTAAAAAAACTCCCGAAAAGCAGATCGCCGGGGCGGGCTCAGCCTATGGGTGGTACACGGTGAAAGAACGCACCAGAAACGGGGTAACACAGGAACCGGAAACGAAAAATCGTAACCAGTCACAGGCCTACGCCTATTTTGGCGACCGCCCTTTGGAAAAGGTTGGTTATCTGATGCAGTATAGTCAGGAGAAGGCTGAGGATACAGGAAGTAGTCGGATTGATTCCGAACGCCATTCATTCATGGCAAAAACAGATGTTGATCTAACAGATAGCACAACCCTTTCGGTAAAGGCTGAGCTGAGTAGTTACGACAAGATTGATAATCGTAAGGAGGATAGTTACCGCTTGTCAACCGGCCTTGATTGGCAGCTTGGTGAGAATCATCTCTTTGCTATCAAGGGCTATACCTACAACTGGGATTTCGACCATGGTTTCGTTGATGACACCTATGGCCATAAATATGGTGATATTGCCTACCATCAGGTGGATGGCCAGTACACCTGGTATGCTGGAAACGTTCATACCCTGACCATGGGCGCAGAGTTTCAACAGCAGGCCATTGATTACACCATCGATAATCCGGATGGCAGCACGGTTGTCGTTGATGAGGATATTGATATTTACAGTGTCTATCTTCAAGATGAGATGCTGTTTTTTGCAGATCGGTTGAGTGTGGTTCCGGGTGTTAGGTATGATGACCATTCCACCTTCGGGGAAGAGGTTAACCCTAAACTTAGTAGTATGTATAAGCTTTCTGATGCAACAACACTCAGGGGCTCGGTGGGTAGGGCTTTCAAGTCACCAACCATACGACAACTCTATTATGATGCACCATATAATCACGGCTCCTTTTATGCCCTGTCCAATCCTGATCTCGATCCAGAAACATCCATGGGCTATTCGGCAGGGATGGAGCAGTGGTTATTTAGTAGTAAGGCAATGGTCTCAGCCACCTATTTTCGCAATGACATTGATGACCTAGTTGTCCGTGAAGACAGTGGTGACACCTATAACGGCAAACCTTTGATGGAGTATCGAAATGTTGATGAGGCGACGATTCAGGGTGTTGAAATCCTGTCAAGGCTCTGGCCTACGGATGAACTCTCCCTGCTTGTTTCGTACTCCTTTACCGATTCCGAAAACAAGGAAAACGGCAAAAAACTAACCTATGTGCCAGAGCACCAGTTTGCCATTTCCCCTGCCTATGAGTTTGCGGATTATGGGGTTGGCGTAAGTGGCATGATTGCCTATGCGTCAAAGCAGTACACAAGTAGTGATAATAGCACGCAAATTGACGGGTTTACCGTGGTGGATGCCAAAATTTACAAGCAGTTTAATGAAACGGTGAAGTTCGCCTTTGAGGCGGACAATATTTTTGACTCGGACAAGGGAGATGATGGTAATTATCGCACCGGACGGACCTTTATGGTGCGGATGGATTTGAGCCTGTAATTTTTTACTATGAAAAGGAGTGATATGATGAAGAAGAGTTTGTTGTATATTGTTGTTTGGACGATGTTGTTGCCGGGGGCGGCCTCTGCCCATGATCTGTGGCTTAATATGGAGAGCCATTTTTTAAGCCAGCCAGGACAGACCTTAGCCAAGGTTGTTTTTGGTCATAACTATCCCCATTACGGGATTCTGGTCAAAGAGGATCAGCTCAGTGAGTTTTACTATATTTCTCCCCAAGGAAAAAAAGCAGAAATAGACAAGACCTGGGAAGAGCTGAAAGGCACAAGCTATGGCAGGCCTGCTGGAGCAAGGGTTGGCGATGTGGTTTGTGAGCAGGAAGGAACCTACATGATTGCTGCCGCCAAAAAACGTAAGGGCACCAAGATCAGTGTTCCATCCGAAAAATATGCCAAATCCATTCTTGTAGTTGGCAAGGGGTCACAGTCTGTATCAACACCTGTAGGGCATCGCATTGAGATTGTTCCCCTCAAAAATCCAACCGAAGTCAAGGTCGGAGAGACCATTCCGGTGAAGGTCTTGTTTGAGGGCAAGCCGCTTGAGACTTATGTGTATGGTACCTATGTCGGGTATTCATCAGAAGATGAGCCATTCCCCGTATTGGCGAGAAGCAATAGTGACGGTATTGCCCAGGTTAAAATTGATCGTGCTGGTATCTGGATGATTGTGACCAACCACAAGGTTGATTTTTCAGCCTCATTGACCTTCGAGATCAAATGATACGCCTTGTTTTTATCGTTCTGACCTTGCCCCTTCTGGCTCTATTGAGGGTAATGCCGGTGTCGGCCCACGCGATTCATGCCACGGCTGACACAGGCGGGGTCGTGGTGTCGGCCTCTTTTGCGGATGATGCCCCTGCTGTAGGGCTTTTTGTCTCTGTTTTTGCGCCGGGTGAAAGTGAGCGCTTTGTATCCGGCAAAACAGATCGAAACGGCTGTTTTGCCTTTATGCCGGACAAGTCTGGGGATTGGGATGTGCTGGTCTATGACCGGATGGGGCATCGTTTTGAACTCAAGGTGTCGGTTGATGCATCGTTGCTTGCCCAGCAGGGTGGAAAGGTAGAAAACGGGTGGTTAGTAAAGGGGGAGAAAATTCTTGCAGGAATTGGTCTTATCGCTTTGATTTTTGGCAGTTTCGGGGTAATACAAAGGGCTCGTAGCAAGGGGCGATCAGGCACTAGTTAACGGTGAGTTCTCTGTGTCTTTATATTTCAAGTAAATGGTTATTTCTTTGTCTAGATTTCTGCATATATCTTTGATTCTGCTCTGGCTCATGGCGTGCTGTACTCCGGCATTGGCTCAGCGTATTATCTCCCTTGGCCCCATAAATACCGAGAATGTCTACGCCCTTGGGGCGGGGGACTGGCTGGTTGGTAATACCAGTTATTGCGTTCGACCTTCCGCGGCAAAGTCGAAAGAGAAAATTGGTTCGGTGCTTCAGGTTTCGGTGGAGAAGATTATCAGTCTCCATCCTGATCTGGTATTGGCCACGGCATTAACCCGTAGCGACCAGGTTAGGCAGCTTGAAGCGGTGGGGATAAGGGTGGTGCGCTTTAAGCGGACGGCCTCATTTTTGGAGATTTGTGCAGAGTTTATCCGTTTGGGTGAGTTGCTGGGTCTTGCCGACCGGGCAGAGAGTATTGTCGCCAGAGCCAAAGCACAGGTTGCAGGGGTTGAGCGTGATGTTGCCGGACTCCCCAAACCAAGGGTCTTTATCCAGGTGGGGGCATCACCTCTCTTCGGGGCAGTGGCAAACTCCTTCACCCATGATTTCATTGTCCTTGGCGGTGGAATCAATATTATTGAAGATCAACGGACTGGAACCACGAGCCTCGAGAAAGTCATTGCTAGAAACCCGAATGTCATCATTATTGGCATTATGGGCAGTGAGTCTGGCATTGCGGCGGCAGAAAAGCGGAAATGGCAGTCTGTGTCGGTTCTTTCTGCGGTACGGGATGGTCGCATTCATAGTATTAACCCTGATTTGATATGCAGCCCCTCACCCACAACCTTTGCCCAGACATTGAAACGGGTTGCCCGGTTGCTTCATCCATCATTACAAGGAAATGAGAGATATGAATTTTTATGAATTGATGCAGAATGGCGGGCCGGTGATGTGGCCTCTGCTGGCCTGTTCGTTGATTGTGGTGACGGTGATTTGTGAACGTTTTTTGTTCTGGCTTAGCATTTCCAGAAATCGCAACAGGAAATTACTTGATGATATGTTGCAACTTGCTGAAACAGGCCAGTGGCACGTTATTAAGGACAAAACCAAGGGTTGCCAGGATCATGTAATTCGGATGCTGAATGTCGGGATTCTTCACCGTGATTTTGATATGGGCAAGGCCATGGAGGCGGAGGCTCAGCAGGTTTCCCGCCGGATGGGTAAGTGCATGACAGTGCTTGATACCATGATTACCGTGACGCCCCTTATGGGTATTTTAGGCACGGTGATTGGCATTATCTCGTCGTTTAAGATGCTTGGTGCCGGGGGGCTTGCGGATCCAAAGCTTGTCACCGGTGGGATCGCTCAGGCGCTTATCACCACCGCCACGGGGCTTACGATCTCTATCGCCACGGTCTTTCCCTATAATTATTTTCGCTCCAAAATCAGTCGAGCCATCCACGTGATGGAAAAATACGCCACAAGTCTTGAGGTGGTGTATGAGAAATTATCAGGCGGGAAGTGACCATGAGACTCCGTCATTCCGAAATTCCTGCCGCCCGGGTGGAGATGCTGCCCCTTATTGATGTCGTTTTCCTACTTCTGGTATTTTTTATCTTTGCCATGCTGTCCATGGCGGTGCATCACGGCCAAATCGTTGATCTACCCGAATCGACCAGTGCGCCCTTAGAACGGCAGGAGGCAATCAGCGTCTCTATTCAGGATACGGGTGATGGTGTGCGTCTTTTTGTGGATAAAAAATCGGTTGATCTTGATGGATTGCAGGCTTTGCTGCAGTCCTATCCCGAAGGCAAAAAACAGAAGGCAGAGGTGCAGATTTTTGCCGATGAAACGGTGTCGTACCAGGAGTTGTTCAGTGTGATGGATCGCATCAAGCAGGCGGGGCTGTCTAAAATTTCCCTGCAGGCCGAGCATGAGTAGCTCCCGCTGGTTTGTTGCCATGCTTCTTGGTCTGGTGGTACACGGGCTGGTCTTTGTTCTTCCTTGGCCAGAGCCAGTTACCCGTTCGCCGCAACCAAAGGGTGTCCAGCGCGTTGCTGTGTCCTTGGGGGAGAAGAAGGTGCTGGTCAAACAGGAGAAGCCAAAACCTCCAGAGCAAAAAAAGCAATCGGTGATTCCCAAACCCAAACCCAAACCCAAACCCAAACCCAAACCCAAACCCAAGGCCAAACCCAAACCCAAGGCCAAAAAACAAGTTAAACCAAAGCCGGCGGCAATGCCTGTTGAGAAGCCCCCAAATAGCATTATAACAGAGCCTCCCCCATCTCCACAGGTTCAGACCGAGCAGATAAACACACTGGACTCGAAGGGTACAGGCAAACCAGAAGAGCCTCCCGAGGCCAGTTCACTGCAAACAGCTGGTTTGATCGAGCAAGCTGCCCCCCTCTACCAGGTCAATCCCCCCCCCAAGTATCCGCGCATTGCTCGTCGGCGTGGTTTGCAGGGGATGGTGCTAATCGAGGTTCTGGTCAATACTAGTGGAGAGGTAGATGATTTACGCCTGTCACGTTCCAGTGGCCACGGAGTGCTGGACAGGGCCGCCATGAAGGGTGTGCATAAATGGCGATTTGATGTCGGCACCGTTGCTGGAGTGCCCACTCAGATGTGGGTAAAGGTGCCGATACGGTTCAGGTTGCAGTGAAGGGGAAGCTTGTTCTCTTTATAAACCCGGAGTAAGGGCTGTTTCAGGCCTGAATTTTTGGGTGATATGATTCGCGCCGTCTGGTAACCAGCTTATAATTGTCTTTATATCCTTTTCAGAAAGCAGGCTTTTGACCCAGGTGGTGCGGAAGAGGTGGGGCAGATTGCTCTTGGTTGTGATTTGGATAGATTTTATGATGTCGGTGATATTTGTTTTGATTCCGCATAGTTTGTTGTACTTGTCCTTTGGCGCTTTAATGTCCATGGCAATAAAATCAAGAAGTTGCTGGTCAAGAAGGGTTGCAAGAATTGCAGGGTTGCTGCCATTTGTGTCTATCTTTACCTTGTAACCTATTGATTTTATTTTTGAAATAAAGCCAGGTAGGTCAGGTTCCAGAGTCGGCTCGCCACCTGAGATTACCACTGCTGGCAGTATGTTTTTTCTTTTGTCAAGGAAGGCCATAACCTCCTCCTCCGGGATTGTTGTGGTAGCTTTGCAGTCCAGGAGGTCACCGTTATGACAGAATGGACAGCGGAAATTACACCCTTGGCAAAAGATTACAGCGCAAGGGTAACCGGTATAATCACTGAGGCTAAATTTTACAAGCCCACCAATCTGCATATGATTTACACCACAGTGAAGTGGCTTCTGGCCGTGAATTCTTGGCGTTTGCTCTCATTCCACTGCTTCACCGGGCGCATATAACCCACCACCCTGGAGTACACCTCGGTTTCAGTGTTACAGGTGGGACAGGTTGCTACTTCGCCTGCAAGATAACCATGGCTCCGACAAATAGAGAAGGAGGGAGTCAGGGTAAAGTAGGGTAGGTGGTAATTTTCGCATACGGTGCGGACAAAATTCTTTACAGCTTGCGGATCGGGTGCTGCTTCGCCGAGGAAGGTGTGGAGTACGGTTCCGCCGGTGTAACGGGATTGAAGTTTGTCTTGCAGATCAAGCACTTCAAACACATCGTTTGAGTAGTTCACTGGAAGCTGGGTTGAATTGGCGTAGATTGGTGTTTTATCTCCGGTGTGCAGGGTGTGCTTTAGTTCTGGAAATCGTTTTTGGTCAAGTTTTGCCAATCGAAAGCCAGTGCCCTCGGCGGGGGTGGCTTCAAGGTTGTAGTGGTTGCCGGTATTGACCTGGAATTCCTGGAGCTTCTTTCGCATGGTATCCAGAATGCGCAGACCAAAGGCTTGTCCTGCCTGGCTGCCGATATCGGTGCCGAGAAGATTTAGACACGCCTCATTGCCGCCGATAATACCGATGGTGGAAAAATGATTGGTCCAGTAGCTATTAAATCGTTCATGTACGCTGCGCAGGTAAAAAAGGGTGTAAGGGTAGAGTCCCTTTGCGGTGAATCCCTCAAGCACCTTGCGCTTGATTTCAAGACTGTTCTTGGCAGTCTCCATCAGTTGCAGGAGACTATCCATGAAGGCTTTTTCATTTTCGGCCTGGTAACCAAGGGCGGCAAGGTTGATGGTTACAACCCCGATGGAGCCTGTTAAAGGGTTGGCACCAAATAGGCCACCTCCCCGTTTTTCAAGCTCACGGGTATCAAGGCGCAACCGGCAACACATGGAGCGGGCATCATCGGGGGAGAGGTCGGCTCCGACAAAGTTGGCAAAATAGGGGATGCCGTATTTTGCTGTAACCTGCCACAGGGTATCAAGCTCCTCATTCTCCCAGTTAAAATCTTCGGTGATATTATAGGTGGGAATGGGAAAGGTGAAGACGCGGGAATCGGCATCGCCCTCTGCCATCACCTCAAGAAAGGCCTGATTTATCATGGTCATTTCTTTCTGGAAGTCGCCGTAGACTGTTTCCTGAAGTTTTCCGCCGATAATAACGGGTTGCTCTGCCATATTCTTTGGTGGCTGAAGATCCATGGTCAGGTTGGTGAATGGTGTTTGAAAACCGACCCTGGTGGGAACATTGAGGTTGAAGATAAACTCCTGAATGGCCTGTTTGGTTTCTTTGTAAGCCAGGTTGTCGGTGCGGATAAATGGTGCCAGCAATGTGTCGAAGTTGGCAAAGGCCTGGGCGCCAGCGGCCTCACCCTGCAGGGTGTAAAAGAAGTTGACGATTTGGCCAAGAGCGGAGCGGAAATGTTTGGCCGGTTTTGACACCGCTTTGCCCTGAACACCACAAAAGCCCTGACGTAGGAGATCCTGCAGGTCCCAGCCCACACAATAAACGGAGAGTTGACCAAGGTCATGGATGTGCAGGTCGCCATTTTCGTGGGCCGTACGTATTTCTGCAGGATAGATGGAGTTTAGCCAATAGATCTTGCTCACTTCACTGGCGATATAGTTGTTTAACCCTTGGAGGGAATATCCCATATTGGAATTTTCCTCCACCTGCCAGTCGAGGCGCTCCAGATAGTTGTCTATAAGTTTAACATCGGCCTTTGCCACCATTTTACGGATGTTTCGGTGCTGTTCCCGGTAAATGATATAGGCCTTGGCAGTTTGCTTATAGGGGGAGGAGAGCAGGGTTTCTTCCACAAGATCCTGAATTTCCTCAACGGTGGGGGTGGAGGCTGTGCAAACCGTTTGTGCTAACCCTAAAATACGGATAGTCAGGCGCCGGGCCTCAGGAATACCAAATTCTCCGGTTACTTTGGCGGCTTTAACGAGGGCTGCGGTGATTTTATCGGCCTTAAATGGCACAATAACGCCGTTGCGTTTACTTATTTTTGTAAAGAGTGGTGAGGTGGATTGAATAAGGGTACGGGCAGTATTGTCTGGCATGGCTTCTCCTTTCCGCGAAGGGTGTACAAGCATTTATGAGTGTTAAACAGGTGCTCGGACTTGTGGTGCCTACTGAGGGCATCATTTACCGTTGCGGGACAGTGTCAGAATTTCACTGACTTTCCCTGTTCTGTTGAGGCTTGGGTACACTATATGGTAGTTTCTGGCTACGGTCAACACAAAATATGGTATTGTTCTGCTTGGTGTAGGGTGGTTTTGGGGCTGGTTTGAACACTTATCCATATGAGGTCTTATTTGGCCGTTTGTTAAAATTGTTCGTTCTTGACAGGGGGAGGGGTAGAATTGTAGAATCAATTCCTATCCCATAGATTAACTGAGGAGAAACATCAAACAATTAATGTCAAATATTAAGCCTCCCCTAGCCATAATAAATAGCCAAACATTTGCCAATAATGTCAAGCTGATGCGGACTAAGGCGACTCGCCATGCCGTTTACGGGGTTGCGATCGCGGTGGTGGCAATTGTGGTGGCCACCTTGGGCCATGCCTATTTGAGTTATGGCAAGATCAGTCTTGATAGTATTTATCGGGCTCAGCAGGAGAACGCCGTTCTCTGGGTGCTCGATGGGCTACCCTTTATCTTTGCCTTCTGGGGACAGTATGTCAGTTCGGTAATTGCCTATGAGGCCAGTGCCATGATTACCGAGCAGACCGAAGAGTTGCGTCAGCAATCAGCGGAACTGGAACGTAAGGTTATGCACGATTCCACCCATGATCCCCTCACAGGCCTACCTAACCGCTCCCTGCTGCTTGATCGAATTCAACAGGCCATTGCCATGGCCCAGCGCGAGCATAAGCAGATGGCTCTCTTTATGCTAGATCTTGACCACTTTAAGGACATCAACGACACGTTGGGTCATTATCAGGGCGATCTTCTTCTAAAGCAAGTTTCCCTGCGTTTGAGCAATGCCCTGCGCCCCTCGGATACCATTGCCCGGTTGGGCGGGGATGAGTTTGCTATTTTTACACCTGCCCTGACAGATAGCAAAGATGTGACTGTGATTCTGGACAAGATAAGCAAGGTGTTTGCCCAACCCTTTGTTTTAAAGGAGGACATGCCCCTTAATGTAAAGAGTAGTATCGGAGTTGCCATCTTTCCAGAGCATGGTCGGGATGTGGATACCCTGATTCAGCGCGCTGATATTGCCATGTATGTTGCCAAAAATTCCCACCGTGATTACCTTGTTTACTCCAGTAATATAGATCAGCATAGTTCCCAGCGTCTCACCATTATGTCTGAGCTCAGTCAGGCCATTGCCAATGATGATCTACAGATCTATTTTCAGCCCAAAATATCCTGTAAGACGATGGAGGTTTGTGGGGCCGAGGTGCTGGTACGCTGGAAACACGAGAGTATGGGATTGATCCCGCCCGATCAGTTCATCCCTATGGCTGAGCGCACCGGGCTTATTGGCCCGTTGACAAACTGGGTGCTACAAGCCACCTGCCAAAGATTAAAGACCTGGCATGGTCGAGGGATGGATCTGAAGGTCTCTGTTAATTTGGCTGTTCAGACCCTCCTTGATCCTGAATTCCCAGAAACGCTCACTGGGTTACTGGCGGCGGTAGATCTTCCCAAGGATAGTCTGATGCTAGAGATCACCGAAACCTCGGTGATGCAGGATCCTGAGTTGGCCTTAAAAATCCTCTTTCGTCTTCGTGATATGGGGATAGCTATTTCCATTGACGATTTTGGCACAGGGTATTCATCTCTCTCCTACTTAGGAGAAATGCCGGTGAGTGAGGTGAAGATTGACAAGTCCTTTGTGCTGGAGATGCTTAATCAGCAGAAGGACGCGGTGATTGTCAAGGCCACTATTGATTTGGCCCATAATCTGGGGTTGAAGGTGGTGGCCGAGGGGGTGGAGACCAAGGTGATTGCCCAGAAATTAGGTGGCTTAGGTTGTGATATTCTTCAAGGATATCTCTTTTCCAGGCCGATACCAGGGCCTGAATTTGAAATATGGTACCATCGCTATCAGGACAATATAGCGGCTCGGAAGGCTGCTGTTGCCGGTTAATAAGGTCTTTTCTGCCCTGTTTACCACTAAGTCTGCATATTCTCTTTATTTAGTCCAAAACGCAGAAAGGCCGGAAGATTGCTCTCCCGGCCTTTCATAACTGCTAAATATATAAACATCTTATAAAGATGGTGAAATTTGGCTCCCTGGGACGGACTCGAACCGCCGACAAGGTGGTTAACAGCCACCTGCTCTACCAACTGAGCTACCAAGGAATAGTGATTCAGAGTGTGCTTATTTACACCAAAGTAATGGAGGCGTCAATAGGTTTGCCTGAAAAAAAAGCAACTTCAAAGAACCCTTAATTGTGAAGGGTGAATCAAAAAAAATGGCATTTACGTCCTACCCAGCCGGATGGCCAGAGGGCAGGACTCCATGCACAATATAGTAAACAATCCGGACAAACCGGACTGGGAGGATCAGACATCCACATGTCTTGAATTTGTTTGACTTTGGGGTCGGCATTCTTGTAAAAGAAGCCGCCAAGTGAAACGAATGACAGCTTTTTAAACGGTTCTGTGCTGGAGCGCAACCCCTTTTTCCTAGGTTGTTTTTATCCTTTGTTAGGGTTGTTGGTGCTGGTAATTATTCCTAAAAAATAATCTTTATATTTCAGGGTTTTTTACAGGTTTGGAGACTATTTGGGTTAAGATGAAAAAATGAATTTTCTATATCAGGATGAAAAATGGCTGGTGGTTAACAAACCCGCCTCCATATCAACCCACAGGAGCCATTCTGGAGATGTTGGTCTTGGCGAATGGCTGCAACTCCATCATGGCATGCAGGTGCATATCTGCTCAAGGCTTGATAAGGAAACCAGCGGGGTGTTGGTTTTTGCCCTTACCTCTGAGGCTAGTTATGAGGCGCAAGTTGTCCACGAGGAAAATAAATCTCTAAAAACCTATTATTTTATAGCCCCTCCCACCTCGAAAGAATCGTGGCAATGCAGGGAACCTCTTGATGGTAAGGAGTGTGAAACACTCTTTGCGAAAATAGAATCTGGCATAAGGTACAGCCTGTATCGGGCAGAAATACATCGGGGGCGAACCCATCAGATCAGGCGTCATGCCGCGTTTTCAGGTATCCCCATCCTGGGGGATAAGCAGCATGGCGGCGATGATTTTGTCCGTCTCTGTTTGCACTGCGAGATGGTGCAGTGGCCGGAGCAGGAAGTGTGGATTGCTCCGCGCCCTATCTGGTTTAACTCGCTTTTGTCAGGGGTTACCCTGGCAATGAAAGTTCTTGCTCTGGCTGGAAGTCGCTACCCATTTTTAGGGTCGGTGACGGATTGTTGTCGTCTTGTCCACCGGGGTGAGATGGATGTCTCCATTGATAAGTATGGGGATTATCTGTGCATTACCGGCTATGATGAGTCTTTGTCGGCCCAGGAAATTCTCAGAAAGCTTGGTGATATCCCGCAGTTGCTCTGTGACCTGTGCAATTGCCGGGGCGGGGTGGTCAAGACCAATCGCCGTGATCCTCACAAACGTAAGCTCTTTGCCGATATGGCCGTCTTTGGTGATGTTGCCCCTGACCCATTTTACGTGACTGAGCATGGTTTACTTTTTGAAGTGGGGCTCAATACCAACCAGCATGTGGGGTTGTTTCTCGATCAGCGTGACTCACGGCGGCGGATTGCTGTCATGTCCAAAAACGCGCGGATTGCCAATCTCTTTGCCTTTACCTGTTCTTTTTCAATCCATGCCATTGCCAATGGGGCGCGGGAGGTGATCTCGGTTGATTTGGCCGCAGGTTGCCTAAAACGTGGTCGGCGTAATCTTGAGAAGAATGGCCTTGCTGATCTTGGAATTGCCAGGTTTATCAAGGAAGACGTGCGGAAATGGCTGGCGCGTCAGGTACGCAAAAAAGAGAATAAGCCCACCGAGTTTGAGCCCTTTGATCTTGTGGTGTGTGACCCGCCGGTATTTGCCATGGGTGGTAAGGGCAAACGGTTTCAGCTGGAGCGAGAGTGGCCTGCGCTGGCGCGGGATGTTGCGACAATCCTCACGGCAGACGGGGTGGCTCTCTTTGCTAATAACCATCAGGCAGGCAAGGAAAGTCATTACTTTAAAACCCTGCAACAGACATTTCACAAGGTGATCCGCTTAAATCCACCCCTTGATTTCCCGACCGCTAAGGGCAAGCCTGCCCATGTTCGTATTTACTGGTGCGAGAAATAGATGCTTTTGTTGCATGAATTTGTAAGCCTTGGCGTTGGTTTGGGTGTCTCTGCTGGCTTTGCTCCCGGCCCCCTCACCACGGTGGTGATAACCGAAAGTCTTGAACACGGGGTGACGAGTGGTCTAAAGGTCTCCCTTGCCCCCTTTTTAACAGATATTCCCATTGTCCTCCTGTCATTCTTTGTAATGGCACAGGTGGCTGGGTTTCACTCGGTTTTAGGGGGGATATCTCTTGTCGGTGGTTGTTTTTTGCTTTATCTCGGGTTTGTTAACTTCAGACTGCCGCCGGTACTGGTGCCGGCGGGCGCGAGAAAGCCAAACTCCTTGCTAAAGGGAGCCATGACCAATTTTCTAAGCCCGAATCCGTATATCTTCTGGATCAGTGTCGGCGGACCTATCCTTATCCAGGCAGATTTGTTTTCCGGGACTATTTTTATGGTCTGTTTCTATGGGATGTTGGTGCCGATCAAGATGGGCATGGCCGTTGTCGCCGGGCGTTCGCGTTCCTTTTTCTCAGGTAGGCATTATCTACTACTCATGCGTTTCCTGGGGCTTGTTCTTTGTTGTCTGTCGCTGCTGTTATTTATGGATGGGGCAAGGCTTATGGGTTGGCTTGCCTGAAGGAGTTGTTGGCGCAGACTATAGAAGGGAGGCTATTTTACTTTTAAACTCCTGAAAGAGATTCGGGTCGTCCATTTCAGTGGAAATACAGCCAACAAGCTCAAATATGCGGGAGATGTCGGCGTGATTCTTTTCTGTCCAGCGCCCAAGACACTCATCATAAATCATTTCAGCGATGGGGCCGATGGTTTCAAATAACGATTGTTTTATAAATTCAAGGGCCTTGGTGGTCTTGGCATCAATCTGTGTTTGGCCGGTGGCTGCGGTTGCCGGAGCGGCAGCTTTACCTTGCCTGCCTGCCTCCTGCCCCAGTGCCTTTTCAAGTTCTGGGCCAAGCATTTTGGCTGTGGTGGTAACAAGGGATGTGTTGCACCCAGGTTTACATAGAATAAGGAGAATTGCTTTGTTCTCCATGGTCAGGGCCAGAATAGCAAACTTGTCGTAATGGATGGCAATGGTCTGGGGGGTGAGTCCTTTCACCCCTGCCATCTGTATCATTCGTTTGGCATTCCCTGCAACCTCGGTTGCCATTGTCGTTGTGAATGAGGCGGGTAGGTTGGCAAGTTGTATGGCTTGGTCTGTGTCAATGACGCAGGTGCCAACAACTCCCGGCAGGTCTAGGATTTCTTTTATAATGATATTCATATTTCGTGTAAAACTCTTCCTGTTAAAAAGGGTAATCCATTATTTGGCCGTTAAGGCTTCCTGTATTTGGCTTACGATTTCATCGGCTGAACTTTCCGCCTGTAAAACCATCCCCATTATTTTCCCGGCTAAGGGAAGGATAAGGAGGGAAGTGCCGTCCTGCATTTGTAAATGTATCCGTTTTAAGGCCTTTACATCTATGTTTTTTTTCAAATTACTACAGGTGACGATGCAGTAAATAATAAGCTCACCTATGGCAGTATTCGCGGCTGAGTGTACCGCAACCTTACCCGCCTTATTTAGGAGAAAAAAAGCGGTAATGGCGTCTATTTCTGCCAGGACATGAACCATAAGCTGGTAGCTAAGGTCTGTTTCTGCCGTTTTGATGGTGTACGTTACAGTTGGAGTTGTCATGTCTTCGCCTGTTTCATCCAGTTGGCATGCGGCATTCAGGAGAATATTGCCAAGGGGTGCATCAATGACTCTTGGTCGTTGCATAGCGTCCTGCATGGCAATTGAGGTTTCTTCCCAGCATACTATTTTATAGGCAGCATCAAGGCCTGAAGTCGTTTCAAATTCGGCATCAATCAGTTCACCATTCTTTAAAAACAGGGTTCCCTTTTTCTGGCCTGATTGCACGACAACAGTGCAACTACTCGCCTCCTGTTCCAGCATTTGCAGGAACGAGCTGACGGCAATACCCTGAAAAGGTTCATCTCTACCATTTTGTGAAGGACTGTTTGTCATAGTTAATGGATGCCACAAGGATTCAAGGATTCTGGCAACCTTTAGACATGAACCCCTCGGCAAATTCTAGACATTTTGCTTTGAGTTAAAAAGGTTAGGCAGAATCTCCGGTTGTGGGTTTATTTTCGTTTCATCTTCTTCATAACCATGAGCATACTCCGTTTCAGGAGATCCACAGAGTGGTAGGTGTGGTCCACTTCATCGTTAGAATCGCTTGGTGGTGTATAATTTAAAGGGGTATTGAGTTGGCCTGAGACAATGGCCTTGGTGTCCTTGGTCAGTTTCTGCAGACGGTTAATAATCAGTTTGGTTGTGAACAGGTAATTGAGCAGGAAGGCCAGAAATATGGCACCGATAGAAAGAGGGTTGGCCAGGGTGGGTAGTGCTTCCATAAAACTAATGGTCGGCAGGGTAACAGAGATAATGCCCCTGACATCACCAACCTTATAGTTAAAGGCCTTTACGTTACCATATTTTTCAATAACGGCGGCAGGAGCATCCTCTGGCTTGCCATGACATTTCAGACAGCCTTTCTTGATGAAGATTGGTCGGGCATAACGGAATGACTCGCCTTCATGCTGTTCAATAAATTTCAGGCCCTTGTTGGCCTGAAACGCCTTTAATGCCTGTTTCTCAAAGGGGTCTGGGGCATTAGCCGATTGGCGGACATTATCGCTGGTTACGGTGAAGGAGGCCCTTGTCGAGGTCTTATTGGCGATGGTGGATAGCTCACGGGTGGCAAGGGCCGGATTTTTGCCGTAGAAACGGTCAGTTTCACTTACGTTCTTCACGGCAAGATAGCCATTAAAGTCCGGATGGAGTTTGTTGACCCATACCATACCAGTACCTGCAACCCAGGATCTAAAAGATACGACCTGATCTGCTACAGCCTGGGCCTCGTTACGCAGCACCTGGTCGCGTAATTTGCCAAGACTTGCAATGAGTGCCCCTAAAATAAGGAGAACGGTAACTACAAAGACGATTACAGCCTTGCTTTTCAGACTTGTTTTTTTTGCCATGGGGTTCAGCCTCTTGTGCAACGGTAAGAAGATTACCTTAAAAAGGAGTAGCTTGTGGTTTATTTAATCATAATGGTGGGCGGTTGGGAAATTTTTATTTCAGGTTATCCAAGAAGTCTTGGGTTTGTAAATATTCCAGGGCGTGTCTATTACGGCTGGTTTGCTGCAACATATTCAATCATCTGATCGGGGCTGACAATGGGGCCGATAATGGATTTCAGGGCTGTAAGATCACGTCTCCAGGTGTCAAGGACGTGGAAGAATTCATCCGGCATGTCTTTTTCCCTGGCAAATTCCACCTCGGAAATATCGATACGTTTGATGAGATTACCAATGTAGAGTGAGAATTGTTTGGTGTACAATTTTTTATCGTAGGTTTTGTTGAGTACCTCAATGAATAATCTCTGCAAATCCGCATATTTGGGAATAGCTCCGATGGGGGTCCAGATAGTCTCCACCTTACCCTGATGCATAAGTGCCATGATCCGCAGCCACACCTTGGTGTCCCGCTTTTCTCCGAGCAGGCCGTCCTGCTCATGGGGGGCAAGCGTTCCCCTGGCCTTCTTGTGCAACCAGTAATTCACCTGAAAGCCACTGGGGACATTGCCTGCGCTGATGTTGGCGTTTTCACCGAAGGCCTTGTAATGGAGGATGTATTGCCCCAGGGGGCCGGGGAAGAAGGCCTCGTTGGCAAAGGGCGAACGTTTTTCACTGCCATCGGCACCAATTTCGGTGGCGGTGGTGGCAGAGCGGATGATAGCGCCATGCACTACGGTATTCATCCAGTCATGGGCCATAATGATTGTTGGCATGGTTGTGTAGTCCCTGCCGCCAAAGATAATTGCGCTCAAACGAACCCCATGGGGATCTTCCATTTTGGGGTCATGGTTTGGCAGGAGGTCAAGCTCAATGGTGAAACGGGCATTTTTATGGGAGGCGGGTTGGCCTGAACTGGCAGACCACGTGCCTGCAAAGTTTTGCCCTTTGTGGGGTAATTTTTGTCCCATGCCAAGCCAATATGGTTGCTGGTTATGGATAAGAATATTGGAAAAAATCACCTTGTGGCCGGGACTTGTCAGAATTTCCATGGTCTCCGGGTCATCCTGTTGGTTGACCCCTTCAATGATACCAAACATTCCTTTTTCCGGATTGACGGCGCGAACTTCACCACTGGTCAGATCAATAAAAATTTTGGCAAGGTCATCGCCAATCAGGTGACTCCCCGTCATGGCCGTTCCGGTCTTGCCACAGCCACTGGGATAGGCTCCGGCAAAATAGACCACCTCGTCCTCCATATCAATGCCGGTGATAAACATATGTTCATCCAGTCTGGTGCCAAAATGGTTGCGGAGGTTGTGCATATTGGCAAAGCGATGGTTGATCTTTTTTGGGGCGATAGAATTGCCGGCATACTGGGCATTCATCGAGTAGGAGTGGAAACGTTCTACATCCATGTAGATCCGCCGGTTATGCAGGTTGAGAGATGTTTTGCTGGACGATAAGGCCCCGGCACTGTGATAGTTGATAAACATATAGCCTTTCTCCGCCACATCCAGAGAAAAGGCTCTGGGGTCAAGCATGCGATAGAGAAGAAATTCGCTGTGAGTGACATAGTAGGAGTCGGTGGTTTGCAGGGTGGGATCAGCCACAGGACTGCCCACCGGCCCCCGGCAAATAAAAGAGACGATCATCTCTTTATCCTTGCAGATGTCGTTCATGATCTCCCGAACCTCAAGCAACCCTTCCCGGTGCTCCTTCTTGTTTTGCAGGGAGCTTATCTCTGTATCAGCATGGGCCAGATACTTGGTGTTGATGGTGTCTCTCCCCTGGTCGTCAGGTCCATCAAAATGATATGTGTGCCCCACTGTTGCAAGCTTTGTCTCCTCGCCCAACTGTATACTCTGCTCCCGAATCCAGTCGATATCCTCCTTAGAACCGCTATTGATAAAAATGGAGCTGGGATTCATGCGGGTGGCACCGTTAAAGATCGGCTCAATGACTTCCGGACTACACAGGTGTAATTTTTTACGATTGGCACTGTCCATAAGGTCGCAGAGGTAGGTTTGCATCATCTCAAGTCTAAGGGTGTCTATTTTATAGTTTTGCTCGTTCATTTGGCCCACCCGTAAATAAAGTTGAGTTAAAAAGAGATTTATATCTAAGTCCGACAGATTCTTAGGGTATAAGTGGACTTTATGGCTCTAAAAAGGGTATCAAAAAAACAGGAAACTGAAAACATCTTTTGCCTTTACGGCTTGGCTCCTGTCTGAAAGGACAGTTTCGGAAGATATATCAAAGAAAACGCTCATTTTACGAGGATACAGAATATGCAAGAACGTAACGACACCCACTCTAAGACCATTGGTTACATCACCTGGCTTTTCGGTTTTACCGGCGCCCATCGCTTCTACTATGGCAGGCCCATTACCGGGACAATCTGGCTTTTCACCCTTGGTTTATGCGGGGTTGGCTGGCTGGTCGACCTTTTTCTAATTCCATCAATGGATGCTGCTGCTGATTTTCGTTATCAGGCCGGGCCTATTGACTATTCACTTGCCTGGATACTCCTGACCTTTGTCGGGGTCTTTGGCGTGCACCGGATGTATATGGGCAAGTGGCTGACGGGAATTATTTATCTCTGCACAGGTGGTCTGCTCGGTTTTGGTGTCCTGTACGATTTTTGGACCTTAAATGGCCAGATCACTGAGATTCACGCCGGTTGATGGCTTCTTTGCTCCTTATTTATCCGCCAATTGCCAAAAATTGTGAGCCACCCGCCGGTATTGCCAGGTTAAGCGGCTTTCTGCGGAGTAATGGTGTGTCCTGCTCGACCCTTGATCTGAATCGTCTGGGTTTTGACTATCTCCTTGGCCTTCCTTGCTCGAAGAAGGATAACTGGTCATTGCGGGCGCGCCGGAATCTCAAGACTAATATAGCTGGGCTAAAGCGCTTGGCGAGCTATGCTAATGTTGATCGCTACAAACGGCTGGTTGCCGATGTTAACCGAGTGCTTACCGGGGTTGGTGCCGAGTGCGGGGTGGATTTGTCCCTGGCCAATTATCAGGATCTATCCTCTCCGGTGCAAAGTGATGATTTGTTGCAAGCGGCAGAGTCCTATCAGACCAATATCTTTCACGCCCTCCATGAGATGGAGGTTGCGCCACTTATCGGGCGCCTGCAACCGGATTATATAGGTATTTCTCTTACCTATCTCAGTCAGGCCGTATCATGTTTTGGCCTGATTGGTTTTTTGCAAGCCAGATTTCCCCAGATAAAAATTATCCTGGGGGGCGGGCTTGTAACCTCATGGTTGCGTAGTTCCCGCTGGAACAATCCTTTCCAGGGGCTGGTGGCTGAGTGTATTGCCGGCCCGGGGGAGGGGAGGTTGCTTACTCTTCTTGGGGCTGGCGGGGATGCTCCGGTGTTTGCGCCGCCAGTCTATGATTGGCATGATTATTTTGGCCCTGGGTTTATTTTGCCCTATGCGGCCTCCAGCGGTTGTTACTGGAATAAATGTCTGTTTTGCCCTGAGACTGCTGAAGACAACCCCTACCTGCCGGTGCCAGCAGATCGGGTGTTGGCGGAACTTGTGCCTTTGGTGCAGGAGCATAAGCCTGTGTTGGTGCATTTGCTTGATAATGCGGTGAGTCCTGCCCTGATGCAGGCGTTGATCCGCACCACGCTTGGCGCTCCATGGTATGGTTTTGCCAGGGCCTGCCCGCAGCTTGCCGATGAGGATTTTTGTCATAAGCTGCGCCGTTCGGGCTGTGTTATGTTAAAGCTTGGGCTTGAGTCTGGTGATCAACGGGTTCTTGATCAAATGCATAAAGGTATAGATTTGGTTCTGGTGGCCCAGGTGTTAAAGTCGTTAAGGGCGGCGGGGATTATGACCTATGTCTATCTTCTCTTTGGCACACCCTCTGAGGATGAGGCAAGTGCCAGGCGCACCATGGATTTTGTGGTGCAGCACCGGGAGGAGATCGGCTTTCTCAATATGGCCATCTTTAACCTGCCCCTTGACGGGACTGAGGCCAAGGATTTGGACGTAGAAGAGTTCTACGGGGGGGATCTCTCCCTGTACACCGACTTTAATCATCCCAAGGGCTGGTCGCGTCGCCGGGTGCGTCTCTTCCTGAATAAAGAGTTTAAACGCCATCCCGCCATTGGCCCAATCATCCACCGCGACCCGCCTCTATTTACCTCCAATCATGCGCCCTTCTTTCACCCATCTTTTATAGGGAATTAAATTCTTTTGCTATAGGTCTTGCCAGGATAGATTGGCCGATGGCGTAAAGCAGGTATCCCCCACAGAAAAAGAGGCCACCCAGCCCCAGAAGTTTAAAATCCGCCAAACCTAAAGGAACCACCTGAAAGAGGGGGGCAAGGGGGGTGTAGAGGATAAGTCCCTGCAGGCCGAAGGTTAGAATCACGGCAAGCCAGAGAAGTGGGTTGCTGAAGAGGGCCACCCGGTAGTGACGTCTGATAATGAAAACCAGTAACATCTCATAGAGGACAATAAAGCAAAAGACCATGGTTCGGCCGTAGGCAAGCTGTTCGCCATTACTTGAGGCCCCACCGCTGTTTGAGAAGAGAGTAAGGGCAATGATGGTTCCGACAATGCCTAAAAAGAAGAGGAGCAAGAGACGTGGTTTGGGCAGGATTCCTTCAGCCAAAGGGATGGGTGGTCGTTGCATGATATTACGGGAATAGGGGTCAATGGAGTAGGCCAGGGCTGGTGCGCCATCGGTGATCATATTGATCCACAACAGAAGTACGGCGGTGAGGGGGAGATTCATGCCACTAATGACGGCAATAAATATGATCAGCACCTCGCCAAGATTGCCGGACAAAAGGAGCATGATGGATTTCTGGATATTATCGTAGATTCCCCGGCCTTCCTCCACTGCGTCAACGATATGGGTAAAGGAGTCATTCAAGAGAATAAAATCGGCGGCCTCCTTGGCCACATCGGTGCCACTGCCCACGGCTACCCCAATGTCCGCCTGTTTAAGGGCTGGGGCATCATTTACCCCATCCCCGGTCATGGCCACCACATGGCCCATGGCCTGGAGGCTTTTGACGATACGGAGTTTATGCTCCGGGATAACCCTGGCAAAGATATTGGTGTTATGGCGTAGGGCCTGGCTTAGCTCCTTGTCGCTGAGTTTGTCCATCTCCTCACCGGTGAGGAGATTCCCTCTAATGCCAATGGTTGTGGCTATGGCCTGGGCGGTTTTGGGGTAGTCGCCGGTAATCATAATGGAACGAATATGAGCCTTGTCCGCCCGCTTGATGGACTCTATGACATCGGCTCTCGGTGGATCAATCATGGCCTGGAGGCCGACAAAGATGAGAGCGTCTTCGCTGAAGTTATCGGTGCTATCTACCTGTTTATAGGCCATAGCAAGGACTCGCATGGCCTGCGCCGCGTACTTGTCGTAGGTTGTTAAAACTTCCTGGCGCAGTTTGGCGCTGAGTGCGAGGGTTTTGCCGTCCAGGAGAATATGGGTACAGCGGGTTAGGATGGCATCAGGTGCGCCTTTGCTATAGACCACGAGTGGACCGGATTTATCTATTAGGACAGACATACACTTGCGGGTTGAGTCGAAGGGTAGCTCGCCAAGGCGCTTGTAGTCGGTGTTTGTTCTGGCCTTGCGGCCACTCACCAGAAGGGCCCCTTCGGTTGGGTCGCCGCTGATTTGCCACCTGTCGTCAACTTCTTTAAGATGAGCATTATTACATAACAGGCCGATCTCAAAGAGCAGCGGGTCGGCGTTGCCCTCTATCTTGCCCTCCGGGCTATAGCCATCGCCGGATACTGTGCTGTCGCCACTGAGACTCCATGCCCTGACAATGGTCATCTCATTTTTGGTCAGGGTGCCGGTCTTGTCAGAACAGATGATGTCGCAGGAGCCGAGGCTCTCCACCGAGGCCAGCCTGCGGACAAGACAACGTTTATTAAGAAGACGTTTGACTCCCACGGCAAGGGAGATGGTTACCACGGCGGGCAGGGCCGTGGGCACGGCTGCCACGGCAAGGGAGATGGTGATAAATCCCATCTCCAAAAGATAGGTAGAGGTTATGGGGATGCCGGAGAGTGTCTGACGCACGGCAAGGGTTATGAGGATGATGGTGCAGATGGCGATTATCACAAGCCCCAGGCGTTGACCAAAGCGCTCAAGTCTTCGTTGGAGGGGGGTTAAGCCCTCTTCCGTCTCCTGGATGAGTTTGGATATCTTGCCGATCTCGGTCTGCATTCCGGTTGCTGTAACAACGGCTGTGCCACGGCCCGCCACCACAGTGGTGGAGGCAAAGGCCATATTGGTCTGATCGCCAAGTTGGGTTTGTTCTGGCAGGACACAGTCTTTTTTATTGGTGGGGAGAGACTCGCCGGTGAGGGCTGATTCTTCGACCTGCAGGCTTACGGTGGAGATGAGTCTGGCATCAGCCGGGACTTTTGCACCATTTTCAAGCAGGATGATGTCCCCTGGAACCAGTTGCTCTGCCGGGATGGTTTGTTGTGTATTATTGCGAAGAACCGTGGCCTCAATGCGAGTCATTTTTTTCAGGGCATTGAGGCTACGATTGGCACTTAACTCCTGAAAAAAACCGATACCGCCATTGAGGAGGAGAATGGCCAGAATAATGATCGAATCAACGTATTCGCCGATGATGAGTGAGAAGACAATGGCAAAGAGGAGGATGTAAATAATAAAGTCTTTAAACTGGTTAAGAAAGAGGCTGAGAAGAGATGGCGGAGGCGGTGAAGCGAGGCGGTTTGGGCCATAGGTCTCCCGCCGTTTTTCCACTTCGGTAAGGCTCAGGCCTTGGGCGGAGCTTGTCATTTCCTGCAGGACTTGTTGGGTTGTTTGGGCAAATTGTGACATGTCTTTAGTCTAGCAAGGTTGTTTGCAGTCTGTAAAACAAAAAAGCCTGGCCCTTTGTGATGTTCCTGAGGTGTTGCTTGACTCTGTTAGGTAGATTTCATACACTACGGGGGCTTGCTTGGGGTTGTTTTTACCGGTTCTTCTTGGGGGAAGTGCATGTTGCAGAGTGAAAAAAAAGATGATGGGGTGCGGCAAATTTATGTTGCCAGGCAGCCCATTTTTAAGCGAAATAAAAGGGTTTATGGCTACGAACTTCTTTTTCGTTCAGGCATGGATAACTTCTTTGATGCCTCTGTCTGTGGTGATTTCGCCACCTCCCAGGTGCTGGTTAACTCTTTTTTGATGATTGGTCTGCAGAAACTCACCGCCGGGAAAAAGGCGTTTGTGAATTTTAGTGATGAACTGCTGATTCGGGAGGTTCCGGCCCTTTTCCCCAAGGGGGTTACGGTCATAGAGATTCTGGAAGATACGAAGGTTTCTCCCGAACTTGTCGCGGCCTGTCAGCGGATGCGGAAAAAGGGGTATGTCCTGGCGCTGGATGATTTTATCTATAGGGATGAGTGTATTCCACTACTGGAAATCGCTCAGCTTGTGAAATTTGATATCCGGGCTATGACAAAGGAACAACTGCGGCGCGATGTGCTTCGGGTTAAACCCTATGAGGTGAAATTACTGGCTGAAAAGGTTGAGACAAGGCTTGAGTTTCGAGAGACCCTTAATATGGGCTTCGATCTGTTTCAGGGCAATTTCTTCTGTAGGCCAAATATCATAGAGGGGCGGGATATTCCCGGCTCGAAACTCCAGTATCTTCAGGTTTTGCAGGAGTTGCAGGATGAGGCGTATGACTTTCAGAAAATTGCCAACCTTATCTCCCGCGATGTTGCTCTGACCTATAAATTGTTGAAATATATCAATTCTGCTGCCATGGCAACACGGGTTAAGATTGAATCACTGCAGGGGGCTGTGGCCCTTATGGGCGAAGTTAATCTGCGAAAATGGTTGAACTTAACCATGCTCACCTATCTTGCCGAGGATAAGCCCATGGAACTGCTGCGTCTGTCCATTCAGCGGGCGATCTTTTGTGAGGAGGTGGGGCATAGGCTCCGTCAGCCAGTTGGCTTTAGTAAAAAATGTTTTATGGTTGGTATGCTTTCGCTCCTTGATGTCCTCCTTAATAAACCCATGGCCGAGCTGTTGCCGGAACTTGGTCTTAGTGATGAGTTGCAGTTGTGTCTGCTTGAAAAACCAAAAGATACACTTGGTTACACTCTGCTTCTGGCCAAGGCCTACGAGCGTGGAGCGTGGAATTATTCCCAGCGGGCAGCAAGGTTACTGCCAATTGCCCATGCTGAGCTTCCTGCCTGTTTTGATGCGGCGGTGGAAACGGTAAATAGTTTCGCTGTCATGTAGGACTAATGTTGATTTTTGGAGCACAGTCTTCAACCGACTGTTGCCGGTCTACACGTGACCTGCCAGGGAAGGTTATCTGTTTTTTGAGGTCGGAAAAGATTGTGCAATGCCAAGCCGCCGGTTATGCTTAGTGTTTTAGTCTGTAATCTGGCATATGCTGGGATATTTGTTGCCATTTCCCTTACCTTCCCTCGATCTACTGAGTCACCCAAGGAATTATAATGAGTTTTAAGTCGTTTAAGTTATCGTCAGCAATCATGGCCAATATTGATAAATGTGGCTATGAAACACCAACCCCTATCCAGGCAGAGGCTATTCCTAAAGTTTTGGGGGGGCATGATGTCTTGGGTCTGGCCCAGACCGGGACAGGCAAGACCGCAGCCTTTGCTCTGCCCATAATTCAAAATCTCGCTGATCGCCGGCACGGTCAGGTGCGGGCCCTCGTTGTTGCCCCTACCCGGGAACTTGCCGAACAGATTGATGAAAATTTCAGGCAGCTGGCCCAGGGTACCGGGCTCCGCACGGTTACGGTTTATGGTGGAGTAGGGAAGGGTAAGCAGGTACAGGCCTTCAGGCAGGGGGTTGATATTATTGTTGCCTGCCCCGGTCGTCTCCTTGATCATTTAAATAGTAAGGATCTCAACCTCCACCAGGTGGAAACGCTGGTGCTAGATGAGGCGGATCAGATGTTTGATATGGGATTTTTTCCTGATATTCGTAGGATTTTAAAGCATATTCCCAGCCAGCGTCAGACCCTTTTATTCTCGGCAACCATGCCTAAGGATATCCGCAAACTTGCAGGTGAAACATTGACAGATCCTGTGGAAATACAGGTTAATCTGGATGAACCCCTTGAGCTTATCAGCCAGGTTATCTGTCCGGTGTCAAAGCGCCAAAAGGCGAATCTACTCCTCCATTTTTTAAAGGAAGAGACAGAGGGTTCTACCCTGATTTTCACCAGGACAAAATATGGTGCCAAGAATCTGGCGCGAAAACTCGAAAAATCAGGCTATGCTGCGACTTCCCTCCAGGGCAATATGTCCCAGAACCAGCGGGTCAAAGCCTTGAACGGTTTTCGTGACGGGGAGTATACCATCATGGTGGCCACCGATATTGCCGCTCGTGGTATTGACGTCTCACGGGTGGGACAGGTGATTAATTTTGATCTGCCATCCACCGCTGAGGCCTATACCCATCGCATCGGTCGGACGGGTAGGGCTAAACGTAGTGGGCGTGCTGTTACATTTATGTGTTTTGATGATCAAACCATGGTGCGGGCCATTGAGCGTCTGCAGGGCATTGTTATTGAGCGGTTGCATATTGATGGCTTTGAGATGGCCACCGAAACTGAGCTTAAACCCAAGGAACAGCGGCAGGGGCGTGGTGGCGGCTCGCGCCGGAAGCCCCTGGGTAATCGCAGGCCCCAGAAGCAGTCACGTTCAAAGGGCAAGGGCAGTAAGCCCCATGCCAAGAAGGCTGGAAACAGTATGAAGAAAAAGAAGGGTGGTAAGAGTAGTAGCACAAGCAAGCAGGGTGGGGTTTTTGGCTTGCGCTGAAGGCGGTAGATTATGGGGTGAGGCCACTCCATAAGGTTCTTGCAAAAGGGCTGTTTTCTCAAGTTACCCATAAGGACTGCAGGTGGATACAGGTTGGATCTTTAGCCATCTTTTGGCGGAACGTTTTATGCGTCCAGGGCCTGGCGGACAGAGGTGAGCAATGTCTGCATGGAGGTTGGTTTGGCGCAATAGTCCGAAATTCCCAGGCTTGCGGCATTTTCCCGGTTAATCGTATCAGTATTTCCTGTGGTAATAATAATGGGGATGTCGGGTCTTTTTTGGTGAATTTGTTTGGTTAATTCGGCCCCGGTAAGTTTTGGCATGGTCATATCGGTTAAAATGAGGTCGTACATCTCGGGGTTCTGGCTGAAGGCCGCAAGCGCCTGGGTCGGCTCGGTAAAGGTGTGTACCGTATAGCCAAATCTGCGGAGAATTGTACTGAGCGAGCTGATAATTGCAGCTTCATCATCAATCATCATGATTGTTTCATTACCACCCACAAGGTTTTCCTGAGGCTGGGGGAGCGCGTTGCTCTCGTCATGGGGCATCTCCTGCGGCTCGATCTCCGGTAGATAAATGGTAAAAGTAGTGCCTTGGTCTCTCTGGCTTTGAACTTCAATGGCCCCTCCGTGGGAGTCAACAATACCCTGGACCATTGCCAGACCAAGGCCGGTACCTTTGCCCTGTGCCTTGGTGGTGAAGTAGGGGTCAAATATATGTTTCGTGATTTCCGGATCAATACCATGCCCGGTGTCTGTAATGGCAAGTTTGATATATTTTCCAGCTTCAAGGCGATGTTTTCCCACGATCTGTGATGAATTAAAAACTATATCCTCAAGGTTGATACTAAGGGTGCCTTTGTTGTCCTCCATGGCGTGGGAGCTGTTTGTGCATAGATTTAAAATAATCTGGTGGAGTTGAGTTGGGTCTGCGTGGATAAGGGCGGTTGATTGCAGGTTCTGGGTGATATTAATTGTCGAAGGCAGGGAGGACTTTAATAGGGTAAGAACCTCGTTTACTACCGAGGCTACCTGTATGGGCTTTTTTTGGCTTTTATGCTTTTTACTAAAGGTTTGAATTTGAGAGATAAGTTTTTTTGCCCGTTGACCACTGATGTATATTTCTTCAAGATATTCATCCAGCTTTTGTGGGTCTGTTTTGCTCAGTATGGCAAGCTCGGTATAACCGAAGATACCTGTTAGTATATTGTTGAAATCATGGGCTATACCGCTGGCCAGCGAACCGATAGCCTCCATCCTGTGGGAGTGGAGGAGTTGGTCTGCCTGCTTTTTACGATCCTCAATATCACGAGCCACGGCAATTATGACCTTCTGGTCGTTAATGACATGGGCCTTGAGTGCCACCTCGCACCAGAAGCTAGTGCCATCCTTTCTCCATATCTTCCATTCAAAAAGTTGGTCTTCCCCCTGCGTTGCTTTCTGGATATACCTCTGTGCTTCTTTTGTGGAATAGGGTGCTTTGTTCTGGGTCAGGATACCCAAGGAGTGCAAGGCCTCATCCCTGGTGTAGCCGGTCATGTCCAACATGGTCTCGTTGATGTCGAGGATATTTCCTGTGGCGGCATCATGGATGACAATGGCATCACTTATGGAGTTGAAGATTATTTTGTAGCGCTCGGTGCTTTTTTTAAGGGCCAGGGACTTGTTGGTAACCTGCTTACGGAGAAATGTAATCCAAATGACAGATAGGATTGCCAGGGTAAAGATAGTGGCAATGACAATCAGGCGCAACCAGGGGGTCGTTGCCAGGTGGCATGGGGTGGTTGCGACACTGCTGTAGGCCGGAAGGCTGAAGAGGGAGCAGGTAAGGAGGGTGAGTGTTGAGGTCAGGGGTTGTTTCATTTAGGTCTATTGTATAATGGTTAGAGGTGAATTAAGTATCGTCCCAGGATGCTAATTTTTCATATACATTTTTTTAAATAATAGCATAAAGATGGAGGGTCTTTATAATTATTTTTAATAATACCGAGTTGTGTGTTATGGGCAAGATATTGGCTTAATTTAGATAATGATTTTTTTATTTAATCCTGACAGGGGCAGATTATGTTGGTGGTGAAGTTGTATGGGCGCTTAAGTCCTTTTCAGCGGGTTATTATTGCCCTTCTTCTTGGGATTGGCTGTGGTTTTGTGGTTGGTGAACCGGCCGGAAAATTGGAGGTTTTAGGGAATGTGTACATTCGTCTTTTACAGATGACGGTACTGCCCTATGTGCTTGTCTCTATTATTGGAGGATTAGGACGCCTTGATAGCGAGATGGCGGCGCGTATCGGCTTTAAGGCGGTTAAGGTTATCATTTTTATCTGGCTTGCGGTGATGGTCTCCCTGCTCCTGATTCCCCTTGCCTATCCTAACTGGGAGATGGCTGGTTTTTTTAGTACCAGTCTGGTGAATGACGCTCCGGCCTTTAATTTCATTGACCTGTATATTCCTGCAAATATTTTTTCCTCTCTGGCTGGGACTGTTGTCCCTGCGGTTGTGCTGTTTTTACTCCTTATGGGAGTGGCGGTTATCTCCGTAAAGAATAAGGATACCCTGCTTGATCTTACGACCAATATTAGTGATGGTTTGATGGGCGTGGCCTCTTTTGTTGGCAAACTGGCGCCTCTGGGTATTTTTGCTATTTCAGCGGCTGCTGCTGGAACCTTGCAACCTGAAGATCTGGGGCGTCTGCAGGTTTTTTTATATGTGTATCTCCTTGCCGCGGCTTTGTTTGTTTTTTTGCTCCTGCCTCTTCTCATTCACTGGGCCACCCCCTTTTCCTATCGCGAAATTTTATCCATAGCTGGTGAGGCGATGATCACGGCCATGGCAACCGGCACCGTGCTGGTGGTGCTCCCTATGATTGTCGATCGCTGTAAGGAGCTGTTGAAGAAACATGGTATGGAATGTGAGGAGACCGATTCCACCGTGGATGTCCTGGTGCCAACGGCCTATAGCTTTTCAAGTGCCGGTACATTGCTTGGTCTTGGTTTTATCCTGTTTTCAGCCTGTATGTCGGTTCGCCCCTGAGTCTGGCTCAGTACCCATCCTATGTTATCATGGGGGCATTCAGTGCCTTTGGCAGTATGGCGGTTGCTATTCCCTTTATGCTTGATTTCTTTGGGCTACCTGCCGATCAGTTTCAGCTCTATTTGCTTGGCTCGGTGGTGACGGCGCGTTTTGCTACTGGTCTTGCCGCACTTCATGGTTTTGTCGTAACCCTGCTTGTCGCCACAGCGGTGATGGGTCGTCTGAAGTGGACGCGTATGTTTCAGGTTGCTGGGGCTCATCTAGGCGTGACTGCCGGGGTGATGATTGTCTCTGGCATGGTGATGACGGCTGTTATCCCCTATGAGTATAAGGGCGTTAAGACCTTTGAGGCCATGCGCTCAATGGGTACTCCAGTTGCCGTGCAGAAAATCAAGGATGCTGTTCCTCTTTCCCCGGAATACCAGGCGCGTCCGCGTCTTGAGGTGATACGCGAGTGGGGTACGTTGCGTATTGGTTACTCTGCTAAGAGTCTGCCCTTTGTATTTCGTAATGATAATGGTGAGTTGGTTGGCTTTGATATGGAGCTTATGGCAGAGCTTGGCCGAGATCTTGATCTGCAACTTAAATCTGTTTATATTAAAAAAACTAAAGACGGGGCCCAGATGCTCCAGGACGGGCGGGTTGATCTTGTCATTGGTGGTCGAGTGATCACCCCAAAGCGTGCCCTGGATGTGGCATTTAGTGACTCGTATACCCATCATTCGGTGGCCTTTATTGTTGGGGATGCCAAGCGTGAAGAATTTGCGACTCTTGGGGGTGTGAAGCGGATGGAGTCGCTTACGCTTGGGATGTTGTCTGGTTCCTACTATCGCAAAGCCATTCTTGAGATTTTCCCTAAGGCCAAGCTTGTCACGGTTGCCAGCCCCCGAAGTTTTTTCAAAGGCCAGGTGACGAATGTGGATGCCTTTGTCTATTCTGCTGAGGCCGGTTCGGCCTGGACCATGCTTTATCCGGAGTATGCCACCGTGGTGCCAAAGGGGCTTATGCTTAAAGCGCCGGTGGCATTTAACCTTCCCAAGGGCCAGTTGGAGTACGGCCAGTTTCTCGGAACATGGCTAAAGCTCAAGAATGCAAACGGCTATATCGACAAGGTGTATGATTACTGGATTCTTGGCGAGAACCCCAAGGCCAGGAAACCACGCTGGTCAGTGATTCGTGATGTTTTTGGCTGGGTGGAGTAGTTATTCGCGCTCTATGTGTCTGTGATAGATGTCGGCTTAGCTATGTTTTAAGGTGTTTTAGGTAGCAGGCCGTATTTTGGCTGACAATTTTATTGAATTGCTCCTGCATGGAGGGTAGCACCGTCTGGTCGGGTGTGCCAGTGAGTTCATCCATAAAGACTTTTTGGCTCCTCGGTGGCCAGAACAAGAACATTGTCGTAGTTGCTGTGACAGTGGCCCGCCAGATACCCGAGTCCCGTAAAACTATCATTTTCGGCAGCGCTGATGTCAGCGCCATCGACCTTTATGGTGGTCAGGGCCTTAAGCCAGGCGTCGATAACCTGCCGCCATTTTGGAGAACTTACGGTTGCGGTGCCAAGGTTAAACACCGGTAGGTCGGTGCGTTCGTGGCGTTTGAAGTTATAGGAGTGCATGTCATAAACAATACACTGGCCAAAATCGACAATTAATGCCTCACAAAGGGCTGAAACAACCCGGTAAAACTGGGCATGCTTGGCCTTGCTTTTGTCGATGGTTTCGGCTGCTAGTGGCGTTTGCCAGATCTCTTTGCCCCACGCCGTTTCATAGACGCAGTCCTCGGTGGTGCGGTTAAGGTCATACTCATAGCGTGAGTCATGGAC
>JAJRUT010000111.1 GCA_024277655.1 Deltaproteobacteria bacterium | reverse complement strand
TTTTCTTCAGGAAGATCCGGCAAATCGGCAAGGTTCACCCGAGCAACTGCTTTTATCGCAGAGGGTGAAGGAGTGGCTACAGCAACAGGCGGCTTGCGAGGGGGGCCATTCTTCCTTGGGAGTGATTGGCTAGCAGGCTCAGCCACCGTCTCTCCGGCGATCTTACGATTCGCATCCACCAGGCGCTTCACCATAATAGAGCAGAATCGCTTGTAGAATTTTAACTGCAAGAACACATTGGCGTGATGAAGTATTTCCGGTTCAACCATCAGGATATACGTTTCGGAGAGAGTCTCCACCCCAGCAGTACGTTTGGTCTCAGCCACCATGGCCATCTCACCAAATGTTGCCCCAGTGGTAAGAGTGGTTAACTCAAGACGCTTACCATTGGCCGTTTTAAAGACGGACACATCTCCCCTAACAAGGATATACAACACCCTATCCGTTGACCCCTCCTTGATAATAAGCGTATCCGCCGGAACCTTTAGCCAGCGACTTAGTCCGAGGAGCTGTTTTAACTCGTGATCATCAAAGGTGGCAAAAAAGGATATTTTCTTTAGAAATTTAACGCGGGGATCACTTTTTGAGGGTGCTTCTCGCTTTTTCAATGGTCATTTCCCCAAACAGAATTGTTCAAAAATAACATCTAGGACATCTTCAGTGGTGGTCTCACCAACGATATCACCAAGACCATCCAGCACCTCCTGCAGATCAACCGCAAGAAGATCAGCCGAAAGAGCCAGACCAAGACCATCCTGGACACGGTGGACAGCAACCAGGGCCTTTGCAAGGGCCTGCAAGTGGCGAACATTCGGCACAACACCATGCCCCGGGTCCCAGCCGTCTCCTCCTGTTACCAGGGAATAAAGGCCATCCTCCAGTTTCTCGATCCCCAGATGTTGCTTGGCTGAGATAGCAAAGGGAGCTGATCCAGCACAAAATTCAGCAAAATCAGCGGGTTCGTATTTTATGATATCAATTTTGTTCACCACAAACAACACCGGTTTTCCGACAATCAGCTTTTGTAACTGCCAATCTTCAGACGTTATTCCCCCGGAACCATCAATAAGAAAGAGAACAACATCGGCCTGTTCAAGCTTCGCCTTGGCGCGATTAATACCAATTTCCTCCACCTCACCGGCATGGTCACGAATACCAGCCGTATCGACAATGCGCACAGGAAGACCCTTGATGTCAAGCACCTCTTCAATGGTGTCACGGGTAGTGCCAGGCACCGAGGTGACAATGGCACGATCCTTCCGTAATAGACCGTTGAGCAGAGACGACTTGCCAACATTCGGCCTACCGAGGATCACAACCGACACCCCTTCCCGGAAGACCTGACCCCGTTTGGCTGCCTGGATAAGATGGTCAAGGGGGATAACCACATCATTAAGGATATCACGCGCCATCCTATCCGGGTCGAGAATCTCAGCATCTTCATCCGGAAAATCAATGGCCACCTCAATGATCCCGCGACAGACAATTAGCGCCTGACGGATCGCCATAATTTTATCATACAGACCACCACTAAGCTGATTGCGGGCCATATCAAGTTTTGCCGTGGTGGTGGCATCAAGTAGTTCCATCACCGCCTCAGCCCTGGTCAAATCAATCCGACCATTTAAAAAGGCCCGCTTGGTAAACTCACCAGGCCCGGCAAGCAATGCCCCCTTGGCAATTAGCAGGGCAAGAACCTGCTGCAGAATCAAAAAACTGCCATGACAATGAATCTCCACCACGTCCTCACGGGTATAGGTGGCCGGTGCCGCCATATATACCGCCAACACCTCATCTACCATCTGGCCCGTATCCGGGTCAGTTATAACGCCGTAGGAAAGATGGTGACTTACAAAACTTTTTTCGGGATTTTTGGGTGTAAAAACCTGCTTTAGAATAGAGAGGGCAAGATCACCACTTATGCGGATAACACCGATGCCTCCAGGGCCTGGCGGAGTGGCAATGGCGGCGATTGTTGGTTCACTTATTTCAATTTTAGACATGGACTAGAGAGGGGGAAAGATTGGGGCAAGCTTCATCACAAAGCCACCAGAAAAACAGCCAACGACATGACATAAAAAAGGGCACAAATGGTCAAAAAAACCATCCGCACCCATTCTACCAAACTTACCACTAAAGCAAAAACTACTTATTGCCATTCGCATCCTGGCGCCCGCCCTTGCCACCACGGGAACGGCCTGAACGCTTACGATTTGAGCGCTTACGACTTCCAGGCTTGTAGATCAAAATTTTCTTAAACAGGCCACTACCCACACTGCGACTACGGATCGAGGTGTCATCCTGCAGGTGCATATGGACAATACGCCGCTCGGAAGGATTTAGGGGAGGGATTGTCCGGGTTACATTTTTTTCCTTTACCTCGTCAGACAGAGTAATGGCAAGATCCTGCAACTCCGTCCGGCGCTTCAGGCGAAAGCCATCAATGTCAACCACGAACATACCATTTTCCGGCAGAGCATGACCTGTAATTTTGCGCAACAAATACTGCAAGCCATCCAGGGCCTGCCCATCACTGGCGGTGAGGGGTTCGATGAGTAGTTCACCCTGAATATCAAGCTTGGTCTTGCCATTTTCTTCGCTAAAGGAAATCTCGCCACTCATCCCCATGAGGGTTAATAATTTTATCAACTCTGCCTCTAAAACAGGATGAAACTCCTCCGCCACAGGAACAGGCTGATGCGGTGCTGGTCGATAGCGCGAGCGACCCTTAGAAGCCGATTTCTCCTCAGCTGGTTTCTCATCCCCTTCAACAGCAGGCTCAGCAGATTGACAAGGTTCTACCACGACATCTTTCACCTCAGCCTTCTTCGCCACCTTTTTCCTGGCAACCGGTTTCTTCTGAGGCTTTGGCATCTCCTCTTCACCAGCAGTCTCGGCTTCTACCTTTAAACAAGCCTCAATAGAGGCCTGTTTTTTGAGAAGACCAAAGATTCCGGTGGAGCCTGTTGACAAGACACTGATATCCAGTTCATCACGATCACCCCCAAACCGTCCGCAGGCCTTGTTCACGGCATCATCAATATCATTACCCTTAAACTGAAACTTCTTTGCCATATTCTTATCCTTTTCTCGCAACAGATGATTTTTTTTCACAGCAGAACACCCAAATCGCCATGGGATCAGTCCGGCGCCTTATTGATAACGTACTGTTGCAACATGGAGAGCAGGTTATTGACAAGCCAATACAAAACAAGACCAGCGGCAAAATTAACCGAAATAACCGTGAAGATAACCGGCATAAACAGCATAATCTTGGCCTGGGTTGGATCGGCTGGAGACGGAGTCAGCTTCTGTTGCAGGAACATGGAAAACCCCATACACAAGGTCAGAAGAGGCAGCCCGCCAAGGTACGGCAGATCAAAACCGATAAACAACCGTTCCGGGGCAGAGAGATCAGTCATCCAGCCAAAGAACGGTGCATGCCGAAGCTCAATGGTTTGCATCAGCAACCGATACAAGGCAAAGAAAACCGGGATTTGCGCCAGCATTGGCAGACAACCGCCCACAGGACTTACGTTATACGTCTTGTAGAGCTGCATCATCTCCTTATTCATCCGGTCACGATCATTGGCGTATTTTTCACGAATCTGGGTCATCTTTGGCCCCAGTTTCTGCATGACCTTCATGGACTTCATCCCCTTATAGGAGATGGGCCAAAAAGCACCCTTGATAAGCACAGTAAGGAGAATGATCGCAATACCATAGTTACCGATGTATTTATACAGCAGATTCAACAGATAAAGCATGGGCTTGGCAAGAAAATCGAAGAAACCAAAATTCACGGCCTCACTCAGATTAAAGCCAACCTCCTTGAGGATCTCCAGCTTCTTAGGCCCAAAATAGCTGCGATACGTGTACGATTTACTGTTCCCTGGCCCCAGGACAACGGGCCCGGCACTGAGGGTGGTTGAAACTTTTTTATCCAGGGGATTAAGGAGTTGGTAGGTTACGGTTTGCTGTTCGCCACCAGGAATCAGCGCCATCATAAAATAGGTTCCCTCATAACCAACCCAGTCAAACACCCCAACCTTCTCAATCTTGCCATCCTCAAGATCAGCGACCTTGAATTGATCAAGGGTATCACCGGCAAACTGAGCTGGGCCGGTGAACAGGAAGCGGTCATTCATATTGGACTCAAAGGGTTGATTCACCAGGCGCAAAAAGGCTGCGCCCTGAACCTGATGTTCTGTGGAACTGTTACCAACCACAACTTCAAGATCAATCTCATAAGAATTGGGGTGAAAGGTCAGGATTCGGGTCATCACTACCCCAGAGGGGAGCAGTGTTTTCATGCTGAGCGTCTTTGCCGCATCCATCACGACAATATGGGTTGTGTCCGCTTCAAACACCGGAACCTGCGCTGTGGTTGGATCTGAGCCCCAGGAAAAGTACAGCGGCAACTCATTAAAAGCCGTTTGCAGGGTAAGCTCCTTGGCACCCGTTGCCCCGTCAAGCTGGGCCTTATAATTATGCAGTTTAAAACTCTTTAAGCCACCACCTGTTTCGGTAAAAACAGCGGTGTACAGATCGCTTTCGACAACAACGTCACGCCCCTCACGTTCAGGACTAACTACAGGGAGTTGCACGGGAACAACAGGCATTGCCGATATCTGCCCAGGGACATAAGTCGCTAAACCAGAAGAATCGACGGCGCCACCACTACTTTGGCTCACGGGGGGGGGCAACAGGGGGGCAACAGCTGGCACAAAAAGCTGATTATAGACCAGCAAAATACCAAGGGACAGGACAACGGCGAGTACGGCTCTTTGATTATCCATAAGGATACTTCCTTACTTGTGAAGAGGTATGAAAAACGGCTGATGGTGATGAAGATGATTGAGAATAGACTCAACCATGCTGCACAGGATCATAACCGCCTTTGGAAAAAGGATGACAACGCAGAATACGACATAAGGACATCCAGCCTCCCCGCAGAGCACCATATTTCTCAATGGCTTCAACGGCGTAACTGGAACAGGTGGGAATAAAACGACAGGATGGCGGAAAGAATGGCGACACCAGACGCTGGTAGACAAAAATCAACCCGAGAAAGATGCGTTTCATTTTTCCCCCTTGCCTTGCTGAGTCAGTAACACCGACACCGCATCCCGGACAGCTTGGGATGAATCAAGGATGCAGTCTTTGCGGATAGCAAAAACGATATCCACCCCCTGCGGCAAGAACTCTCGATTTAAACGGAAAAATTCTCGCACGACCCGCTTAAAGCGATTCCTGCGAACAGCGGTCTTGACCCCATGAACACTTATTCCAAGACGATTAAAACCTTGATCGTTCGCAAGAATAATCAGGCTAAAGTGACGCCCCCGAATTCGTTTCCCCTGTCGATAGACAGCATTATACTGCGCTGATTTACGGAGAAGAGCAGTCTTTGGCAAGGTGTAGCGCATAAGTCACCACCCGCGCCCATGGCTCTTCATCTGCAAACCACCACTAGCAAGAGAGACGTTTACGACCCTTTGCCCGACGGGAATTAATAATGGAACGGCCAGCCTTGGTGGACATACGCTTACGAAAACCGTGGGTACGGGCACGTTTAATGTTTGATGGTTGGAATGTACGTTTACTCATATTAAATCCTCTATTATTAGACGTTAAACCCAGGAAGTACAGTCAGTTGTCTTCTTCCTGTAGTTGCTCCCATAGGGCGACAACCTCATAAATAACAGTTCGTAAAAAAGCCGGGCAAAGTGAATCAAAGTCACCACTAGAGATCAAGCCTTGGCCAAAATTCCCCGAAACTGCAAACGAGCAGTATAGACCACATAAGCGGCCCTATGTCTAGAAAAATATGCAGTTAGGTCTATTTTCCAAGAGAGCCAAACACCTCACCCCACAAACTTCCAAGCTTACACCAAAAAACACAGACCTACAGCGGCCATAAAAAAGGCTCCACCCGTAAAAAGGACTGGAGCCTAAAAGACAGCTTGACGCTAAAAGCTACCATAAATCAAATTTTTTCAAGGCGACCTGTACCGCAACCAGGGAAACAACAATAACCCCAACCCAGCCAATCAACAGTATAGCATTCATCATTATATACTCCTCATTCAATAGAATTCATGGGCACTTTCGCTATTATGCAATTCATCCACATCAAGTTTTTTATTATCCATCAGCTTCCACACATAGGCCACATAGGCCAAAACAAAGGGAATCCCCAGGGCCACATAACTCATTACCGTCAGGGTAAACTTCGAGGAAGAGGCGTTATAAATCGTTAGACTAGACTGCAAATCAGCATATGAGGGGTAAAAGGCCGTATTGCCATATCCTGCGGTAAGAAAGACCGCAAGGGCAACAAGCACCGTACCAAATCCAGCAGCCCAGATCCCTTTATAGGAATTCTTGAAGGAGGTGACAACCACCCCATAGATCACCAGACCGAGACCGGCAAGGAGAAATAACAATAAGAGCGGCATGGACAGTAAATTATTCAGATACTTACCCTTTTCCATAAAGATCTCAGAGGTCTCAGGGTTCATGGCATAGCCATCCATGGTCACTAAACTAAGCAAGACAAAGAGCAAAAACGGTAACATAATTAAAAAGTTAATAAGTACCGACTTGCGGCACCGGGCATTAAGCGGCACATGGCGGATATTGTTGAGTAAATACATCCCGCCCAAGGTACGCCCAAGAAAAACTAGAAACAGACCAAAGGAGAGGTTAAACATATTAGAGACCGCCTCAAGACCCCGAGTCGGTGTCTGCCAGGTGACCTGATTATATTCATTTAAAGCAAAAGAGGACCCGGTAAAAAAGGTTCCCACCGCAACACCAATCAGAAGAACACCCACAGAACCGTTAATCAACAGAAAGATCTCATATGTTCTGGCCCCCAGAAAATTATTTTCCCTGGATCGATATTCATAGGATACAGCCTGGATGATAAAGGTGAATAAAATAAACATCCACACCCAGTACGCCCCACCAAAACTTGTGGCATAAAACTTGGGAAATGCGGCAAACAACGCGCCACCAAAAAGAACCAGGGTTGTAAATGTCATCTCCCACTTGCGGCCAAGGGAGTTTACCATAAGCTTCTTTTCTTCAGCGTTATGGGGCAGAGTAAACAGCATAGACTGACCACCCTGAACAAAAAACAGGAAGACCAGAAGAGAGCCCACAACGGAACAGATCAGCCACCATAACTGTTGCAGAGTTGAATAATCCAAAGTACCTATCATCTTAGTCTTCCTCCGGGCCTTTTTTAATCTGAGTCAGCATGATCCTAATCTCGGCAATCAAGAGCAGAGTAAAGAGAAAGAGGAACATGAAAAATGTCGTCTGTACGGTACCTGTGGTTAAATTCGTATTGGAGACCCGCACAGGCAGGAGGTCTTGAATAGCCCAGGGCTGCCGACCAACCTCAGCGACAATCCACCCCGCCTCAGAGGCGACCCAGGCCAGGGGAATACAGCATAGCCCGACAATATGTAACCAGCCCTTTTTCTCAACCTCATCTTTATAGATATAATAGAGAAAAGCCAGAAAAACGAGAGGGAACAGGGTTCCTAGGATCACCATGACATGGAAGGCATAGAAGGTTGTCGCCACCGGAGGCACGGTATCAACCCCGGACTGTAAATAGCCATAGCCAATATCGTCCTTGTAGGTATTCAGCTTTACAAGGGCCTGCTTACTCGCAGTATCATCGTTATTGTTCCGCGCCTCCTTGTAGGCTGCCAAGGCAGCAATGGCCTTCTTGCCATTTTCAATCCGACTGGCAGCACTAACAATCCCATACTCCTCATTGCCAAAGACAAGGTCATTAATACCAGGCACAAACGAGTTAAATTTGCGGTTGGCCAGGAGGGACAGGACAAACGGCACCTTAACCTCAACTAACATACCCTCCTGGGTATCACCGGCAATCTTCTGCGAGTTAACAATACCAAGGGCAATGGCACCGGCGTTCACCTCACCATCATACAACCCCTCCATGGCAGCAAGTTTCATGGGTTGATGCTGGGCCACCTCATAGGCCGCCTCATCACCACTCAAACCCACATAGGCGACAGCAACAAAACCAAAGACCGAGGCAACCACGATGGAGCGTTTCGCCATGAGGATATGTCGCCCCTTGAGGAGATACCACGATGAAATACCGACAACAAACAGGCTTGCAAGGACAAAGCTCGAACTTGTGGTATGGGTAAACTTGGAGATGGCAACCGGATTAAACAACACCTCAGAGAAACTCTCCATCTCAAAACGGGCCGTGTCAGGATTAAAGGCCATACCCACTGGGTTTTGCATCCAACCATTAGCCACCAAAATCCACAGGGCTGAAAGGTTTGAGCCAATTGCAACCATCCAGGTGGAAAAGAGGTGCATCCTTTTGGATACCCGATCCCAACCAAAGAACATCATGGCAAAGAAGGTAGCCTCAAGAAAAAAGGCGAAGATGCCTTCAATGGCAAGTGGTGCCCCAAAGATGTCACCAACAATCCAGGAGTAGTTTGACCAGTTTGTGCCAAACTGAAACTCGAGAATGATCCCCGTGGCCACACCAATAGCAAAATTAATGGCAAAGAGCGTCATCCAAAATTTGGTTAACCGTTTCCACTCCTCATTCCCGGTTCTGACATAGATCGTTTCAAAAAATGCCAGCAAAAACGACAACCCCAAGGTTAGAGGCACAAATATCCAATGATACAGCGCAGTCAAGGCAAACTGAGCCCTTGCCCAATTGACCTGCGTTAAATCAATCTGCTCAACCATTACATCCTCCTTTATTTTTCTTGTGATAACGTCCAGTAAAACCCCTTTTCCCAAGATCTACCGCACTCACCAGCCAGCTTAATTCTTTTGAATATGCCCCTCAGTAATCTGATCAATCACATAACTAGCCCGTTCTGCATCGGTCTCAAACTGAGTATTTAAATAGTTGGGGAAATAAAACGTTTTAAGGACAGCAAACATGACAAATAACTTGATTGCAATAATAAGCCACAACCGCTTACCGACAGTCATACGCCGAAAACCATCACGGTAGAAGGTATAAACCGAATAAAACATAGTCCCCCCCCAAAAAAAAAGAGTTAGCAGTAATTACTATTCCCAACCAAATACAGTTCTAGAATAATCCTGTCAAGAGATAATCGGATAGTTTCACGCACTTACGCAAGTAAAAAAAATAAGATGACTAAATATATATTCGCAATTTACCAAAACAAGGCCCCGCCCGCCCCGAACAGACGTCAAGCCAACACCACATTTACCCCCCTAGATAGACCCGCATATAGAAATCAATCTGTTCCGACAAGAAGAGATAGAGCAGGCTTGCCGTAGCCAGAAAAGGCCCGTAGGGAATCCGTGTCTGACCACCTTTTTTCTGAACTACCATGGCACCAATACCGATAATCGAGCCTAAAAGCGAACTACAAAAGATCACAAATGGCAAAGCCTGCCACCCCTGCAATGCCCCGATCATAGCCAGAAGTTTAATATCCCCCCCCCCCATACCCTGACGCTTGGTAGCCAGATAATAGCCAAGGGCAATCAGATAGAAAACACCACCACCTGCCAAGAGGCCAATAAGGGAATCCTGCCACGAAACCCAGGGCAGAACAAGAGAGGCAACCACGCCATAAATGATACCGGGCAAACTGATAACATCAGGAATAATTTGATGATACAGATCAATAACGATAATAACCACTAGGGCGGCCACATAGACGAAGTAGATAAAAAATGACAGACTAATGGAAAACCTATGAAAAAGAAGCACCGCCAAACAACCCATGGCAAGCTCGACCAAGGGATACTGGTAGGAGATGCTCGCCCTACAGGTTCGACATCTGCCCCGAAGAGCAAGAAAGCTCAAGACAGGGATATTTTCATACCAGCGTAGCTCTGTCTGACATTTCGGACAGTGGGATGCTGGGAAGGCAATGGATTCCCCCTCCGCAGGGAGTCTTAAAATAACTACATTAAGGAAACTACCAATAACCGAACCATACACAAAAACAATAATAATAATGGCGAAAACATCCATTTGCATTTACATCTCCAAAGGATAGGAACTCAGCCCACCCCCAAACATTTCAGGTTACAGGCAACCTGTTTATTTATCACCTACCACAAATTACACAAACTCAGCCCAAAATGCCACCAATGATCCAGCCCCCCCACTCCGCCACAGAGGCCATCCGCATCTTAAAGGCTGAGCTTCTCTCCCCGAACTGGGCCCTCAGCCCGCAGCGCAATGGCCAGTGCACAGATGCCATGAATGTCCTTAATCTTTATTTCGACAATAGGCGCTACAGCAAGGGAATCGTTGCCATAGCCAGGCAGCTCCTCATCCACCTCGCCCAAGAGACTAAACCCAGGCGCCACGCCGTTGACCTACTCAAAGAAATCATGGCCCATACGGTGACCATGTTTGAGGGGGAACATAACGAGTCCCAGGACAAGAAGATCTGCGCCAGTTGCCTGCGCCGTTTCAAGCTCTTAAAAATATTCATCCAAAAGACCACCCCCACCCCCAACAAATTTACCCTGGCCTGTTTATCTCTAAAACATGAAGTGGAGACATTGCAATGCGCCTCTACCCAGTTCTTAAGCCTCTCCCCCAGCCAACAGATAGAAACCATGCTCACCATCCAGTCCCTCATTGCTGAAACCAGAGGGATGCAAAAGAAAATCACAACTCCACCAAAAAAATAACCGAGTACCACCTTAAACTCAGAACCTGCCGCAGGATCGGAGTTATGCCCCCCAAATTGTCAATTCAAAAAGTCTTACTAAAGAAAGTACCTTGTTTTTGCTCCCCTGTTAGTCTTATACTTTTTGGAACCCCATTTTTAGAAAATGATCCAGATCAGGAGCTGACATGTCCACTTCAGACGAGCGACGCCGCAACACAAGAGTCCATTTCGAGGCTACCATTGACCTGTCAAGTGGCAAGAAAATATTCTCCGGCTGCAAAACACAAGACCTTTCGCTTAAAGGCGTTTTTATCCATAACGTTGTCGACTTGCAGGAGGGTGACATCTGTGACCTTATCCTACACCTCTCAGGAGGGACTGACATCAACCTCTCCATGAAAGGGGTAGTTCAGCGGATCACCAACACCGGTGTTGGTGTCCATTTTACCGAAACTGATCTCGACAGCTTCTCTCACTTAAGAAAAATCATCTATTATAACTCCGAAAACCCTGACATAATTGACGAAAGCTACTAAACCAGCCAGCGCATCGCCCCTGGTGCACTCGTCGTAAAACAAACACAAAAAAACTATGGCATTACTTCAGATCACCATCATTCCCCTCGGCACCGGTTCCACCTCCGTAAGCTCTTTTGTCGCTAGGATCCAACAAAAGCTGAGCGAAGAAAAGGCGACATTCCACCTCTGCGACATGGCCACTATCATTGAGGGCGATATCGACGAGCTCCTGAGAATTGTCCGAGTTATCTACGACATCCCTTTTGACGCTGGAGCTGATCGGGTTATCACCCAGATCTCCATCGATGACCGCCGGGATAAAAAAGTAATCTTGGGTGACAAGACCAAAACAATCCAGTCCCTACTTAAATAGTAATTTAAACCCATAATGATTCTTTAGCAGGCAGAAAACAGCAAAGCTGTTATCTTGACACCTCCTTTATCAACAATCATTAAGGCCAATAAACATGAAACGTATCGCCCCTTATTTCAAGTCAGAAAAATTACCCCTTATCCTCCTGACCATCTCCCTCATTTTGTTTTCCATTGGCATCACCCTGGATGAGCCATCAAGGGTCCTTGAACAGGCCTGGCAAATCTGCTTTAGCTGTATCGGTATCGGTTAAAGGTCGCCTAAAAACAAAACAGAGGAAATTACATGGAGTTCTACCGCAAATGGTTTCAGTTTCTGGCCGTACTGATCACCAACAGTTACTGGGCCTTCCCCTTCACTAAAGCTATCTACCAGGGCCCCTTCAAGGTGGTCTGTGCGCCGGGCTTAAACTGCTACTCCTGCCCGGCCGCCGCCATGGCCTGCCCCATTGGCTCAATCCAACAGATGCTGCTTTCGGTGCGCCTCAGCTGGTCAAACGGCCAGACGTACCTGGCCCTCTACCTTGTTGGCGGCATGGGGATTCTTGGCTCAATATTCGGAAGGATGATCTGTGGCTGGGCCTGTCCCTTTGGCCTGTTTCAAGAACTCCTCCACAAGATCCCCTCGCAGAAATTTGGCATCCCCAGAGTGCTGCGCTTTCTCAAATACGCCATCCTCGCCCTCACTGTTTTCATTCTGCCCCTGGTTGTTGTTAATGAAATGGGCCTTGGTTCCCCCTGGTTTTGCAAATACATCTGCCCGGCCGGCACCCTCGAGGCGGGCTTCCCCATGCTCCTTTTACAACCTGGTTTACAGGATATTATCGGCACCCTATTTTACTCAAAGGTAATGATCCTCATAGGGTTTGTGATCTGGTCAATCATCGCCTCCAGACCATTCTGTCGTACTACCTGCCCCCTCGGCGCTTTTTATGGCCTCTTTAAAAATGCTAAAATGGTCAAATTGGTTCTGGACGAGACAAAATGCACCAAGTGTAACGAGTGTCACCCGGTCTGCCCCATGGGAGTCAAATTTAACGAATCTCCCAACGACAGTGACTGCATCACCTGCCTGCGCTGTATGCATGAAGGGTGTCAGTTTGGAGCCATCAGCTTGCAACTTGGCGGAATCCAGGTACACTCCCCGGATATCAGAAAGAAACAACAAGAGGTTGCCCCATAAGCTCAGCCCCCAGCCCAGGCAATAGTAGCCAATCAGAAAATTTCACGTCCCCTAAGAGAGCTACACGAAACCCCTAAAAAGTGGGTGGCTTACCTTTTTACTGGACAGCAGTAAACACCCTTTGTAAGTTGTAGACTGCCCACCTTACTATAATATCTGGATATTTTGCATGATTCGTAAACTCATAACAAACGCTCTCATTACCCTTACCATTCTTGGATTTGCCACAGTGGCCTCGGCCAAGATGGTTGCTGTCAATGCCGACATGATCAACCTACGCTCCGGCCCCGGTACAAAATACCAGGTAATTTGGGAACTGGGCCGTGGCTATCCGCTTAAAGTTATCGGCTCAAAGGGCAAGTGGTACCGCGTGGTCGATTTCGAAAACGACAAGGGCTGGATCTTCAAGAAACTGGTAAATCGTGACTCACATTTTGTGGTAAAAAGCAAGGTGATCAATATCAGAAGTGGTGCTGGAACCAAGTATAAGATTATCCGTCAGGCCAAACGGGGCGTTGTCTTTAGAACACTGGAGCGGCGCAGGGGCTGGGTGAAAATCCGCCACGAAGAAGAAAATGTTGAAGGTTGGGTCAAACGCGACCTGCTCTGGGGCTGGTAGGGTTTATAGAGGTCGCCAGAAAACTTTGGCGTTACACGTAGCAACCAGGAGGTATAACGCCATCGGCGTGCCAACATCTCCCCCTCACCTTATCTCCCCTTAACACCCATGTTTCACCAAGAAATCTTCCAGCAATTCATGCATCACCTCAAGCTGGGTTCGCCCCGTTTCATGGGTGATAATCCAACTACAGCGTTGAAAGGCTCTGTACAGATCAGCATTGACCTTCAAGCGCAATTCAACAAGCTCACCACCTGTTGCAAAAGGAGATTTACCCTCCGTCATGACTTTAGTGCTTCCTCAGAGGCCATCAAAATGGCACCAAGGGCATTACCAACCTCAAAATATTCCGGAAACACAACAGTTGTCCCCAGACGCCTGGCAACATTTGGCAGGACATATTTGGCCGCCGCACCAATCCCGACAAGGGGTAATTTCACCGTAAAATCCATATCAATCACATTGTTATTTCTATAATCCGGATAAAAGGCGGAGAGGGTCTTGCCTGTCTCAATACTGAGAATATGGTCAAGTAGCGCAATCTCAATCTTACGTTCAAATAAAGCCAGCACCTTCCGGGAAAATTCTTCCGGAGAAAGATCCATCTCAGCACCCAAAGCCATTGCCCCGGCGCGGGCCAGGGCCGCATCACCAAGCTCAATCTCGCCCAGAACATGTAAGGCATCTGTGGGGGTAAAGCCTGTCTCAAAGGCAAGTTGCGCCTTGACCAATTCACGAATATGGCTGGACAACAACGCCTCGCCCATGCCAAACTTGGCCTGGAGCATTTCAGGGGTTTGCGATCCTTCGGCAAACAAAAACTCCAGAACCTGATCATGCTTTGCCTCATCTTCTGTAAGATCAGGAGCAATGGCAACGAGCCTTGACCTCAGCCCGGCCCCAAGCCATTTATCCGGGGCGACAAGCTCCTTGGCCATGGAAAGTGGCAGAACCCGATCAGGGCCAACCTGCAACACACCATAACGATCAATAAGCGCATGACTATCACCACCCGCACCCACGGTGGACATCTTCACAGAATCAACATGGGTACGCCATTTGCCGATAAGACTACCATCTTCAGTTAAAGTGGGTTTACCATCTTTAATCATGGTAATGTCAGTCGTCGTTCCACCAATATCAATGATAACCGCATCCCCAGCGGGGGAAAATGATAGACCAAACCAGGCCGTTGCCGCTGGGCCTGAGGCAACGGTTGCAGCAGCCTGTCTGTGGGTATCAACAATATTCATTACAGTGGCATCACCCCGAATGATCATCACATTGCGCGCCACTCCAAGAGCTACAAGGGCGTCTTGCATACCCATAAGAAAGCTCTCCATCACCGGTCTTAGCCTGGCATTAAGCACCGCCGTGGCCGCCCTATCGGCAACGCCAACCCTTGTGGACACCTCATGGGACATAAAAACCGGCAACGGATCAACCATGGCAACCGCCTTGGCCATAACCTTCTCGTGGGTCGGATTTTTGATGGACATGGCAGAACAGACCACATAGGCCTCAACATTACCCTTAAGCTGAGACACAGCACGAACCACAGCATCCAAATCCAGAGGAGTTTCCTCGTTGCCCTGCAGGGTATGCCCTCCCTCAACAAAAAGCGTTGAGACAACAGGAAGATCCAGAGGACGAGTGTAGCCAGCGACAATAAGCCCCACCTTATCACCCTTAGATTCGACCACGGCATTGGTGGCAAGGGTCGTTGACACCGCCACAAGCTCAATATCAGCAGGCTTTACCTCAGCAGCCTTAAACAAATCCCGCAAGCAGAGGGCAATACCCTGGCTCAAATCAAAATGAGTAGTTGGGCTTTTGGCAGTGGCCAGAACCGTTTGCTCACGAAGATCAATAAGCGCCCCATCGGTGTAGGTTCCACCCGTATCTATACCAATTCCATATTGTCCAGTCGTCATGATCTAAATCCTTATTTTTCCTAGCAATTTCCGATTAAAAAATTACACAGCCCACATACCCCGGCTCAAAATTTTATTTTTTATGCTGAGCAACTCTTTACTGCAAACCCAAGCCCAGGAAAAGTCTTTTCTTATGAACCAATTTCTTGACCCCACTTTTTCATCCGTACTATGATATCATTAATTACCAACCAGCTGTTTCCTATAAGCAGGCACTTTTGCCCCAATATGGACTAAGCTCATAAAATTATTTCAGAAATAAATATTTATGGAAAACCTCACCCCCGCAGCGGAAGCCTATCTAGATAAAATCCGCACCTATATTGACAGAATGCCCAGCCTATCCACTACGGTGACCAAGGTTCTTGCCGTTTGCAATCAACCCAACACATCCCCCAACGATCTAAACCGGGTTATTTCCCTCGATCCAGTCCTCACAGGCCAGGTTCTAAAGCTCATCAACTCTGCCTACTATTCCCTACCAAACCAGATAACCTCCCTGACCCGCGCCATTATTATGCTCGGCCTAAATACGGTAAAAAACCTCGCCCTGTCCACAGCAATCCTTGATTCTGTCGGCAAGGAGGGCATGACCTGCCTGTCCATGGATCAGTTCCTGGCCCACTCTATTTGCGTGGGAGTCTCCGCCAAAGCCTTTGCCAGTCTGCGTAAAACTCCGTCGGCACTCCTTGAGGAATACTTTGTCGCAGGACTCCTCCACGACCTTGGCAAAATACCCCTATCAAACTGTTTCCCTGATGATTACAAAAGGGTTATGGAGCTTGCCAATATGCAGCGCTGCTCTCTTATGCGGGCCGAGGAGATGATTTTTGGCTTTGATCACCGTACAACGGGGCGGATCATCGCCCGCAAATGGCAGCTCAACGATAATATGATCGAAACCCTCTGGTTTCACCATGCCCCAGGCGAGGCCTCAGAGGAAAATAAAGTTTTGGTGGAAACCATTTCGCTTGCCAACCTCTACGCCAATCTTTTCGAGATCGGCAGTGCCGGCGACCTGTACCAGGAACCGGTTATGGTTCAACAGATTATTACTGATAGCGGCCTCGGCTGGAATGATGCCGCCGCCCTCTACAACACCGTTGAGCAAGAAGTTGAAAAGGCCCAGATATTCCTGGAGGTTGGCAAATAATGCAAATTAGATTCTGGGGCGTTCGCGGCTCCATCCCCTGTCCCGGCCCACAAACCATGAAATACGGCGGTAACACTATCTGTATCGAGATTCGTTTCCCGGAGGTAAACCGCCTGATCATTATTGATGCCGGTTCCGGACTAAGGGATCTTGGCAATCATATGATGACCCGTGACCTGCCCAACGGACCGATTAAAACATCCATCTACCTCTCCCACACCCACTGGGATCACATCATGGGCTTTCCCTTTTTCACTCCCATCTATATCCCCGGCACCGAAATTTCGGTAAACGGCCCGGTTTCCTTTGAAGAGGACACCTTGGAAAAAGTGGTGGGCGGCCAGCTCACCTATCGCTATTTCCCAGTACGCCAGACCGATCTTGGTGCCAAAATAGAGTACCACCAACTAAAAGAGGGCGAATTCGATCTGGGTGATGGCATCAAACTCATCACCAAATACCTGAATCACCCCATCCTCTGCCTGGGGTACCGCTTTGAATACCGGGGCAAGGTCTTCTGCACCACCTACGACACCGAGCCTTTCTACAATGTCTTTATCACTGACCCTGACGACCCATCATACGACCAGATCATGGCCGAAGAGGGCGATTTAGTGGCAGCCGAGCAGAACATGGCAGTGGAGAACTTTATCAGGGGTGCCGACCTGCTGGTACAGGACGCCCAATATACCCAGAAGGAGTATAACCTTGACAAGGCAGGTTGGGGGCACTCACCCATTGAATTTACCATCGCTCAAGCAAAACGGGCCAAGGTAAAATCCATGGCCCTCTTCCATCATGACCCCATGCGCACCGACAAACAGCTCGATATATTAAGCCAAACCTACTGCACCAATACTAACCCACACGACACGGCTCTATTTTTCGCCAAGGAAGGGGTGGATATTGAGCTATGAACCTGAAAAAATTACGAAAAACCACATTTTCAGCCAGGAAAAATCCCTTGCAAGCGGCAATATAACCAGCCAAGACCTCCCACCTTATGCTAAAAAACAAATCGACTATCCCCATCGCCATTGCCCTTTTTACCGCCTTGTCCATCTTGGCGATTTTCGCCTTTAGTGCCTACGAGCGCAACCGCGACATCGACAACTGGCGCATCACCCTCGGAGCCTTAGCCGATCACAAGGCGCAAACGGTTAACAACTGGTTTACCACCCACCTCACAAGCCTCATAGCCCTTGCCGAAAATCCCTCCCTACAAATGAACACCCAGCACCTTGACCAGAATAAGGGGAACCGCGTAAAGAGCCAGCCACAACTCTCCTACCTACGCAAGCTGATCGAGTCGACTGCCATCCGTACCGGATTCACGCCAACAACAAAAAAACAATCCATCAAAACCAGTACCTCCTTCCGCGAAGACCAATCCCTGGCCCTGTACACCAGTGATCTGACCTTACTCACCGCCACCAAGGGCACCATTCCCCTTACAGATAACCTGCGTATCGACATGAGCAACGCCTTGGTTCACGGCAAGCCGGTTCTCCTGAAAATGGCTAAACAAACCGGTTCAGCCCCGGCCATCAGCTTTCTCGTCCCGGTATATGGGCTGCAAACAGAGGCCCAACATAGACCTGTTGGCATTCTCCACGGTAGGCTCAGCCCCGGCACCAGCCTTTTTCCCCTCCTAACAGGCCAGACCGGTGGCGTTGACCAACCCATGGAGACCTACCTAATTCGTAACGATGGCAAACTCGTCACCTATATCTCCCCCTTGAGAGATGGTGAACCACCCCTGGCAAAGCAACTCACCAATAACGATCTAACCCTGATTGCAAATCAAGCCATTAAGCAACCGGGATTTTTTGGTACTGGTCATGATTACGCCGGTGAAGAATCTTTATTCATAAGCCGCGCCATCGACTACCTGGACTGGATCCTCATCCAAAAGATATCACAAAACGAGGCCCTTAAAGAATCCCGCCACCATCGACGTATCCTTACCTGGACCCTGCTGATCTCTCTACTCCTTGTCCTCTCCCTGATTAACGCGGTTTGGAAACATGGCATCAGCAGGCGTCAACAACTGACCACTGCCCTCCTGGAGCAGAAAACAGCAGAACTAACCAAACAGACTATCCTGCTCAATTCCATCAGTGATAATATGTCTGACCTAATCCTCCTCGTGGATAAACAGGATAATATCATTTTTATCAACCGACCCTTTGCCAACCTTATTCACACCACCCCCAAGGCCATCGCCAACAAAAACCTCGATAATATCCTCGGCTCTGATCCGGCTGATAAATTACATCAATTTTACGCCCATAGCCGTGAAGTACATCGTAAACACCTAACCCTGCGCCTCCATAAACAACGATACGAGTTTCTGGCAACGGCTGTGAAGGTAGATTACGGCACAACAGGGGAAAAGGCCCACCTAATCAGCCTGCATGACATCACCAGACTCAATGAGGAATTACGCCAAAACGAAAAGCTGTTACAACAAACCATCAAGGCCCTAATGCGTGCCATTGACCAGCATGACCCCTACTCCGCCAATCATTCCGCGAAAACAGCAAAACTGGTGGAAAAACTTGCCATAGCCCTCAACCTGTCAGAAAATAACCGTGAGGGCATTATGATCGCCGCAACCCTGTGCAACCTCGGCAAACTTTCAATCCCCAAGGATCTTTTAAGTAAAACAGAAGAACTTGAGCCTGACGAAAAGGAGCTTCTCGCCATGGAAAGTCATTTTGCCGCCGAGATTTTACGAGACGTGGAATTTTCCTGGCCCGTGGCCGAAACAATCAGCATGAAAACAGAGTTTCTGGACGGGAGCGGAACCCCACGGGGGCTGAGTGGTAAAGAAATAAGCAAGGCAGGCCGCATCCTTGCTGTGGCAAACAGCTTTATCGCCATGACAAGCCCCAGACCCTACCGCCAAAAGCTCTCCGCCAAAGATTCCCTAAACCAGCTCCTCGAATTAATCGACACCCTCTATGACCGCAAGGTGGTGGCAGCCCTGTTTAATATCATAGAAAACCAATCAGAAGATAGACCTTCTAGCTAAAACGATCCTGCACTACCACATCCGTAAAAGCCAATTGCCCAGGCCTCTCCCACGGCTCCTTCGTCCCCCTGCCAATCACCACAAACATCGTGACAACATGGTCACTTGGCAGGTTAATAATCCGCGCCACTTCGGAAAAATCAAAACCATCCATAGGGCATGATTCATACCCCATGGAAGTCGCGGCAAGCATTAAGGTCTGAGCCGCAATACCACAAGAACGCATGGCCTCATCCCGCATGGTCTGCTCCTTGCCCTCATAATAGGTCGCCATAGCAGGCAGAACAAAATCCTGAACTGCAGAGGGGGCTTTCTGCCAATAACGGCGCGGCTCACGCTGCCACGCCCGCAGATCAGCACAGAGTACCACAAGCATGGATGCATCAAGAACCTGTTGTTGCTCCCAAGCCGCCGTCCACAGAGCATGACGTTGCTGGCGATCATCAACCAGCACAAAACGCCAATTTTGCTGATTAAAGGCGGTGGGGGACAACATGGTAAGCTCAAGTAATTCCCGCTGATCCTCTGGAGATATCACATAAGCTGGATCAAAATGTTTTACCGCCCTACGCTTTTGTATGGCTTTGCGTGTTTCCATTTCCTGATTTCTCCTTATAGTATTAGTCAGTACCCTAGAAGCCTGTCGGGTTTAAAGAATCGGAGCTAAAATTCGAGAAATTTAGACCAGATTCTCTAAGCCTGACAGTATCCTAATTTCTTTTTAATATGAATAACTTTACACAAAAAAAGGCCAAAGTGTGCTATTTAAAGAGTTGGGACGTGTGATTATATGCCTCCCCGTTAGACGTTTTACGCACCGAAATAAGACCACACCCATACCAATATGACCAAAGACAAACTCAAACAATTTTTACCGTCCCAAAAGAGGCTCAACGAGAGCCCTCTTTTGCGTACTGTCTTTGGCAGTCGTCTCTTTGACCCACACCTCTGGTACCTCAACAAAAATACCATTGCCATGGGGATCGGTTACGGTTTTTTTATTGGCTACATCCCCGTCCCCATGCAGATGATCCTGATAACTATCCTCGCTCTGCTCCTGCGCTTTAATTTGCCGGCATCTCTCGCCACAGTGTGGATATCAAACCCTGTTACCTGGGTTGCCCTCTATTACCCAGGCTACCGACTCGGTGCCATAATCATGAACTACCAGGAGCCAGACCCCTCCACAATAGACATGACGTGGCTTTTGAGCCATTACCCACCGCTATTTTTGGGTTGTATTATCATCGGAATCTGTGGCGGGATACTTTGCTTTATCGGCACAAGGCTACTCTGGCGTCTGCATATTGTCCGCAGGTGGCAGGCCCGAAGTCTCCGTATCCCCCCAAAATAAAGACTGACGACTACGCCCCCCCCAGACCGGATAATCGGCACTATCAGCATCTCTAACTAAACCCTCGTACTTATGCTATTATCTGGCTACAAGTATTACTTGATTT
>JAJRUT010000110.1 GCA_024277655.1 Deltaproteobacteria bacterium | reverse complement strand
CAGAGGCACCAAAACTACGTCCCTGCCCGGAGCGGTATAGTCCTTCAAACTTCCACAGCCACCGCCCGGCGACATATTGGATATCAAGACTGGTCTGGGAAATTTGCTCGTAATAGGGGGCCAAGCGCAACCCGCCATGCTTAATGATAGGGGACAGAAGTGGTTCCCTGGCCGTGCCCTGGAAATAAGCAAGACCAAAATCCATATCAGCAAGGGTATGGCTGTAGCGCAAAGCAAAATCAAGGTGGGTCTCTTCGGCTCCCGATTCAAAACTTGCCTCGTCGGTATCAATAACCAGGGGATAACGTAGACGCCCCTTGCGTCCGGCAAAGGTTCGTTCCCGAAAATAGGGGAGAAGAAACCCCTCAAACACCCCAAAATCCCGGAGAAGGGTAAGCTGCACCATGGGTTGCCCAAGCTTCTCTTCACCATCAAGGGCACCGGCAAGATCAGTCTGGTTGACCACATCAAGCAGATGGACAAACTCGCTTGCCCCCCAAAAGACCTTACTCACCCCTACTTTAAGTTCAAAACCATCGCCAACATGGAGATAATTTAGCTCCCTGATATCGACATGACTGCGCTCGGTATCGGCAGAATCCAAGCGGATAAAGGGTTCAAAGGTAAAACTGGAACCGCAGTCAAGCTCGTGATACATCTCAACGTCAGTAAAAACCGAGGCGTCATGATCCTGTTGATCAACGTAGAGGGGGGAGTTCAAAAAGGCACGGCTCTGCACCCCGACACGACCAGTCAACTCAAAGGCTGAGGTCGACGCAACACCAGAAAGGGTTGCTAAAATAGAAATAACAAGAAGATATCTGCACATACATTCTCTGTGGGAAACTTTCTTTAAACCACAAATGGCCAATAACCATTATTTTTCCAGTAATGTCCGGTTAAGAAATTGCACAACCATAAAGCCGGAGACAATCGTTGTTTATCTTCGCTAGTGGCATAAAAAGATCTTGATTTCGGAGTCTCACAGGTTCGCTTACCTCTAAGCTCACTACGTCAAAAGTAACAAATCACGTGAATTTTCACTGATATAAGGTGCATTTTTGACTGCGTTCACAAAGAAAACACTCCGATTTTTTCTGGATGACGCTACGACAAACAACAACTTTCTCCTCCGCAAAAGTTAAACTGATGCTGCTGTTATTTTTTTTACTGGATAACCGTCTCCCCTCCGGGCAGGATAATTTCCGTACCCTTGGGCGCCATAAACTCGAAAACCGATTCCGGATATTTTTTATCCATAATAATATCTGTAAAGCGAAATTCCGTTATCGTGTTGAGTTTATCGACAAGCTGTAAGCGCACGAGATGCAGGGTATCCGCATCGACCCAGATATACAGGTAAGCGACCTGACCACTTGTCTTTTGCGGAGTAAGTTTTAGACAATAGGTGCCCTTCTCCTCCATCTCCGCCTCCCCCTTAATGGTCGTAAAATCAGTACGCAGATCCGCCTTGCCGGTGAAAAACCGATAGGTCAAATCTTCCTGCAAATAGTCCTTTGCTGGTGAAATAAAAATCTGATTATCAGCCCGGACATAGAAGGAAATATCAATCCCGTCACTGACAAGGACCTTATACTCAGGCTCTACATAATCCCACCGTAACTGGGCCGGCTTTTGAATGATAAGGGTACCCTTGCCATACTCCTGCCTATGCCGCATCCCCTGCAGGGATGATGTTTGCTCGAAACTTGCCTGCATGGAAGTCATACTCTCGTAAGTCTGCTGAACCTTGCGACTCACCTGTTGCAGATCAAAGCCGCAAGCCAGGGAGGGAATACAAAAAACCATCATCATAAATACACAGAAAGAACATCGTGGTGAACCACTCATAAGCCTGTAACCTTTGCTATCTTAAAATCAATATCCCGGGCAAAAATATGCCGGGCAACCGAGCGCACGGTATCGGTCATATCTGAGACAAAATACTGTTTTTCGCTGTTTTGTTGCAATTTTTCCCTAAAATCAGGGTGATTCTCCAAATAATTTTGTAACACCGAGGCAACGGCAATGGAGGAGTCAATAATCTTCACCCCCTTACCAATACGCGGGCTAATCAAATCTTTGAGCAGGGGATAATGGGTGCAACCGAGAACCAGGGTATCTATCGATTGCATCTTTAGGGGATGCAGATATTTTCTAATAATGGTCTTGGTTTCTTTCCTGCCCATCCACCCCTCTTCAACAAGGGGAACGAGCAAGGGGCAGGATCTGGAAATCACCCGGCACTCAGAACGCCGCTCAAGCATCTTCTCTTCATAAATACCCGAGGCAATGGTGGCCCTGGTGCCAATCACCCCGATCCGGCCAGTCTGTGAAGAGGCAACAGCCAAATCAACGGCAGGGGTAATAACCTCAAGAACCGGCACCTGATACTCCCGAGCCAGCAGGTGCCCGGCAACACTCGCCGCAGAGTTACAGCCGACAATAATAAGTTTTGCGCCCTGATCCAGCAAGAACTCGGTATTCTGCCGGGAATAGCGCAGAATGGTATCCTTACTCTTGGAACCATATGGGGTTCGCGCCACATCGCCAAAATAAACCAGCGCCAGGGAGGGCATGAGTTTTTCAAGGGCCCGTACCACCGTCAGGCCACCAACTCCTGAATCAAAGATACCAATCATAAAACAACAACTCCATTTTTAAGGGATGCAATATGCAATGAAAAAAGCAATATAACGTCCAAACAACAAAAGGGAAACCTGAAACAGGCTCCCCTTTCAACATCATCCCCTGGCAAATTCTTATTTCTTTTTGGCAGGCCGGCCAACTTTTTTCTTCGTCGTCTTCTTTACCGAAGGTTTCTTCGCATTTTTCTTTTTCTTCTCGGCAATGGCCTTACGGAGATTCTCAGGCAACCCCCTTTCTTTCCCGGCAGCCTTACGCCGTTCTGACAACGATTTGGCACAGAGAGGCTGACGTAGGGGAAAGCCATATTTTTTCCGGTACGAACGACCATCAAGATCATGCTCGCGTAAATGTTTAGGCGACAACATCGTAAACGATTCACCGCACTCAAGACAGATAATCTTGTTCTTTAGAATAGAGCGCTCAGGCTTTATATCAACCGCAGGCGCATCATCTGCCAAATCACCAGACACCTCAGCCGCCTGCAAATTTTGCAACGAAGTAAATGTAGAGTTTAATGATGTTGCAATGTCTTCCCCGGACATTGCCGTTGTTTGACATTGAGATTTTACAATATCCGCTGCCATCTCAAGTAGTGATTTTGCCATACCTTCTCCTTTTTTGATTTATATCACCCAACAGAGTCCCCATCTAGTTGATACTGCACGGTAATATACCATCTCCATTGGCAAGACACAAATACAATTCTATTTTTTTAGCCAAAAGGTATTGATGAACTTGCAAAAAAACAAACGGGACCTAGCTGCTTTTCTGCTTTTTCTGACGGCGATCAATCATAAAATTAGAGCCATCAAGCTTCTTGACATAATGTTTCACCTGCATGGCCTGATTAGACACCTCAGCCGAATGACTAAAATAATGACCCGTAGTCAGAACAACAGCAATGGACAGACTGAGAAGTTCAAACCGCGTCTCTCTACCCTGCCTGTCCTTTTCAATATAGCATCCGACTTTAAGATCTTCTGATGACAAAAACATATTACGAACAACTTCAAAGTTTGTAAGTATCTTGGTGCAGATAACCTCCACCTTGTCCTCAGGAACAATAAAAAGAAAATCATCGCCCCCAACATGACCAACAAAGGAATCAGCCCTGGAAAATTCTTCAACAACATTTACCATAATCCTGGCAACCATCAAAATAACATCATCACCCTGGGCAAAGCCATAGCGATCGTTGTACGGCTTAAAATTATCAATATCCACATAACAGACGCCGTACCCCTTATCCCGCTCTATAACGTCCTGAATGGTTCGTAGAATAGAGGTGTTGCCAGGCAGGCGACTTAAAGGATTATTGTCAAAAACCCGGGCCATACGAGCCTTGGCAAGACCTATACGAGCAACAAAAAGAACAGCAGAAATAGGACGCACCAAGATATCGTCAACAGAATAGACAGACCAGTCAATATCAGCCACATCAGTGGTATCAACCACCAGAAGTATAGGAATATTTGTCTTTTGCAAACACCCCTTAACCGCCGCTAAAACATTAAGATCCCCTCCATCCTCAAACCCCTTCTCTAAAACCAGAAAATCAGGAGGATCCTCAAGCACCACCCCGATAGCGTGGTGACTGTCGGTAAAACGCAGCAGTTGGTGGCCGGAGGCCGTGAGCATCAACTGCACATCCTCACCGGGGAGGACATCACCCACAAGCATGATACGCTCTTTACTTTGGCGATACACTAATCTTCCCGATCCTGTTCCTGTTGAATCTCGATACTAAACCCCTTGACATCCCAGAGTTTTTCGTCAACTTCATCAAGAATTTCATCAAAATCATCAGCGCCGACACCAAGCTCTTCAAAGGCCTTTTTAGACAGGGGCGGCACCCAGATATCAGCCCCGTGGCCATACCCCAAGCCACGGATTAGCACATCACTGAAATGGAGAATAGCGCAGGCCAGAGTCTCATCCGTGGCCTTCTTGGGGTGATGATGATGGGCAATAGGCTCCACAAGCTTCTTGGGCAGAAACCATGATTTGGCAAGCCAACCACCGACCTCGGAATGATCAATACCAAGTACCAGCAGTTCAGCCTCCAGAAATGATATTTGTTTCATCTCAACAAGATTACAAATCTTGTCATACTCAGCAGGAAGCTCCATCTTAATCGCAACCTTACCAATATCGTGGATAAGACCTGCGGTACTGACCTCCTCCGGATCATTGATCCCCAAACGTTTTGCCATAACATTGGCAATCACAGCCGTACCGAGGGAGTGCTCCCATAGTTCCAGGTCAGAGGTTTCCATAAGCTCGAAGATGGAGGCCGAAATAATAAGCGACTTAATAACGTTAAATCCAAGCAGGATAATGGCAGATGACAGGGAACTGATCTTTTGCGGAAAACCGTAAAAGGCAGAGTTTACAAGTTTTAGAAGCTTAGCCGAAAGAATATGATCCTTACTAATGAGCTTGCCCATCTGCTCCGTGGTAGTGTCAGGATCTTCGGCCATGCGGGAGAGTTTGGCGACAATACCCGGTAGGGTTGGCAGGTTTTTCACCTCACGTAGGGCTTTGCGAAATTCTGCTTTCTTTTGATCAATCACCCATTGCCCCCTTCCTGCATTGATGCCACAAGTCTCTTCATAATTTTATTTTTTAAAAACATCAGGGGCGGCACATGCTTGACCTTGGCAAAGCGTTTTTCAACGTCCTGCAACTGCTCTTTTAAACTTTTTTCACCGGCAACCTGCACCGGATGACCCGCAACTGAGATATAGGGAATTTCCATCTTCAGGAAACGGGCAATAATTGCAGCAGACAACTCAGTCCCCTGACCACAGAGGGTTCGGCCCTCCGACGTGATCACATCTCTGGCCAGCACCATTCCCTCCGCCGCCTGTTGACATACAATCTTTTGCAAATTACTTCCTCCACCTTATTTAGACGTGTGACCCGTGGATCCTGCTCAATACACAGCCTATCACATCGGATCAAAATCAGACAAGACTTGTATCATTAATAAAGAAAAATGGTTCACCCGCATTGACAGCGCCCCAAGACATCATTACTATCTTCCCCCGACAGGCTCCTAAGGAGTCAAAATTATTAACACCAATACCGTCTTAGCTTCGGAGTAGCACAATGCCTATTTATGAATTTGAATGTGAAACCTGCCACCAGATTACAGAAGTTGTCCAATCTATTTCCTCCCCACCACTGGTTCAATGCCCGAAATGTCAGGGTACGGTTAAAAAACTCATCTCCCAATCAGCCTTCCACCTAAAAGGTGGCGGTTGGTATGCTGATGGTTACAGTGCCCCTGACAAAAAAGAAAAACCAGCCAAAGAAACTGTCCCAAGCTGTCCAAAAGCCAGTGGCGGAACCTGCCCCTGCGCAAAATAACAGGCTCTCAACCTTCTTCACGGCCCGGAATCATAAGGTAATCAGCATGGCATCACCATAACTAAAAAAACGATATTCTTTGGCGATGGCATGCCGGTAACAGCGGAACAGCTCATCTCGGCCAATCAAACTACTAACCAAAAAGAGCAGGGACGAACCCGGCAGGTGAAAGTTAGTGACAAGATGCTCCACCACCTTGAACTGGTAGCCCGGATAGATATATAAATCGCACTCCCCGGCAAAGGGCTGCACCTGTCCCTTATCATCGGCGGCAAATTCTAGACACCTGACACTTGTCGTACCCACGGCCCACACCCTGCCCCCTTCACGTTTCGCCCTATTGACAATATCTGCCGTGGCCCTGGAGACATTAAGGGTTTCTGAATGGATCTGATGGTCACGAATATCATCCACCCGTACAGGGGAAAAGGTGCCATAGCCAACATGGAGTGTCACCTCGGCGATAAGCACCCCCTTATCGCGCAGTTTTTTGAAAATTTCCGGGGTAAAATGCAGCCCGGCCGTGGGAGCCGCAACGGCTCCTGTATTTTGGGCATATACCGTCTGATAGCGCTTACGATCCTCAGCAGTTTCACCATCCTGCCGACCAATATAGGGTGGCAGAGGTAATTGCCCGGCTGCATCTACAACCCCTCGCAAATCTCCCTTATGGTATAAATGGGCCGCAACCTTGCCCCCCTCAAGAAGGTCAACAATCTCAGCGTATAAATTATCATCAAAAAACAGTTTTGAACCAACCTTCGGCCGTTTTGAACTTTTAACCAGTCCCTGAATTCTAGTCTCGGTAAAACCATCCCGCTTCTGCCCGGTCTCCTCAGGATAGGCCAGAAGGAGAAGCTCTGCCCTCCCCCCGGTTTCTTTTTTACCCAAAAGACGAGCCGGAAAGACCCTGGTATTATTGACCACCAGAACATCCCCGGCCTTTAACAACTTGGGCAAATCAAAAAAATGCAGGTCCTCAATCTGGCGGGAGACACCATCATAATGCAGCAGCCGGGATCTATCCCGGGCAAGAGTCGGCATCTGGGCGATAAGATGTTCAGGTAAGTCAAACTGATAGGATTTTAGATCAAACATGATTGGCAATTAAAGAGCAGGTAGACACGCTTAAAACATATTTGTTTTCTGAGCGAGATAGCAAAGGATAAGGCCACTGGCAAGGGCAGCAAGGCCCAGAACCCGTAGAACTCCGGATTCCATCTCGGATAACTGTTTCAACCAGTTACGCATGGCATCAGGTGCTGCTACATAGGGCAGGGATTCAAGAATCAGAACCATACCAATGAGTGAGACAAGTAGTTTCATGGGGGGCATAGTAGCAAGGGCACCGCCCTATTTCAAGGTAAGTTTAAGGGAGCGTCCCCAGTTTCCGGTTTACAGTTTCCGGTTTACAGTTTATGAGACTATCCATTAATAGATAATGGTTCAAACCAAAGCTTGTAAGACCGCTTTAGTTTACATTTTTTTATCACACCGATCTTACTCTGGATCACTTTTGCCACAATGGCCTTTGACCTGCACAGGGTTCGCAATTATTATGATTTCACGTAAACAGACCAAGCAAATATTCGTGGGAGATGTTGCCATTGGCAACAATAACCCCATCGCTGTCCAGTCCATGACCAACACGGACACCAGGGATGTGGACGCCACTGTCGCCCAGATCCATCAGCTGGAAAAGGCTGGCTGTGAGATTATCCGGGTTGCCGTCCTCGACCAGGATGCAGCACGGGCCATAGGCCAGATCATTGAGCAGATCACCATCCCACTTATTGCTGATATCCACTTTGACCATAGGCTTGCAGTTGCCGCCATGGAGCATGGCGCCCACGGTATTCGCATCAACCCCGGCAATCTTGGTGGTGCCGACAAGATCAAAAAGGTAGTTGCAGCGGCCAAGATGCATAAAATTTCCATCCGGGTTGGGGTCAATTCCGGGTCGGTTGAAAAGGATATCCTCAAAAAATATGGTCACCCCACTCCAGAGGCATTGGTTGAAAGCGGCCTGCGCAACGTTAAGCTCCTTGAAGATTTTGGTTTTACTGACATTAAGATTTCCATCAAATCCTCGGATGCCTTAAACACCATCGATGCCTACAGGCTCCTGTCCAAGGCTACGGATTACCCCCTACACCTTGGCGTCACCGAGGCCGGGGGACTCATCGGTGGCACCGTCAAATCCAGCGTAGCCCTTGGCATACTTCTCTACGAGGGCATCGGCGACACATTTCGCATTTCACTTACCCGTGATCCGGTGGAAGAAATCCGGGTCTGCTATGAGCTCCTTCGATCTCTCAAAATAAGACAACGGGGCCCAGAACTTATAAGCTGCCCCACCTGCGGACGTTGCCAGATCAATCTTTTTAGTCTTGCCGAAAAAGTTGAACACCATATCCAGCAGATGGAAACACCCCTCAAGGTTGCAGTGATGGGCTGTGTGGTTAATGGCCCAGGCGAAGCCAGGGAGGCGGACATTGGCCTTGCCGGTGGCAACGGCGTTGGCATTATTTTCAAACATGGAAAATTATTTAAGAAAGTAGCGGAAGAAGAGCTATATGACGTATTTGTGGCCGAGCTTGACGCCATGAGCAAGGAACTTTCTGCAAAACAATCACACTATTAAAGAGTAACAGGAACTACGGGCTCCCACAGCTACAACTTGACCAAAGCCACAGGTATCCATCCGTAACACAAACATCAACTATAAAAAAACACCTTAACCAGGACCATTATGCGTTTTTCACAACTCCTCATCCCCACCCTGAAAGAAGATCCGGCAGAAGCGGAAATTATCAGCCACAAACTCCTCTTGCGAGCGGGCTTTATCCGTAAACTAACATCAGGAACTTACACCTATCTGCCCCTTGGCCTTGCCGCCATTAAAAAGGTTGAGCAGATCGTGCGGGAAGAGATGAACCGAGCCGGAGCCCAGGAGATACTCATGCCCATGGTGCAACCAGCAAGCCTATGGGAGGAGTCGGGACGCTGGGACGTATACGGCAAGGAGTTGCTCCGTTTCACCGACCGCAATGGCCGCAACTCCTGTCTTGGGCCCACCCATGAGGAAGTTATCACTGATCTTGTGCGTATGAATGTCCAATCCTATAAGGAACTGCCCTTAAACCTGTACCAGATCCAAACCAAATACCGCGATGAAGCACGTCCGCGCTTTGGCCTTATGCGGGGGCGTGAATTTATCATGAAGGATGCCTATTCCTTTGACGCCACCGACAAGGAAGCGGAACAGAGCTACCATAAAATGAACCAGGCCTACCACCGCATCTTTGAGAGGTGCGGCCTGCGTTTCCGCGCAGTGGAAGCTGATTCAGGAGCCATTGGCGGCAGTTTCTCCCATGAGTTTATGGTGCTTGCCGACACAGGTGAAGACACCATTGTCACCTGCAAGAACTGTCAATACGCCGCCAACATGGAGAAGGCCACCTGTGTACCTGCCTCAAAGTCCAAGGATGAGCCACAGGAACTAACCAAGATTGAGACCCCTGGAAAACGTAAGGTTAAGGTTGTATGTGAGTTCCTGGACATTGAACCCAGGCAACTGGTCAAGACCCTGATTTACATAGTGAACGACAAGCCGGTTGCGGTACTCCTCCGGGGCGACCACGAGGTTGAAGAGGTGAAGCTTGCCAACATTCTCGGGGTTTCCGATGAGGATCTGCGTATGGCTGACGACAAGGAGGTGTATGATGCAACCGGTACACCAACTGGTTATCTCGGACCTATTGGCCTTGAGATTCAGGTTGTTGCCGACACAGAAGTTGCGACAATGGTAAATTTTGCCGTGGGAGCCAATGACAAGAACTACCACGTTGTAAATTGTAATATGGGCCGGGACTTTACCCCCACCATGACTGGCGATGTGCGCAAGGTCACAGATAACGACAGGTGTATTCTCTGTGGCGGCGACCTCGTTCTCACCAAAGGCATTGAGGTGGGACACATATTTAAACTAGGCACCAAATACTCAGCCAGCATGAATGCGACATTCCTTGATGCAAAATCCCAGGAGCAACCCTTTATTATGGGCTGTTATGGTATCGGGGTCAGCCGGATTGTGGCGGCGGCCATTGAACAAAACTTTGATAAGGATGGGATGATTTTCCCTATCCCCATCGCCCCGGTACAGGTCCTCATCCTCAATCTTGGTCTGAAGGACACCGAGATTACCGAGGCGGCTAACACTATTTACGCAGACTTGCTTAAAAAGGGTATTGAGGTGATCCTCGATGACCGCGATGAGCGTCCAGGAGTGAAATTTAAAGATGCCGACCTCATCGGCATCCCCTTCCGGGTTACCGTGGGTAAAAATTTCAACAAAGACGGCAGCATCGAAATTAGAACCAGGGCAAATGGCGACGTCACCACCACCACCTTTGCTGACAGTGTTGCCGAAATTACAACCATGGTGGAAAAAGGACTGAACCAATAACAGAAGATAAAGAATAAAAGAATTTAGAGAAAACAAAGAAGCAGCCACAACACTTCAGAACGCCGCACCCTCTACCTCCTTTACCTTCTTTATCTCCTTTACCTCTTAGAAAAATGACTCCACAAGCAGAACAACATCTCACCATTGATGACCTGATTAACAGGGCGCAGGGCTACCTGCCCCGGCAGGAGATGGGATTGTTGCGCTCAGCGTATGAGCTTGCCAACAACGCCCATAATGGTCATGTCAGACCAAACGGTGACCCCTATATCACCCACGTTCTCTCGGTTGCCCAGATTCTGGCCTCCATGCGCCTTGACACCGCAAGCCTGATTGGCGGTTTATTCCATGGTATCCTCAAAGAGGAGGATACCGGAATAACCTTAAAATCCATCGAGAAAGACTTTGGGACTGATATTGCCCAGATTGTTGATGGTACCACCCAGATTGCCAAGGTCAAATACAACTCAAACCTCGAGTCCCAGGCAGAGAACATCCGCAAAATGTTTCTGGCCATGGCAAGTGATATAAGGGTTCTTTTGGTGAAGCTTGCCGACCGTTTAAACGACATGCAGATCCTTGATTTCCCACCGGAAAAGTCCCTGGAGTTTGCCGAAGAAACCATGGAGCTGTATGCACCACTTGCCAGCCGCCTGGGTATCGACTGGCTAAAGCGCGAACTTGAGGATCTCTCCTTTGCTGTTCTAAATCCTGAGGAATACAAGGATCTCAGCAGCCGGGTTGATTCATCTCTGATGGATCGTGAAAAATACGTTGCCGACATCAAAGAACTCTTAAGCAATGAGCTAATCAGGCACGGAATCAAATCTTTTAAGGTTCTCGGTCGGCCCAAGCATATCCTTTCTATCTACCGTAAACTCCAGGTACAACAGATCCCCCTTGAAAAGGTATATGACAAGGTTGCCTTCCGTATCATCCTCACCAATGTCCAGGATTGCTATCAGGCCCTTGGGATGATCCACTCCCTGTGGACGCCCATTGACAGCCGTATCAAGGATTACATTGCCCATCCAAAATCTAACATGTACCAATCCCTCCACACCTCTGTGATCGGCCCATCTGGGGATTTCATGGAAATCCAGATCCGCACCGAGGAGATGGATAAAATTGCCAAAGAAGGGATTGCTGCCCACTGGGCCTATAAGGAGGGAGCCAAAATCTCCCAGCAGGACGCCTCCAACTTCAAGTGGCTAAAACAACTTGTTGTTTGGCTCCAGGAGCTTAAAGACCCCAAGGATTTCCTCGACACCATCAAGGATGAATTAACCGAGGTGAGAAAGACCTACGCCCTGACCCCAAATGGCGAGGTTAAGGAGCTGATCTTTGGCTCAACCCCCCTTGATTTTGCCTACGCCATCCACACTGAGATTGGGAACCACTGCGCAGGAGCCAAGATCAATGGTGAAATAGCCTCACTGAAAACAGTGCTAAAGAACGGCGATGTGGTTGAGATTATCACCAATCAGAAACAAACCCCACACCAGGGCTGGCTTAATCTTGCCAAAACCAGCCGGGCAAAAAACAGGATCCGCCACTGGTTACGGCAAGATGAGTGGGAGAAGTCGTGTAAACTCGGTGAGCATATCTGTAACAGGGAGCTAAAGAAACACGCCCTTAATCTTAAAAAATTAATTAAATCAGGAAAACTGCGGGACATTCTCCAGAAGTTACGCTGCAATTCACTTAACGAGCTCATGTTCCAGATTGGCTCAGGGAAAATAACGACAAACCATATTATTAATGAGGTTTTCCCCAAGCAGCATCAACAGGAAGAATCTATTTCAGAGCTGGTCAATCCGACGCAACAAAAGCATAACTCGGACGATATCCTCACCATCGATGGCATTGACGGCGTTTTAATGAAAATCAGCAAGTGCTGCATGCCCATGCCGGGTGATGAGGTTTTGGGGTTTATCACCGCAGGACGTGGCATTTCGGTACATAAGGCGACATGCCCCAACCTACTATCAACAGACCATGACCGTTGGGTTCAGGTGCGCTGGAATGACACCGAGTCATCCCACCAGGCCCAGATTGACATCGCGGCCAGTGACCAGAAGGGCCTCCTGGCTGAGGTCTGTAATGTCGTCAGTGAGGCTGATGCCAATATCATTAATATAGATGCCCATGCCGCAAACGACAGCATGGCAATTCTCCACCTCACCGTTGAAGTTAAGGGGATAGATCATCTAAATATTGTTCTACAGCGGATTCGGAACATCCAGGCCATCAGCCAGGCGAAAAGGGTATAAAACAGCTACACTACCAAGACCAAAAAAAGTGGCCTTTGCAGCCTTATCCTACGGAACCTAATGGCGAGAATGGACAATAAACAAAATAGGCATTTTTACCTACACAGCGAACTCGCCAGTATCTCTTCCCTAATTAAGAACAAAAAAAGCCTGCTGAAAGAATCTTTCAGCAGGCTTAAAAAAACTATTATAGAGTTTGAAACTAGACGGCGCGGACGGCAGGCTTTCTCACAGCACCGGAACGAATGCAACGGGTACAAACGCGCATTCTCTTTGATCCACCGGCGGTGGCAACTCTGACTTTTTGCAAATTGGGCAACCAGCGACGACGGTTTTTATTATGGGCGTGACTTACGTTATTACCGGTAACAGGTTTTTTTCCGCAGATTTGACACTCGCGAGCCATATCAGTTCTCCTTCTATTAAGTCGGTTATGGTAAACCGATTTCACATTAACTAAAACATAAGGGGCCTCGCGAATAATAAACACTCAAGCCAATTATCCAAGGTAGCCACAAAAATAGCCCCGCAAATTGCGTAAGGCCAAAGAAACGAACTTATATACCTTGTCAGCTGGGGTATAGCAAGTTTTTTATCTGCATTTATATGTTTTCTTTGGCCTTTGGGATAAAAAGGGTCAACAACTTTCATTTTTATGGAACTAAATAAAAAATAAACCATCGAACAGAAGATTCTGTTCGTCTTTGAGCCAGCGTAATTCAATTGACACACCCGTATTCAACATGGTATTTTCGCCAAGTTTGTTTCTTTAACGACTCAAACTGGAAGCATAATTTCCACCATATTCACCTTAACCTTATGAGCCTCTCTCCCTATGAGTAAGAAAAAAAATTCCATTTGGATGTTCTTTGCCTCAGTAAAGCTCGCCCTTTTTGTTCTTTTTATCCTCGCAACTGCATCGATTATCGGCACAATCGTCCCCCAGGATGCCCCCCCCCAGGAATACCATCAATTTTACGGTTCCGTTCTTGAGGGTGTAGGTCTGTACTCCGCCAAGGCAGTCAGCATCGTCACCAAGATATCCACCATTTTATCCATTGATGACATGTATCGATCCTGGTGGTTCAACAGCTTGCTTGGCCTGCTCTCCCTAAACCTCATTATCTGCTCCATAGAAAGACTTCCCGATGTCTGGCGCCTGGTGGTTATGGATAATCACCAGACCAAAATTGGCCGCCTGTCATCCATGCGGCACAAGCTCATCCTGACTAGCACGGATTCCATCGACCAGACCACCTCAAAACTGCAACAACTCCTGGCCTCCATGGGCTGGGCCACCAGTAAATCTGAGAAGGAGGGTGGTTCCCTGCTCTTTAGCCAAAAAACTCCATGGACACGACTTGGGGTATATGCTGTTCACCTCTCCATTTTGGTTATTTTTGCCGGCGCGGCAGTTGGTTTCTTTTATGGCCATAAGGGTGGCCTGAATCTTCCGGAAACCCTTTCATCAAAGGTCATCTATCAATATGGTTCAGGAGAGGAACTTGATCTTGGCTTTACCATAAAATGTAATTGGTTCCACATGACCCGTTACCCAAATGGCGCACCCAAAGAGTACCAGTCGGAACTGGTTATTATCGAGGACGGCAAAGAGATACTCACAGAGGTAATCGAAGTAAACCACCCGTTAACCTATAAAGGTTGGACCTTTTACCAGTCCTCATTTGAATCCCATAAAAAATACATTATCACTGTCACCAACAGGGACAACGATATCCCCGAGCGTTTCCTTGTACCACTCAGACAAGCTGTTCGCTGGCAGAATGAAGAGCTTCTCTTCGCCGTTAAAGACCTTGTACCCACCGACACTCCCATGGTCTATAATTTTCGCCTGCTGGTTTCCGATGGTAAGGGCGGACAACACAACCTGATTCTTGAAGCCAACACCCCGAAAACCCTGACCCGTGCCGATGGTACAGAGTACGTCTTTCAGGTCAAAGAATTCTTTTCCACCGGTTTGCAGGTAGCCAAAGACCCAGGAGTTATTCTCGTCTATATCGGCTGTGGACTGATGCTTGCCGGGCTTGGCGTCGCCTTTTTTATGTCCCACAGACGTTTATGGGTTTATATCCATGAGCAGGACGGAACCACTACGATTCTTGTCGCCGGAACAGCCAATAAAAATAAACCTGGTTTTGAGCGAAATTTTGCCGATATCAGCGCTAAACTTATCAACAGCCAATCCTTTGAGGTTCAAAAATGAACAGTGCCCTGTTACTTAATTATTCTACCTTCGGCTATCTCTTTGCTTCATTTATATATGTAGCAGCCTTCCTGTTTAAATCCAACAAGGCCGCGCTTGGCGGTACGTTCTTCACGGCTATTACGGTTATTGGCCAAACAGCGGCGCTGGGATTACGCTGGTATGAATCGTATCAAATTGGTATCGGTCATGCGCCCCTTACCAATATGTATGAATCTCTGGTTGTCTTTTCCTGGACCATTGCCGGGTTCTACCTCTATCTTGAATTTAAATTCAAGAATAGAACCATTGGTGCCTTCGCCCTGCCCTTTGCCTTCGCGGCCATGGTCTTTGCCGAATCAGGCTGGCTGAATATCAGCCAGGAAATCAACCCACTGATCCCCGCCCTCCAATCAAACTGGCTTATTGCCCACGTCATGACCTGTTTTGTCGGTTACGCTGCCTTTGCAGTGGCCTGTGGTATCGGTGTCATGTATATCATCAAAGACTCCAGTGCCAATAAAGACGAGGGGCTAATGGGTACCTTCCCCCCCCTGCGTGTCCTTGACGAAATTAACCATAAAACAATGGTATTCGGCTTTATCTGGCTTACCGCCGGTATCATAACAGGTGCCATTTGGGCGAACTCGGCCTGGGGCACATACTGGAGCTGGGATCCTAAGGAAACCTGGTCGCTAATCACCTGGTTTTTCTATGCAGCCATCCTCCACGCCAGATTTACCAGGGGTTGGCAGGGTACTGTTGTGGCATGGCTTGCCATTGGCGGCTTCTTCAACGTCTTGTTCACCTACTATGGCGTAAACTTCCTTTTATCAGGCCTCCACAGCTACGGTTCCTGATAATAAATAGTGGTTCAGATTCTTGTATTTTTTATAGCCCTAGCACTTGACAAAAGAGTGTTAAAAGAATAATCATCCTCTAACTTTACGATGTTTTTTTATAATACCGTAACAACCTTAGGGAGAAGAAAAATGAAAAAATCTGTACTTTGCGCAGCCGCTTTCGCTATGCTTTTCGGTTTTGCCTTTACTGGCGGAGCTATGGCTCAGGACAAGGGTCCTGCTGAGATGACATTGAAAACTGCTAAAGGAAAAAAGCCTGCTTTGTTTCCACATGCCAAGCATCAAGGCCATCTTGCCTGTGATGATTGTCACAAAGCTCTTGATGTTAAAAAGATGGCTACCGAGAAGAATTATGCCCACAAGGTAGGCTGTAAGGCTTGTCACAAGGCTAAAGGCGCTTCCACTAAGTGTAGCACCTGTCACCCTAAGAAAAAGAAAGCTATTGAAGGTTGTTAATTACCTCCCATAGCCGTAAGTTTCCACCGGTTATTAAGGATCATTCTTCCCATGAAGAGTGATCCTTTTTTTTGGCTTATAAACTGACAATGAACCTCATTGAGGTTATAATCCCGCCATGCCGGCAAAGAAGAAAAAACAAAAGCAAATCCGCATCCACTGGAATCATCACCACCTTGGCATATTGCTCATAGCCATATGGTTTGGACTTACCTGCTTTATCACCCTCCTCCTCTTTCTCTTTGCCTCCCTCAATATCCCAGATATCGAGGCACTACTCCACTACCAACCCTCAGAAACCAGTGTCATCAAAGATCGTTACGGTAAAACTATCGACCGTATATACATCGAGAACCGTATCGTTGTAGACATAGCGGATATGCCACGCCTACTGCCAAAGGCATTTATTGCCGCTGAAGACGCCAGATTCTATGAACATGCCGGAGTGGATTCCATCTCAATCCTCCGGGCCGTAATCAATAACCTCAGGGCAGGTGGCCGAAGCCAGGGAGGCTCCACCATCACCCAGCAGGTGGCGCGATCATTACTTCTCAGTCGCGAGAAGACCTATCTCCGTAAAATAAAAGAGGCCATTCTTGCTTACCGCATCGACCAGGTTCTCTCCAAGGAACAGGTCCTGCACATCTACCTGAACCAGATCTACCTTGGCGAAAAATCATACGGAGTTGAGGCTGCGTCCCAAACCTATTTTGGCAAGTCAATATCAGAACTATCCCTTGCGGAAATGGCTATTCTGGCAGGCCTTCCCCAAGCCCCAAGCCGATATTCACCCTTTAAACATTATAATAATGCAAAAAAAAGACAGGGGTACGTATTAAATAGAATGGCGGCCGAGGGATTTATCAGCTCCAGCGCCGCCAGAAAGGCCTTCGTCGCCCCACTGCACTGGGCACCGCAAAAAAACTATTTTAGCCACAGCCGCTATTTTCTTGCCCATATACGAAAGATCATCACAAAACGTTACGGTCATCACCTGCTTGCCACCGGAGGTTTGACCATTGAGACAACCCTGGATCTATCCCTCCAGAAACAGGCCGCAATCTCTTTGGAAAAAGGCGTTGCATCATGGGCCTTGCGTAGCGGTAAAGGCAAAAAAACACCCCCCCAGGGAGCACTGGTCAGTATCGAGAACACCACAGGCTACGTTCGCGCCCTGATTGGCGGGATTAACTTCCAACGCTCCCAGTTTAACCGGGCAACCCAGGCCAAGAGACAGCCCGGCTCAGCCTTCAAACCCTTTATTTATGGTGAGGCCTTTAACACCAATTTTAGCCCGGCATCCATCATCATGGATAAACCGTTAAATCTCCCCGGAGACAGAACACAAAAACCATGGAGGCCAAAGAATTTTTCGGGTAAAAACTTTGGCCCCACAACCCTCTACACCGCCCTTGTCAAATCAAGGAATATTGTCACCATAAAACTCCTGCAACAGATCGGTATTGACTCAATAATTTATCTTGCCAAACGAACAGGGATTAAATCAAAGCTCCACCACAATCTGTCCCTTGCTCTCGGCGCATCCGAAGTCTCGCTGCTGGAACTAACCGCCGCCTACTCCATCTTTGCCAATGAGGGTAATTACAGTCCTGCCATTTTCATCACCAAGGTTTATGACCGCGACAATCGGTTGCTCGAACATAACATCCCCCGCAATCGTAAAATCCTGGATGCACGGGCCGCTTACCAGGTCACCCGCCTCCTGCAGGATGTTATCCGCACAGGCACAGGCAAAAAGGCCTGGGGGCTGGCTGGTCATTCGGCAGGTAAAACTGGAACAACCGATGGCAATATGGATGCCTGGTTTATCGGCTATACCCCCCAGCTCATCACCGGGGTGTGGATGGGGTTTGACCTCAAGAAATCACTCGGACGCCGGGAAACAGGTGGTCTTGCCTGCGGCCCGATATGGCTTGATTTTATGAAAAAAAGCATGATCGGGACAAAGCCCCGCTTCTTTTCCCCTCCAAAGGGCATGACATTTCTGCCCATCAACAAACAGACAGGCCATTACGACCCGACTATTCGCAACAAAACCAACTGGCTACCATTCAAGGATGAAAATATTGAGTTAATCCTGCGGGGCACAGTCCAATGACACAGGTCGTTCACAAAAAAAAGACCCAAACCACAAAAAGTGATTCAGGCCTCTTCTATATTAGACTGCAAGTTTACGGTCAATCTGGCGACCAATGCAAAGTTCTAAATTATAGTCGCGCTATTTGCCCAACGACTTCAACTCATCCTGACCGTGATAGACAACGGTAAATGTATCCTTCAGTTCAGCCGTCAGATCGTCACAGTTACAGCCATTTTCTGCCATAACCCGAATAGCAACACGTTTCTTACCTTCCCCAGCGTCTTCAAAGGAGGTCAAAACAGAGATAATACGGGCATGGTGGGTACGCAGAACCTGCACAACCTCAGTGACAGACCCCGGGATATCGGCAAGATCCAGAACAAACTGAATGGCACCATCCTTAATCCCGGTTGAGTGAATAAACCCACGCAGTACATCCGTTTCACTAATGAGTCCTTCGATGGTACCGTCAGCGGCAACAACTGGCAGACCGGAAATCCTTTTTTCAAGCATAATCACCGCAGCTTTTTCCAGGGAATCATTACCGTCCAAGGTTACGGGGGCAGGTGTCATAACCTCCTTAACCTTCATCTCGCTGAGCAGATAGTATAATTCATGTACATCCAGGGAGGTTGTTTTTGAGGGAGAGGCATCCTTAACATCCCGATCCGTCACGATGCCAATGAGTTTACCATGGGAAACCACGGGCAATCTGCGGATAGTATTTTCAGTCATGGTGCGGGTGGCACGCATAAGGGAGGTATTCTCATCAACGGTGAGTACATCTTTGGCCATCCAGTCTCTAATTAACATGCTTTATATTCCTCACAAAACTTAATTTTCTTAATCTCTAGTGATTCCAAGTAACCATTCAACATCTAAAATATCATATCAACTTATTTTCAACAATTCCACAAACACATAAACATGTGAACTTATAAAATATTACAATCATTACCGCAACCAGACTTGCACAATAGACCATTTTTTTTAACCAGCTTTTTTATTCGTACTAATTGCTTTTTTAAGATGCCATGTGTAGGGTATCCGTCGTCTTGTATAGTAGATAAATACGTCCATCCAGCAACCACTTAAACCGGTTCAACACAGCCAATGAATAAGCCGCGACCTTTCACAGAAAACAATTTAAAGCAACTATTTGCTGAGTCTGGTGATGAGTTTATTCTTCTGGAAACCGCAAGAACAACCCCGGAGGATAAACACTCCTACCTCTTCACCGGCGCAACGGAACAACTCTGTCATTATGCCGGAGATGACCCCGTCCTCTTTTTAAAAAAATGTGAAAACATCCTGGACAAGGGCTGCTATCTTGCTGGTTGGTTTAGTTATGAATTTGGCTATGAACTTGAAGATACCCTAAACAAGATAACCCCCTGCAAAAAAGGGACACTCCTAGCGAAACTTGGCCTCTATGCATCCTGCCAGATATTTGACCATACCAAGGAGTTGCCTATCCGGGATGCCAGGGAGTCCCCCCCGGCACTCTGTCAAATCAACAATATCAGTTTGAGTCAAAATAAGACTAAGTACATTGGACATATAAAAAAAATACAGCAGTACATACAGGCCGGAGACACCTATCAGGTAAACTACACCCTAAAACTGCTCTTTGATTCTCCTGATTCAGCGGATGATTTCTATCTAAAACTTCGCCGTAATCAGCAGGTGAGTTTTGGCGCTTATATCAAACAAAAGAACAAAAAAATCATGTCCTTTTCACCTGAACTTTTTTTCAAAAAAGAGGGGCAAACAATTACCGTCCGCCCCATGAAAGGGACAATCGCCAGAGGGCGCACCAGGGCCGAAGACGAGCAAAACAGCCAGTTTCTCAAGACAGACATCAAGAGCCTTGCCGAAAACGTGATGATCGTTGACCTTCTGCGCAACGACCTTGGCCGAATTACCGATAAAGGCATGGTCACCCCTGTCTCACTTTTTGACGTTGAGGTGTACAACTCACTCCTGCAGATGACCTCGACTATTACGGCGCGGACTCCTACGGATCTTGACCTCGTTCAGCTCTTTAAGGCCCTGTTCCCCTGCGGCTCTGTCACCGGAGCGCCGAAGATCCGTACCATGGAAATCATCAGGGAGCTTGAAGATGGGCCACGCGGGGTGTACACTGGGGCCATCGGCTTTCTCGGCCCAAATGGTCAGGCATCCTTTAATGTGCCGATTCGCACCGTAATACTTGATGGAAACAGAGGCCCAATGGGGATTGGCTCGGGCATTGTTGCCGACTCCGACCCGGAGCAGGAGTGGCAGGAGTGCTTACTTAAGGGTGAGTTCCTCACCAAGGCCCACAAACCCTTTGAACTGATAGAGACATTACTCTGGCAACCTGGTTCAGGCTTCAAATTTGCCAGACAACATGGCGACCGTATGCAGGAATCGGCTAGCTATTTCAATTTTATCTTTTCAGGCAAAGACTACAACCGCGCTTTAAGGCAAATCGGTGCCAGCCTCCATGCAACAAGCAGGGTACGACTGACCCTGAGTCAGGAAGGCCAAATCACAACCACTGTCAACCCCTGCCATTCCCCTGCGCCATTTCTACCCATCCCCACAGGAATAACGCAACCCGCCAGGGTCTGTTTCAGCGCCCAGCAAACGTCAAGCCAAGACCCTTTTCTCTATCATAAAACCACAAACCGCGCGCTGTATAACGAAACCTGGCGCAAAGCCAATAGGCATGACTACCTTGATGCCATATTCACCAACGAAAAAGAGGAAATCACCGAGGGCTGTATAAGTAATGTATTTTTACTCAAGGATAACCTGCTCCTGACCCCACCAGTAAACGCCGGCCTGCTTCCAGGGGTTTTCCGCCAACACCTCCTTGAGAGGTATCCGAAACAGATCAAAGAACAGACATTATACAAAAAGGATATTCTAGATGGGGACGCAACCCT
>JAJRUT010000109.1 GCA_024277655.1 Deltaproteobacteria bacterium | reverse complement strand
TGTCACGGTATTTTGGTGCCGGGTGGCTTCGGTCAGCGCGGGGTTGAAGGCAAGATGAACGCCATCACCTATGCCCGTGAGCAGAAGATCCCATTCTTTGGTATTTGTCTGGGGATGCAGCTTGCTGTGGTAGAATTTGCCCGGAATGTTGCAGGTCTTAAAGATGCCAACTCCAACGAGTTTAGCAAGGACACCAAGGCCAATGTTATTTACCTGATGAAGGAATGGTACGATGCCCGTACCGACACTACCCATGTGCGTAATGAAGACTCGGAAATGGGCGGAACCCTGCGTCTTGGCAGTTACCCCTGTGTGCTTGAAAAGGATACCTTTGCCAGGGCGGCGTATCAATGCAAGGATATAGATGAACGCCATCGTCATCGCTTTGAATTTAATCCTGATTTCCGTGAGCAACTGGAGAAGGCGGGGCTTATCATCAGTGGTACCTCGCCGGATAATACCTTGGTTGAGATCGTTGAACTTGCCGACCATCCCTGGTTTCTGGCCTGTCAATTTCATCCGGAGTTTAAGTCAAAGCCCATGGACCCTCACCCGTTATTCCACCGTTTTATCGAGGCCTCTTTAAAGCAGGTGAAAGAGTAGGGACTTTTAGTCTATTTTAAATAATTTTATGAACCACGAAGGCACGAAGAGCACGAAGTTTTTTTTATTATCTTCGTGCCTTCGTGGTTTAAGCCGTTTTTTATGTAACGCAGAGCTGAGGGAATGACTATGCAGGTTGCCGTAAATGATGCAGTTGTGTTTGGCAGGGGGAATCCTCTTGTTTTAATTGGTGGCCCATGTGTTATCGAAAATGAAGAGGTGATCCGTGAGACCGTTTCAGGTCTCAAAGAAATCACCTCAAGACTTGGCATGCCCTATGTGTTTAAGGCCTCCTTTGATAAGGCCAATCGTACCTCTATCACCTCCTTTCGTGGCCCCGGAATTGAGGCGGGCCTTGAGCTTCTTGGGCGTATCAAGGAAGAATTTAATGTACCGGTAATTTCCGATATTCATGAAGCGTCCCAGGCTCCTCTTGCCGCTGAGGTGCTTGATATTATTCAGATCCCGGCGTTTTTATGTCGGCAAACGGATCTTCTTGTGGCGGCTGCAAAAACTGGCAAGCCACTGTCCATTAAAAAAGGTCAGTTTCTTTCCCCCTGGGATATGGAGAACGTGGTGAATAAGGTACGTGAATCTGGCAATGATAAGATCATGCTAACCGAGCGCGGCATCATGTATGGTTATAATAACCTGGTTGTTGATATGCGTGCCTTGCCGGTGATGCGTGGGCTGGATTGTCCGGTGATCTATGATGCCACTCATTCGGTACAACTTCCCGGTGGGGCTGGGGGGAGTTCCGGTGGTCAGCGTGAATTTATTGCCCCTTTAACCAGGGCGGCGGTGGCGGCTGGGATTGATGGACTCTTCATGGAAATTCATCCAGATCCGGATAAGGCCCTTTGTGATGGCCCAAACTCCATGCCCCTTGATCAGGTGGAGGATCTCTTGAAAAAACTGCTGATTATTCACGGTGTGGTCAATGACTGAAAGCTGTGCAGGTGGTGGCAAGGGGGGGTATCCCGGCGATTGTGAATTTACCGCCTCTCTGCTTGAAAAAGCAGCATCCCGGACTGGGGATACGGTGCGGGGCTACGCCTGGAAGAACTGCTTTGGTCGGGCAAAGGAAATTAAACTCCTCCTCCTTGATGTGGACGGGGTACTCACCGATGGTTCTATTACCTACACCGATGAAGGGGTTGAGGTGAAGAGCTTCAACGCCAAGGATGGCTTTGGTTTAAACCTCCTGCGCCAGGCCGGGGTTGAGGTGGGTATTATCACAGCGCGCAGTTCAAAGGCTCTTATCCGCCGCTGTGAAGATCTGCATATTGACCATCTCCACCAGGGCAAACGCCATAAGGTTGAGGTGTATAAATCCATGCTGAATGAGTTGGATCTACAGGCAAAGCAGGTGGCCTACGTTGGTGACGACTGGCTTGATCTGCCCATGTTTGGCCAGGTTGGTTTTGCTGTTACGGTGGCAGATGGTATGGATGAATTAAAGCAGGTAGCCCATTACACCACAAAGAGTTTTGGTGGGCGTGGGGCGGTGCGCGAGGTGTGTGATCTCATTATTGATGCCAAGGGCAGGTATGAAGAGCTTCTTGCCGGTTATCTTGGCAGGATATGAATCTCTCCAGGAATAAAATATGGTTTCTGCCCCTGGTGATCGTGCTTTTGTACCCACTATGGGGTAATCCGGTGAAGAAATTCCTGTCGGTGAAGGTGGAGCGGATGGATTTTATCAGGGCTATGATTGACAACGAAAATCCGCAGTTTCGCATGGAGGATTTCACCCTGTATCAGACCGGCAACGGTAAACTTGAGTTGAAACTTGCAGCCGATGCGGTGCTCAGTGGTGACCCAGGTTCCAGTGAATATCGTCTTGAAGGGGTGCGTTGTCTTCTCTATGGTGAGGATGATAAGGAGACCCTTATTACCGGTGGGGAGGCGCTGTATGTTGCCAAGCAAAAGCTTATCACCATCGTTGATGATGTCGTGGTGAATAGTAATTCTGGTGAGTTTACCCTGGAAACGGATGCCCTGCGCTATTTCACCTTTTATAAGGTCGTTAAGACCGCGACCCCAGTGGTGTTACAGAACAAGGATGGTACGGTTCGCGGCAATTCCCTGATGTATAATATGCAGACTGGTGCCTTTCGGGTAACCGGTGATGTGAAGTGTGTGTTCTGACCCTGGTAACTTTACGATTGATTGTTTCTGTGTAGGGTTAAAATCTTCGCCTTTCGGAGTATCGTCCCTCACTTACCGGACGAATAACAGCGAAGCGGTGTCTGGTGTCTATTTTGCTAGCAGTCGTCTCGTTGCCCTCGCTAATCGATCCGCATTGTAACCCACCTGCTTGAGCGGGTGGTAGTTGAGTTTGTCATGATTTGCTCTGGTTGCAGGCAAGGACGCTTAACGGCACGTCATGTTTTATCTATGGCGGGGGGGACAAAGGTGCAGGATGGGAATTTTTCGTTTTGCTGGGTAATTTCCTCACATATCTTAACCCCCATCTTCAGGTGCTGGGAGGTGTAGGTGTTGAAAATCTCATTGGCACTGTTTTTTGATTTTATTCCACCTTTACGCAAGGGCAGGTCAGAGATCAGCATAAGGGCTGCGGTGGGAACATTGAGGGCGTAGCCGATGGAGAAAATCGTGGCAATTTCCATATCAATGGCAACGATGCGGTGTTTTAGGATATAGTCGATGAACTTCTCGTCAAACTCCCACATCCGGTAATCGGTGGTGTACATAATCCCGGCTTTTGGGCAGGTGTCAAGCTCCCGGTGGAGTACTTCGCACATGATGCGGTTAATCTCAACCGAGGGCAGGGCCGGGACATTTGAGGGCAGATAGTGGCGACTGGTTCCCTCATCCCTGATTGAGGCGGTGGGGACGATAAGGTCGCCTATCTCGCATGAGTCGTCAATTCCCCCACACATGCCAAGCATGATCACGGAGTTGATATTGTCGAGATAGGACAGGCAGTGCATAACAATTCCAGCATTGGGGGAGCCCACCCCACAGTTAATGATGGTGATATCCCGGCTCTTGTCATGGACAATATCCCAGTATTCGGAGAGGATATTGTTGCCGGTGTGTTCGGCAAAACTCTCGATATAGCGTTGGAAATTGCACAGCAGGATATTGGCGCAGAAGTCTTCAACTTTTGAACCGGTATAACGCTCAAGGGTGTTACGGGCATAACTGTCAGGGCGGAGTAGTCTGGTCATGAAAACCTCTGGGAAGAAAACTTTATGGGGGGAGCGCTTCATTGTTTCTTCAACCATGCACAAATGGTATGATCTTACTCCCCATTAGAATACCTTAAAACCCATGAAAAACCAGTATAAAATCAAGGAGTAGCAATACTTATGGCTCAGGATATCCCTCTAAACGAACGTATTATTTTAGCCCTTGATGTGGAGAATGGCGAGCAGGCCAGGGAGGTGGTCAGAAAGACGGAGGCAAAGCTTGGCTTTTACAAGGTGGGGTTGCAACTCTTTATGGCGGATTGGTTCAAGACGGTGGACTGGATTATTGATCGCGGTCACAAGGTGATGCTTGATCTTAAATTTTTTGATATTCCCGAAACCGTAAAATTAGCGGTGGCCCAGATCAGATCCCATGGTGTGTCCCTTGCCACCATCCATGGCAATGACGCCATTATCAAGGCGGCTATTCCTGAGCGGGGTGATGTCAAACTTCTGGCGGTGACGGTTTTGACCAGTTTTGGTGAGGATGATCTTCGCGCCATGGGTATGACCCAGTCCATCGAGGATCTCGTCCATTTTCGGGCCAAACGGGCCCTTGAACTTGGCTGTGATGGTGTGGTCTGCTCCGGTATGGAGGCACAGCGTTTGCGGGATGGTCTTGGCGACAGGCTTATTATGGTGACGCCAGGTATTCGTCCAGGAGCCAATGTCATGGACAAGAGTGACGACCAGACCAGGATTATGACCGCCCAAAAGGCGATTATTGCCGGGGCAAATCATGTGGTGGTGGGCAGACCAATCACCAAAGCTGCCGATCCGCTGGCGGTGATTACCGGTATGCAGGATGAGATTGAAAAGGCGCTTGGGTAAAGGTTGATGGGCTGTAAGTCTTTGTCAATTACAGAAATACAGACTGAAAAGTTCAGTGGATTCTGTGGCTGAAAATAAAATACGACAGCCTTCCTGGTGTCTCCGTTCAGTCCTACAACCAGCCAAAAGAGTAACAAACATTCAAACAGCCAAGGGTCATAAGACCTGCGGCGACATCATCTAAAACTATACCGGTGCCACCGTGCAGATGTTTATCCAGCCAGCCCACCGGGAAGGGTTTTAAGATATCAAAAAAACGAAACAGGCAGAAGGCGGTGAGAAATGTCGGGATGGTGAGGGGGGCGCCGATGAGGGCCACCAGCATGCCGATTAACTCATCAATCACCACTACTCCTGGGTCTTGACTATCTATAATTTTTTCCGCCATACCAGCCGTGATAATTGCCAGCAGTAAAATTGCGCCCAGTGCTCCGTAGTAGTAGGGCGCTGCCAGCATAATGATGAGAAAATGTATGGGGATTGCCGTAAGGGTTCCCCAGGTGCCGGGGAATTTCGGCAGGTATCCGGCGTACATACAGGTGGCAAGGGCGAGGGCTATTTTATCCATGTTTTTAAAGGCGTAAGGCTATAAGGTTAAAGGGCTAAGGAGGGATTGCTACTCGCCGTCCTGATTTATTTGGTGTTTTCTTTGCTTTCTTGTTTGTTCCCGGACGTGAGACTATTATCCACTCAATAGTCGGCCCATTTCTCAGCGGGCGCGAATAACCTCGGCGTACACATCCATAATGGGGAGTTGTAACCTTATCGCTACTTCCCGGCAAGCCTCATATTCGGGATAGATACGCCGGCCTTTGGGGGTCTCCACCTGCTTTGCCTTGATCGGGCCATATTGAGTGCTGATCGTTACCTGCGTGCGGGGCAGGGTCAGTCGTTGTTCTCTCCGGAAACGCAGGCCGATGGCACTGGTTTCACTGAGGATGGTTTCTTTGAGTTGTTGGGCCGTTGCCAGCGGGGCAAGCACCCGGAGTAAAAATCCTGGTCTGCCCTTCTTCATTTGAATGGGGATTAGGCTGACATCCAGGGCGCCTTTATGCAGAAGTAGATCGCAGAGATGGGGGAATGGCTCCGGTGACCAGTCGTCGAGGTTACAGTCAATAACCTCAATCTCCTGGGCTTCTGGAACATTTTTCTCATGCCCCAAGACAAGGCGCAGGACATTGGGTTGGTCAAGTTCATGGCTTCCTGCCCCGTAGCCCGTGGCGCTGATGGTCATGGCTGGCAGGGAACCGCTTGTTGCCAGGGCCTTGATAATGGCGGCCCCGGTCGGGGTAACCAGCTCCTTTGTCTCATTAACACCATAAACCTCAAGACCTTCACAGAGTTTCAGTACGGCGGGGGCTGGCAGGGGGAGTTTGCCATGCTGGCATTCCACGACGCCTCGACCCATGGGCAGGGGGGAGGCAATAATCCTGTCGATCTCTAACAGCTCAATGGCGATAGCCGTACCAACGATATCAATAATGGAATCAACCGCACCAACCTCATGAAAATGAACTTCATGCGTTGGCACACCGTGGATGGCGGCCTCGGCCTCAGCCAGAGTGGCAAATATGGCAAGGGCCTTGTCTTTTACGGGTTGGGCCAGATCGCTTTGAGAGATAATGGCGATGATATCCGTGTGGTTACGGTGGTGATGCCCTTCGTTGGAGTGGACATGAACCTTGGTCGCCTTAATTGCGCCTCTGTTCAGCCGTTCGGTGTGGAGTGAGTATTCAGACAGGTTGAGCTTTTTTAACTGGTCGGTGAGTTGTGTTTCATCCAGCCCGGCATCAATAAAGGCGCCAAGGAGCATATCGCCGGAGATACCCGAAAAACAGTCGAGGAAGGCGGTGGTCATGGTTGTCCCAGTATCAAGCCAGCTGCCAGTTTATGACCGAGGATAAACGCCTCAACAGCCATGCGTTTCTTGCCCTCAAGTTGAATTTCACTAAAGAGCAGGACGCCATCGCCGGTGGCGACACATATCCCCTGTTTAGAGACCTCTATGATGGTACCTGGCTTCTGATCCGTTTGCCTAGTAAGAACCAGCGGTTTGAAGGGGCGGAGCCATTTGTTATCAAGGGTGGTGGTGGCCTTGGGCCATGGGTCAAGGCCTCTTATTTGGCAACTGATATGTGTTGCTGATTGGTGCCAGTCGATTGGCGCCTCGTCTTTTGTGAGCATGGGGGCATCACTGGCAAAATCGTTATTTTGGGCGGTGGGAGGGAGCTTGTCCTCCCGTAGCAGGTCAAGGGCCTGAACCAGAAGGTCGCCCCCCAGGGTGGACATCTTTATTGCCAGGGTTGTGGATGTATCATCGCTGGCTATGGGCATGTCTTTCTGTAGGAGGATGTCCCCGGTGTCTATACCGGCATCCATCTGCATGATGGTGATGCCTGTTTGTTCATCACCATTTAGAATGGCGCGTTGAATCGGTGCCGCGCCACGGTATTTGGGGAGGAGGGAGCCGTGGACATTGATGGTGCCAAGGGGGGGGAGGCTGAGTAAACTCTCCGGTAGTATCCGTCCGTAGGCTGTAACGATAAAGAGATCAGGCTCGTAGGTAAGCAGCTCGTTGTGGAATGATTCGGTTCTGATTTTGGTGGGTTGCAGAACAGGAATCTTATGTGTTTCTGCGAGAACTTTCACCGGGGGCTGTTGTACCTTGCGCCCTCGTCCTTTGGGGCGGTCGGGCTGGCATATCACGGCAACGACGTTTTTCCCATGCTCAAGTAGGGCCTGGAGGGATGGGACAGCAAACTCAGGGGTGCCCATGAATATGATTTTATCGATGGTTGCCATTACGCACCCTCCGCTAGTATTTTTTTGCGTTTTTTCTTGTACATGGCCCGTTTCAGCACGGAGATTTTATCAAGGAAGAGGGTGCCGTCAAGATGGTCAAGTTCGTGCTGGATGACTCTGGCAAACCAGTCTTCAGCCGCAAATTCAATGGCTTTGCCATCAATATCCTGGGCCTTAACTTTAATATGCACGGCCCGTTTAACATTGGCGTTAAGTTCAGGTAGGCTTAGGCACCCCTCTTCTTCAATTGCCTCTCCTTCAGATTCAATAATCTCGGGGTTGGCAAGGACGATGAGGTTATGATCCTCATCTTTGGGGGTAACATCGATCACCACAAGGCGGATGGAGACCCCGACCTGGGGCGCGGCAAGACCGACACCTGGGGCATCATACATGGTTTCAGCCATGCTCTTTACCAGGGATTTTAGTTCGTCACCGAACTCGGTCACAGGTGTGGCTTTCTTACGTAAAACAGGGTTTGGGTAGGTCAGTATTTCCAGGATGGGCATTTGTTTTGTAGGTCATGACGGGGTGAATAAAAAATAAAAAATGGGCATCAGCCATTAACTGGCAATATGTAGCAGAACTATAAGATTTTTGCCAGAATCTTATTTAAAGGGAAGGCGTAGATGGGGGCTTCTGGGGGTCAATATCCATGGGTTGTTGACTGGTGGATATTGACGGGAAACCGCCAAATCTTTAGCCTTTGTTACTTGGAGAGCAATGATTCGATACATTCCAAAAGCTCATCTGGCTTAAATGGTTTGGTTAGAAAAATATCTATCCCGGCGTCTTTGGCTGCCTGTTTTTCATTTTCGTTTTGCTCTGTGGTAATCATAATGAGGGGGAGGGACTCAAAGAGGATGTTTTTTCTGATTTTGCGCGCCATCTCAATGCCGGTCATAACTGGCATATTCATATCGGTAATAACAATATCAACCGGGTGTTTTTCCAAAACTTTTAAGCCCTGTTGACCATCCATGGCTGTGAAGGTGATGTAGCCAACCTTGTTGAGGATGTTGGTGCTGATCCTTATAACCGTTGCCAAATCATCCACAATAAGCACCTTCTGGTCTTTATAGTCACTGGCCTTCTTGGTCTCAACCGAGATATTGTTCCAGATTGTCAGTAGCTCCTTGCATTTGTCCTGGAGGAGTAACGATTTGTACTGCTCGAGAATAATAACAGAAGAATATTTTTTTATCTGGCTAAAGATTGGTTCGAATAGCTCAGGGTAATCAGTGAGGCGGCCGAGGATTTTGGTGGCGGCCACATGGGCCATTGCCTCTCTTATTTTTTCCGCCTTACTGTCATTTTTTTGGAGGTTTCGCCTGATTTTCCCGGTGGCAACGGCGCAGATATTGTCCTCAAGGTAGGTAAGGGCAAGGGTCCTTATGGGGAGTGATTGGTCATAGACTCCGTCATAGCAGGTGTAGCATGTTTGGGAGGATGAAATGTTGCCCAGGGCTTCGTAGGCGGCAAAGCGAATATTTTCATCCGTATCTTTTGCAACGGCAATAAGATAGGGGAAAATTCGTTGTTGATTCAGGTTGCCAAGGATATTGGCCGCCATAATTTTTTCGTCGCGATTTCCCTTGGCCAGTTTTTGGGCCAGCGGGTCAATAGCTGGTTCGTTTATGGCAATGATGCGATTTGCAATTACCCTGCGAATAACGGAGTTTGGGTGATGGATATGGTCCACCAGAAAGGTGATGGTGGCAGCTGGTTGACCTGTTGCCAAACCATCAAGCATGGCCAGTGCCGGTAGTTCCGGTAACCGGTCAAATGTGGGCCTGAGGATGGCAAAGTCGGGCTGGGTAAGACCGAGGGCTGATACTGCTGTGGCGGCAAGGACTGGATCATCGTTAAAGGCAAATTCCCTTAAATCGTCCAGTGCTATGGGGTCTTGCAGCTCCCCGAGGGACTTGAGGCTGGCCCTTAGGAGTTCCGGGTCGTTGCTGGTGTCAAGAATTTTGAGTAGAGCTTGGCTGGCATCTTTGAGTTGGTGTTTTCCGGTTAGTTGGGCGCAGAGGGCTTGAACTTTAATGCCTGGGTGTGCTAACCCCTCAATGATATATTCTGGCTTTAGTTTTAGTAACTCCTTGATGGTTGAGTCTAAAATGACATTAAGCGGGTCATCGGCAAATGGCGTTTCTATATATTCCAGAAGGGCAGGGATACACTGGGTAAGTTGTTTGCTCTCCATTTCCTGCAGGAGATCAATACGCTCGATGAGATCATCAGAATTAAGGAATGACTCCAGCAGAGGTTCCTTTAAGGTCTCGGTGATAGGCTCATCTTCTGCAGATTGCTCGTCTATGACAGGCTGGTTTCCTTCCAGAATAGTGCGATAGCTGTCAATAAGTATTGTGATATCCACAGAACTAGAGTGCATGGGGTCAGCAAGCATTTCCTTGAGGGCATCAATTCCCGCAAAGATATGATCCATGTAGCTGGCCTCAATGGTTATGGTGTTGTTGCGCACGGCTGAAAAGATGTCCTCCATGGCATGGGCCAGTTTACTCATGCTATCAAGCCCTACAAAACCGGCATTACCCTTGATGGTATGTAGCCCCCGGAAAACCTTGTCGATCAATTCTGATGGCAGATCATCAATCTGTTCTTCCATGGTCATGAAATCATCGCCAAGTCCCTCCATGATATCGGAGACTTCTGTATGAAATTCCTGGAGGAGCTCTTCGTCAATATCTATGCCGAGTTCACTCATGATGTGTACCTTTGCAATATACTTTGTTTTATAATTTTATTTAGGGTTTGCGAGGGGTTTGCGTGCCTGTTTTAGCGTATAGCCTGAACCCCGAATATTATATCATATTGTCAGGATCAACGTCTAGCGTCATTCTGACTTTTCCTGATCGGACGGTAGCTGGCGGATTTTCCCTGATGGTTCTGGCAAGGCTTGCCAGGGTAGGAATGTGGCTTGCTTTTAAGAGGAATTGGTAGCGAAATCGGTCTCTTATTCGGGGGATTGGCGATGGAGCCGGGCCGAGGATTTCCACCTTATGTTGGAGATTAATGCCTCTAGAAATTTTACAACTTGCCAGGGCGGCCTGTTTAACAAGGGATTCCTGTTGACCGGAAAATTTTATGTTGATCAGGCGGGAAAAGGGCGGATAGGTTAATCCATCGCGCAGGCTTATTTCCCGCTCAAAGAGACTCTGGTAATCGTGTTCATTGGCGGCGACAATAGCGTAATGGCTGGGTTGATAGGTCTGAATGATGACCCTTCCTGTTTTTTCTCCCCGCCCGGCTCGGCCCGTGACCTGTGACAGGAGCTGAAAGGTGCGTTCTCCGGCTTTGTAATCGGGGATGGAGAGCCCTGTGTCGGCCCAGATAACCCCGACCAGGGTTACATGGGGGAAGTGGTGACCCTTGGCGATCATCTGGGTGCCAACTAGGATGTCAACCGTACGATCACGCACAGCTTGAAGGATTTTTATAAAATCTTTACGTTTGCCACTTGCCGTATCCCGGTCAAGGCGGGCCACTTTGGCTTTTGGCAAGAGAGTGGTAAGTTCCTGCTCGATACGTTCGGTACCAAAGCCGCATTCCTTTATATTGGCTGAGTTGCATTTTTTGCAGATTGGTTTTGCGGGCATTTGAAAGGCGCAGTAATGACAGGATAGCTGGTTGGTCTTTTTATGCAGGGTCAGAGAGACTTCACAATGGGGGCAGCTTACCGAGGCTCCGCAATCAAGGCAAAGCATCAGGGACGCATAGCCCCGGCGATTTAAGAAAATAAGAGATTGGTTACCTGCTCTGAAATTGGCAATCAGTCCCTCGCGTAGTTCAGGTGAAAACAGAGGAGGCAGGCCGCTTAGGGTGGGTACCGATTTAAGGTCAATTATGGTGACCTCGGGCAGTTTACGATCATTTACCCTTTTACTCATTGTCAGGGTGGTGAATTTGCCCTGCTGACCATTGTAAAAGGAGGTGATGGCGGGTGTGGCCGAACCGAGCACCACAACGGCCTGTTGTTGTTGGGCCCGGACAATGGCAAGATCTCTCCCGTGGTAGCGAAAATTGTCGGCCTGCTTATAGGCGGCGTCGTGTTCCTCATCAATGATGATAAGACCAAGGTTCTGCACCGGGGCAAAGATAGCCGAGCGGGCGCCGATGACAATGGTGGCCTTGCCACTTGCTATCCGCCGCCACTGGTCAAACTTCTCGCCCTGGGATAGACCGGAATGAAGCAGGGCGATCTTGTCGCCGAAGCGTCCATGGAAATGGGATTCGATCTGGGTGGCCAGGGCAATTTCCGGTACCAGGACAATAATACTGCGGCCCTGGGCCAGCGCTGTTTCCGTGGCCCGGAGGTACACCTCGGTCTTGCCGCTTCCCGTGACTCCGTGGAGGAGAAAGGTATGGTACTCATGCTGTTTTATTTTGGGCTGAATTGCCTCCAGCACCTGTATCTGTTCTCGACTCAGATGTTTGACCGTCTCCGGGGGGGTAGGTTGACTGCCCAACGGGTCGCGATACACCGGTTGTTGATAGATTTCAATGATCTGTCTTTTTGCCAAGGAGCCCAGGGCTGTGCGGCCATTTGGGTAGAGTTTCAGAATCTCTTTTTTGCTTATCTCGCTAAACCCTTGGGCCTTAAGATTTTCAATGATCGTAAGAGTCTTTTGCTCACTTTTCTGCAGATCTCCTTTGCTCGAATCTGGAATAAGTTTTACGCAGGTTTCTTTTTTTGCAGAGACTGTGGCTTTTTTCGTAACGTCATTTATGTTCAGATAGCCTAGTTTTTGCCATTTAAGCAGGGTGGTTTTTTGCTTGCCAAGCCACACCTTCTGGCTTGCCGCCATGCTCAGCTTTTGCTTTGTAAGTAGTGGCTCAAGCCACGGGTATTTCCGGGGGGACTCCGTCTGTATGGTGGTAAGGGGTGTTTTGCCGGATTCATTTAGTTCGATGATGCGACCGGAGGAAACCGTAAGGCCGCCGGGTAAGGCGCTTTTGATCACTTCACCAATGGGGTACTGATAATAGTCGGCAGCCCATCTGAAAAAGGGCACCATGTCGGCGTGGAATAGGGGAGTGGTATCGAGGGTATCCAGTATGGGTTTAATGGTATAACTGACGTCTTCCTGGGGGATTATGTCGAGGACATATCCTGTAACCCGTCTCCTGCCAAGGGATACCAGAACCCGGACGCCAATCGGGGGAAGAATACCGTCTTTCGGTGGTCTGTAGGTGAGAGGCTCAAAGAGTGGCGCGGCAACGGCAACGAGAAGATTGTTCAATGTTTGTTTTGTGGGGCTAAAGATTGGGCAGGGGGTGGTGGGTTTGCCTTGCGCCTGTTTCTTGGGGCCACAGGTAGCCTATAATTGGGAGGCAACCTCCTTGAGGTGGTCACTGAAATTATCACAAACTTCAGGGTGGCGCAGTCCAAAGGCGATGATGGCCTTGAGGTACCCCAGTTTGTCTCCTGCATCAAAGCGGGTGCCTTCAAACTCATAGGCATACATACCACGTTTATTGGTCAGCGCCAAGAGGGCATCGGTGAGTTGAATTTCCCCGCCGTGACCGGGGGTGGTTTTTTCCAGCAGGTCAAAGATCTCGGGTTGGAGGATATAGCGCCCGATAATGGCCATGTCTGAATTGGTCGTACCGGGGGCAGGTTTTTCCACCATTCTTTTGATTTTATGAACCTGATCCCGTTCTTTTACTCCCTCAACAATACCATATTGGTAGGTTTGATCCATGGGTACACGTTGGACGGCAACAATGGATTCCCCTACCTCTTCAAAGAGGTTTATCATCTGCTTGGTACAGGGTTGATCGCTTAAAACAAGGTCATCGCCCAAAAGAACAACAAAGGGTTCGTCACCGATTACGTGGCGCGCCTGGAGAATGGCGTGACCCAGGCCAAGGGGCTTTTTCTGGCGCACGGACACCACATCAATAAGGTTACTGATATGGTTGATTTCATCGGCGAGCACATGTTTTTTCTTTTTGGTGAGGACATGGTCAAGCTCGTAATCGTAGTCGAAATGGTTTTCAATGGCAGATTTACCGGCACTGGTAATAAGAATGACCTGGTCAATCCCGGAGGCTACCACCTCTTCAACAATATATTGAATAGTCGGTCTGTCGACAATGGTGAGCATCTCTTTGGGGATGGCTTTACTGGCAGGGAGGAAACGGGTGCCAAGGCCTGCAACGGGGATGACGGCTTTTCTTATTTGCATGGTTTTTGATGATGATGTGTAGGCAAAGGACAGAAAATGAAATCCATTGCTGATTAGGGGTTGATAAGCTATCTTCCTTGAAAAAAGTTACAGTTAACCTAGCATATAAAAGTATGTGCGACACGGTCTTTTATGCATAGTCTTGAAAAAAAAATAAACCGTATTGTCCACGATAAACAATTGTTGACTCGGAGTGATGTGGTGCTGGTTGGTGTCTCTGCCGGGCCTGATTCTACGGCGTTATTGCTCGTCTTGTCCCGTCTCCAGCAAGCCCTGGGGTTACGACTTTTTGCGGTCTATGTCGATCATGGTTTGCGTCCAGGTGAAACCCCGGCTGAAAAAGCATTCCTGGGGAAACTCTGTGGAGAACTTGCTGTTCCACTAACTATTGAGTCAGTTGATGTTGGTCATGAAAAAACGGTGCAGAAGGAGTCCGCCGAGCAGGCGGCCCGCAGGCTTCGTTACGGGGTGTTCTGGCGGCTGGCGCAGGAGTGTGGTGCGGATAAGATTGCCGTTGGTCACACGGCTGATGATCAGGCCGAGGAGGTTGTGCTACGTCTGTTGCGCGGTACGGCGCGCGCCGGTTTAAGCGGCATGAGACTTATGCGGTACGGGCATCTGATTCGTCCCTTGCTGCAGGTGGCAAAGACTGAAGTTTACACCTATTTACAGGAGCGCGGCCAGGGTTTCATGGAGGATAGCTCAAACCATGCGTCCATCTATCTGCGTAATCAGGTTCGCCTTGAAGTGTTGCCATTTTTGCGGCGCTATAACCCCTCGGTTGATAGCAGTCTGCGTAATCTTGCTCTAATCCTGCAGGATGAAGAAGATCTGCTGGCCCGCCAGACCGATGGTGAATGGAGTACGCTTGCCGTGGTTGTTACGGATCAAAGAGGATTGCCAGTGGTGACGTGGAGTTGTGCAGGCTTTACAGCGTTGCATGTCGCCCTGCAGCGCCGGATTGCCGAAAAAATGTTTATTGTTATGCAGAGTCCACCCTCCTCAGACAAGATTAAGCAATTACTGTATCTGGTAGAGCATGGTCAGGGGGGCGGACAGCTTCATTTTGCTCATGGTCTACGAGCCCTGAAGGAGAAGGGGGAGATGCGTTTTTGGTATCCGCAAGGCCGGGTAAAGTGCAAAGGTGACTTGGCTTGATCTGATAGTAATCTGCCCTGAACTGCCGGCTGGTAGTTGCTCAAAAGTAAAAAAAGAGGAGTTATAATGAAATTTAAAATAGGTGTACTTGTTGTTGTATTGTTTGTTCTTGCCGGTTGTGGGGCAACAAAACTGGTTAAACGCTGGGATGATGAGGCTTATACTGGTGGCCCTCTAAAAAAGATCCTGGTGCTTGGTGTATTTGATCATGAGGTGACCCGGGCCTATTTTGAGAATGAATTTGTTGCAGGCATGAAGGATAAAGAGGCCATTGCAAGCTTTACGGTGATGCCAAACTTGCAGGATATGGAATCGCAGGAGGCTGTCGTTGCTATGGTGAAAGAGGTGCATGCCGATGCAATTTTAGTGGTGCGCGTGGTGGGTAAGTCTGAAAAGGATTACTATGTCCCTGGACGGGTGCAGTGGATACCCAATGTGTATGCAAGTTCGTATAATTACTATAGCCGCTCCTACCGGGCCAGGTATCTGCCGGCCTTTAATCAGTATGAAGAGGCCTTTACTATAGAAACAAGGGTCTACGCCCTGTCCACCGAAAAAATGGTTTGGGCAGGTCGTTCTATCATTCTTAACCCCAGTTCAGCGGAGGCTGGGATCCGTAGTCTTGCCAGAAATGTGACCCGGGATATGCGCAGGTCTGGTATTCTTAAGTAGTTGTATGTACTTCTTTTTCCAAAGATGATGCTGTTGAAGGTTATTACGCACTTGCATTTGTGTATGCCGGGTGCCACCAGTTTTCTTTATTTGTATTGCTTCTGATGGACGGCTACCAACTCGCCGCCATCGTACAGGAAAAATATCCTGCCGTAAAAATCCAACTGGCCAGTGGTTTTAGTGATGATCGCCACGTGCAAATGGTTGATGATACCCTGCACCGGAATTTGTTGCATAAACCCTATTCCTCGCATGTGCTGCTTGCAAGAATGCGTGAATTGTTAGGTGGGGATTAGTCGGGTTTTCTTCTACTTACGCTTCGGGATTAGAAATGAAATTGCTGGAATGGCGACACCTGTAATTCCGGATAATTCCAGAATCCAGTTCATCCGCATATTCAACAACCGCGTGTTGATCAGGGCATCCATGTGATGGAATGATGTGGCTCTTACGGCGATGAAGATGAGCAGAAAGGCAAGGCCTGTGATTGCCAACCAGTTTGTTTTTAATAAGGGTTTAAAGTGGAGCATAAAACAAACCATCGCCGTGGTGAGAGATATTAGAATTCCTATTATTACAATGACTTGCACGTTCCTGCGCTGGGCATACCAGCCATCCTTATGGGCAAAATATCGACCTGTTGCCGTCAGTAACGATTGCAGGTCAAGTTGTTTGTTGATCCCCAGGAACAGCATGATGAGTCCAAGGCATAACCAAAATTGTTTTTGCTTTACGGCAACTTCGCGCGGGAAAATATTCTGGGATGAAAAATAAAGTTTGAGCGTTACTGCGGCGCAGAGGAAATAGGCCGCAACGGTGATCCAGCCCATCAGGGTTGGATCACCAATGGTTGGCCGCCATTTGATCTGTTCAAGCAGGTTGAGATTCGTCATTTTTAAATAATGTCTGTTAGTGTTTTAGCGATGTAATTAACGTTAAGCTCTTCTGGTTAAAGGCCAAGCCACCTCCTGTAATCTACTTGTCAGAAATGGTAATCCCGTCTTGAGCAATGCTGATACGTCTCTGGCGGTAAAGTGCGCCAACGGCCTTTTTGAAAACCTTCTTGCTGACTCCGAACATGGCGTAGATCTCTTCGGGTCGGCTTTTATCCGTGAGACTGATTCCACCGCCATTATCCTTGATGGTTTTAATGATCGTTTCGGCAATATCATCAATTCCCTTGGCTCCTGGCTTTTGGAGGATGATATCGATCTTTTGATCCTCGCGAACCTTCTTGATAAACCCCTTAAGCTCCTGCCCGATGTAGAGTTTCCTGAACAGTTCACTGGTATAGACCATTCCTTCGTGAGCCTGATTAACCACAACCCTGTGACCGAGATCGGACTGGCCCCAGACAATGAGATCTACCTCCTCACCCTCCTTGTAGTTGGCAGGGGCCTGGCCCAGAAATTGTTCAAGTTTGGCTGAGGCCGTAATCCGATTGGTCTTTTCACTGAGAAAGACATAGACCACATAGGACCTGCCTTCCGCCATCGGTTTGAGCTGTTCGCTCTTTGGTACCAAGAGGTCTTTCTCAAGGCCCCAGGCCAGGAATGAGCCAGCTGATGAATTGCTCATAACCCTTAACTTGGCGAACTGGCCCACTGTGGCAAAGGGTTTTCTGGTGGTTGCCCGAAGTTGGTCTTCACGGTCAGAATAAACAAAAACCTCAATAATATCACCGATTTGGCAGTTTTCTGGCACATCCTTTTTAAGGAGCAGGATATCGCCAAATTCGCCACCGTCAAGATGGACGCCGTAGGCTTGTCTGGTTTTAACCTGAAGTTTGCAAATATTACCTATCCGTACCATTTTGTTCCTTCTCCATAACTCCTGCCCCTTGAGTGGGCATGTTTTTTAAAATACCCGGAATTCTCTACGAATATCACCGATACCACGTGTTTAGCCCTGAGTCTTGTTGGCTCTCAAGGGTGGCGAGGAGGTCTTTTGAGTTGAATAACTTCTCGCATAACTCACATTTTCGGTATCCGACAATTTCCCGTGTCTTAAAACCGGCAAAAGAGGCCAAGGTGCTTATGCCCATATTTCTGATGTGACTGTATAACCTGTTGGTCTCACTTCTGGTAAATAATTCATCAATGCTACTATCATTTATGTTGCCCAGGTGAAAAAAATTGGTGTTGCTGAAATGACTTCCAGCATCGCAACAGGCGTACATGTCGAGATTTGGGGCAAGGTAAGGGTTCATCGGGCAACAGTTTGCTTGATAGTCGGTGTGTATTGGAGTTCGGGCAAAATCCTTGGCCCGACCGGCAAAGATGATGGGTTCCGGGAAAAACTTGAGGTTATGGCGACGCAGATACTGCTCATAAACATCATCGTTCTGGCTAAAATCTGTGACAAAGGACACAAAATAGTTAAGACCGTTTTTCTGGCAGCTTTTTGTAACATTGAGGACACTCGTCAGGGGAACATTTTCCTGGTGCCAACGGCTGAAACTGAGACGAAGCTGAGATAGTCCAACGTTCTTTAGTTTCTCCACGTAACGGTCGGCAGACTCTGCAGTCTTGCCCCAGAAACTATTGGTAACCACCCGGGTGTATATTCCAAAGCCCTGACAAAGATTGATTAATTCGGCAATATCATCAAGATAAATAAGAGGCTCCCCTGCGGTAAAGCTAACGCCCTGCACCCGGGCTTCGGCCATTTCCGCGATAATCTCCCTGGCCCTAGATAAATCCATGGTACTATTTTCATAAATAGCATCCGCAGCTACGCAGTGGCGGCATCTGATATTGCAATGGTTTGAATAGCCGAAAGCTATGGTTCTTGGCATGGTGTTTCTCTAAAATAAATAGACAACTATCATTAGTGATTCAGTTAAAAGGTAAAGTGCAGATGCGTCCCCGAATGCAGGTTCTTACGATGATCCTGCGATGTGGTATATCCCGTCCAGTGCTGGAGCTTGCTTCTTTTTTAAGCTCTGTGCTATGCTTTTTATATAGTGAATGCCACCATCACCTTGAGGAGTATAAGCCATGTCAAATCATCGATTTCTGCTTGCGGTTGACAGCACACCCAGTTCACAACGGGAACTTAAGTATGTGAGTGAAATGATTAGGGGTCGGGAGGATGTTGAGCTTTGTCTCCTGTATATCTACCCGGAGCCGCCACCGAACTATTACTCACAAGGGGGGACGCTCCAGGACTATACCAGGGAATGTAAAAAAGAGGCTGCTGAAATTTTTAAACAATGCGTAACTTTGCTTTCAAAGGTGATAAACTTTCAACAGATCAGCACTGAATCGGTCATGGCAGAAGGGCAGCCATTTAGTACGGTGATCCTTGCCAAGCAGGAAGAGTATAAATGTGACACGGTGGTTCTGGGCAAGCGCGGTATTTCCAAAACAGAGGAGTTTTTGTTTGGTTCGGTCTCCAATGCTGTGGCACGCTCCAGTCATGATTTTGCCGTATGGATCGTTGCATGACGGAATATGTCAGCGATCTGCCACCCCATGTGCAGGAGCGCTTCAAGGCCCACCCCATCAGCCGCTCCCTGCGTAGGCGACCCAAGGTGTACCGCGACACTTCAAACTTTTCAACTATTGATTACAGTGATATTATTCTCGTTGATCAGCGTTATTTCCTTGTTACCGGTCATACGGTGGAGGGACGGTTTGGAGTTGACGATCAGATCAAGCAATGGGTGCCCAAGGTGGTTGATCTGGTCAGTGGCAAATCCCATATTCTTAAATTGGTCTTTCATGAGACCTTTGATATTGAGGTCGGGGGCTTTGCTGTTCGCTGTTACCGCAGTCCCGAAAAAGAGGCCCGCATCCTGGAATACACCAAGGGCAACCCACGCTTTATGCAGGGTTATAGTGTAGAGGATGAGGCGGGCAACCTGGTGCGTATCCTCGATGTAATTCGCGGCCGCCAGCTTGATAAGCATGTCTACCGTTTTGTCTGTAGCCATGAGGAGTATTACCACCTGCATCTGCCGGGCTTGCTCCAGGAGTTTCTTTGTTGTGCAAAGGCTATTGCCATGCTCCATGCCAACGGTTTTCGTCATGGTGATGTCAGACGGGATCATATTCTCTTTGAGTACGAATCCAAACAGCTGCGCTGGATCGATTTTGATTATGATTTTTACCTACCAGAACGGCCTTTCATCCTTGATCTGCACGAATTGGCCGGGGTACTTGTTTTCTTACTGGGTAAGGGCGACCATACCCCCCAATCCGTTTACAATGACCCGCTTCTCGGGAAACAGGTGGTAAGCACCCTCAACACAGGTGATCTGTCACTTATAAACCGTAACCGCATTGTCAACCTGCGGAAACTATATCCCTATATCAGTCAGGAATTTAACGATATTCTTAGGCGTTTTGGTCAGGAGTCAACGGTCTGGTATTCCTCCGTTGAGGAGCTTATTGCTGATTTGCAAGCCATCATTCCCGGTGAACCCGCAGACCCACGGAATATGATGCATGATGTAAAGAAACGTGGCATTCTTGAGTAGCTGTTGACTTCTAGGGGGTGATACAGTATAAAATTCTCTCTTCACCAACTTCACCAATCGGTATGGATGGGTAGCTCAGCTGGATAGAGTACTGGCCTCCGAAGCCAGGGGTCGTGGGTTCGAATCCCACCTCGTCCACCAGAAATATTAAGAAAGCATCAATGACCCGCGTCGTTGGTGCTTTTTTTGTTTGCGGGAACGCCACTTTAGGATTCAACTTTCCTACTTGTGCCATACTGCTGAGTTTACGTCGTTTTAGTTTTATCAGAAACCTTATGTCAGGGTTCAGAAGTCAGGACTCAGGATGATTAGTTTCGGTGGAACACTTGAATGCCATCGCAATAACAGGACAATATATCAAGTGGGAAAGTTTAGTTTGTGACAAGGAAATATGGCGTGAAATCCTACTCGACTGTGACGCTAGTTTGCTGAATAATTTTACCATCGTCCTCTTGTAAAATAAATTTTTTGCGGGCGAGGATGGCCCCATCTCTAAGGGCGGTCTCCACCCTCCAGGTTCCTGGTTCAACCATTTTATTGATGTAAGAATAGATGCGCCAGCCATTCTTGCGGCCACCGGTCATTGGTGTTGGCACAGTGGCGCGGAGAATCCATTTTTGTTTGCTCGGGTCAAGCAGCGACCAGCGTTGTTCAAGCTCGACTCTTACGTGATTGGGGGCGTAGACGGAGGCCAGGTTATATATCTTTTCCTCCGGCTTGAAATGGATGGTGTGTTCACCAATCCCGAAATGGCGATAGAATGGTTGTTTTTCCTCCTGACATTGATAAAAAGCACTTTTTTTCTCAAGATTAACGCAGATGTAATTTTTCTTGAGCACCAATGGTACTGGCGGAATAATCTGTTGTTCGTTGAGAATTATTAACAGCACGACAACACAGGTGGGGTAGGTCATCTGTTTAAGGTTGGTTCGAAAATAGAGTTTTTTACCCCTTGGTAGGTTTAAGTGACGCCGTTCGGCCGGGGCAAATCTCCGGATGCCATAGACAATGGCAAGGCTTAGAAAGCAACTGAGATAAAACCATATCTTATGGATGGAATGCACCAGATGGGGAATTAGAAAGTTTAAAAACATTACCCCACAGAGGGTGAAAATAGTCCAGCTTAGGGCTTCCTGTTCGTATTTTCTAACGAGAAACTCATTGGCGACAAGGATTACCCCCAGTCCAAGGACAAAGAGGGTGCCAAGCCCGGCACTTGCGCTTTTAAAGTAGAAAACCACCAGGGCGCTGAATAGGCCACCGAATAAAAATTGCAGGAGCAGGGTCAGCCACTTATGCCATTTGGCTTTAAGATCCCTTGTCTGGAGCATCAGAACAATAACGGCCCCGAGGTAATAGCAAAGCAGAATCGCCAGATCCGTCGTTTTGACCATTCGGCCCATGGTCACGGAGTCCCAGGTAAATCCGGCAAAAAAGGCCATGGCCGGGAAAAATTTCCGCGCGGTTTTGGTTTTTCTTGTCACAAGTTCGCTGAACTCATCGTATCTGATCATAATATAGGTCTCGAATGAATTTTGGCTTATGGTCTGGTTTTCTTTGATCTTTTGACCTTTGGGGGTCGACCTAGTATAGTGCGTTGCACAACTAACCACAATAAAACAGAAGGGGATGTCTGTGTAAGTTTTTGAACTTGCTTGCTTAGTTATTGTTTTGTTGGTGCAACTGTCGCAGGTTGTGGATGCTCTCTTTAGAATAGGGCAAGATTGTTGAAAAGTAATGTTATTAACTCAACTTCCCCACTTGGTATATAGTTAAGTAATTACGATGTTATTTACGGGTTGAGCCAAGGTTAATCATGTTGAATTCAGTATTCAGTATTCAGTATTCAGGGTTCAGAATTCAGTAGAATGGCAAGAAAATATGTTGTGCTGAATACTTAATTCAAATAGGCAGGCTCATAATAAGATTGAAAAACGACGTTAATCTAGCACTATGTGTTAAGTGGGGAAGTAGTGTTGTTAACAACTGGAGAATAAAATGGAAGCCCTTGTTGAAGAGGTGAAGAAAATG
>JAJRUT010000108.1 GCA_024277655.1 Deltaproteobacteria bacterium | reverse complement strand
TTCGGGGCCGTCCAGCCACTGAGCTTGCCGGTCAGTTTCACCCCGACAATATTAGGTTGCAGAACCTCCCAGGGCATGCCAACCATAACATCAACGGCGTCAGCGCCCCCGACACCACAGGCAAAACAGCCCAGGCCACCGGCGTTAGGGGTGTGGGAGTCGGTGCCAAGCATCATGAGACCGGGGAAGGCGTATTGTTCAAGCACAACCTGGTGAATAATACCCGCACCCGGCATCCAGCAGCCAAAGCCATATTTTTGGGAGGCGGAGGCGAGAAAATCGTACACCTCCTTGTTTTCGGTGTTGGCGATTTTTAAATCGTTATCCGCACCCAGATGACCGCGAATCAGATGGTCGCAATGGACGGTAACCGGCACAGTGGCCTCGGACTTGTCTGCCAGCATAAATTGGAGGATGGCCATTTGCGCCGTGGCATCCTGCAGGGCAATACGGTCAGGACGGGTCTTGATGTAGGCCTTGCCTGGCTCAAGATTTGCGTCAGTCGCATTATCAAGATGGCCGAAGAGGATCTTCTCGGCGTAGGTCAAAGGCCGATTTAAACGACCACGCACGGTGCTAATATTGGCTGCCATTTTGGTGTAGACAGTTTCGATAAAGTGGGGGGTGGATTCAATGGTGGAACTCATATAGGTACTCCTTGCTCTGTGGGTAGGTAGTAAGGTTATAGGATCTGTTTTCAGTGGGGGGATATATTAAAGAAGGTAGAGAGTATAATGGAAATGAAAATTTAGCCATGATGTCCATCTCTGGATGTTCTTTTTGGGCCCCTGTATTTTTTACTTGTCTCTTATCTAGCGAACCTTGTTGTAAAACTCTTTGAGGTCGTTCTCCAGGAACTTTCTTATCTTCTGTCTGTGCCGCCTGTGACAACCAAAGATTGCGGTTAGGTGGGACTGGCTGAGAAGACGGCGTACGCCCGGCTCCACCTTATGCCATAAATTTTGGTCGTACTGGTTGCGCAGACGCACCAGACTTTCCGGGTCCTGGCGATATTGCTTAAGGAGGCGGGGGAAACTCCACTTGCTAAGCCATAGCCAGCTTATAAGGGTGGTGATGGTAACACCGGCAATGGGAAAGGGCAGGTGGCTCGGGGTGACTTCTCCGACAAGAAGAGCCTCAAGAAAACTCTGGGCTGGGGTACCCCAGAATAATTTGGCCAGTAGCCCAGTGAAAAAGAAGGCAAGGACGGCGGTGATGGTGCCGAACTTGAGGGTGTTGAACCCTATGTCACGAGCTTTATGGCTGAACGTTTCCATGGCCTGACTGGTGAGATCCAGTTCGTTCACCTGGCGGTCAAGGGATTGGAGAATGTGGTATACCCTGAATTTAGGCGCATTGAGGATTTTACTCTTGAGCTCATCCCGTTCACCAGTCCATGGGCTGAGATCCATGGAGGATTTATTACTTTCAGGGGCGTAGGTGAGGTGAATGTGGGGTATATCTTTGCGGCCAGTCATTTGTGAGAGGTTCCAGCACAGGGTGCCGTAAGAGCGCACCAGATCCGGCATGGAATCGCATTCGTCGATGCGGCTCATGGCAAAAACAATACGATCCTCGCCGGCACTCTCCGGCAGGGTATCACGGATGGCGGTGTAGGTTTCCTTGATGGTTCCCGCCTTAAGTGGGTCAAACATCAGAACAACAAGATCGGCAAGCTTTGCCAGTTGCGAGATGACCGCCATGTAATCATAGCCACGATCTTTTTCAGTGACCGAGTCCAGCATCCCCGGACTGTCAATAATGGCCATATTGGTCAGGTTGGGGTTTACTACCTTTTTCATCCTGAAGTGGGAGATGAACTGTTCCCCATGTTCCTTGAGTTGGGTGAAGGGGAGCGTCTCGTCATTAACAAGGGTTGAACCGGGGATTTCCTTGTCCTGACTCCCCTCACTGTCACTGGTGATAATTGTAAAGGCATCATCGGTGGGGGCCTGGCCGGTGCGCTGAATGTCGACTCCCGCCAGTTCATTAACCAGGGTTGATTTTCCGGAGGAGTAGTTGCCGATCAACAGGACCATGGGTTTCCACTTCAGGATGGAGTCCAGGTCTCTAAAATCGCGGTTGTATTTTTGGAACAGGGGCTGGAGGTGCTGATGCACCCGTTCTTTCAGGATGTTTTGTAATTCGGTTTCTTCCATTTACGTACCGCCAGAGACATTGTTTTCAAGGGGGTATAACCTACGCGAGCCTCTGTTGTACCTTGATTGGACTCTTTTATCAAGGTAGGGGGCTAATGCTGAGTTAATAAATGGTTTAGGATTTAGAAGTCAGCCCAGAAAAATGGGCCTGAAAAAAAACAAAAAAAACGGCCATGGGAAGGCTGAATTTCCCATGGCCTGAAGAAGAGGTGTTAATCGGAATATGAAAGAGGTGTACGCCGATTTTTAAACTTTTACCTCAACTACATCTCGGTGGCAACCCCGTCAAGGGCGTCAAAGATACGCATTTCGTGGCGGGATGGTTCGTACTCAGGAGTGAAATGATTGTGGCGAATCATGACCTGATTCATGTGAAATCCGGAGTCGTCATTTTTCTCAGGCACATAAATTTTGTCAAGATAGGTGTCTTGGACAACCATTATGGCAAGTTCCACCGAACGGTTATCCCACGACTCTCCGTCTGCCAGACGCACAGAGAAACCGCTGGTTTTGTTTTCTTTACTGAGCATTAATGTTTGAGTCTGGCGTCCTGTATGGATCTTGTTTTTTTGTGCATCGTTGTTCATTACAAATCTCCAAAACTGTTAAGTGGTGTATCGTAAGCCCCCAGGGTGTGAACAAAAAGAAAGAACTTTATATGAATCGAAATGCTCTGTAATTTTTGTATGGTGTGTAACCTAGTTCAAGTATATCAAGAAAAAAATTGGCAAATCGTTTAATGGAGCCTAGGCTGGTGTTTAGTTTTATCTAAACGCTGGTCCTGTTTGCTCTCGCTGGTGTAGCGGCTGGCTGTTTTTTTCCTGCCAACGTATTGAAAATAAAGAAGAATTGTTATTAGTCTCGTGTATGCTGGTGTTTATGCTTATCCTCCCCTGACTAAATATGGTAGAGTCCTGCTCTTTGGTTTTTTCTTTTAAAAAGAAGGTTTTATGCTGAATTTTCCTGAAATTGATCCCATCATTGTTAGTGTCGGCCCCATTGCTCTGCGATGGTATGGATTGATGTATGTTCTTGGCTTTATTGCCACCTTCCTGTTGGTTCGCCGCCAGATCGAACGCCAGGGCCTGGTTGCACTGGCCGACCAGTTTGACAACCTGAATATGGTGCTGCTTCTCAGTCTGGTGGTAGGTGGGCGTTTGGGCTATGTCCTGTTCTATAATCTGCCCTATTATCTTGACCACCCCCTCCAGAGTTTCAATACCATGGCCGGTGGCATGTCTTTCCATGGCGGAATGCTTGGCGTTATTCTGGGGGGAGTATGGTACTGTCACAGGGTTTCCCTTAATTTTTTTGAAACAGCGGATCTCTATGTCGCAACATTACCCATTGGCCTTGGCTTTGGCCGGATTGGCAACTTTATTAATGGTGAGCTTTATGGGCGGGCCACAGATGTTCCCTGGGGCATGATCTTCCCCGCTGGTGGCAATATTGTTCGCCACCCGTCCCAACTGTATGAGGCCCTTCTTGAGGGGCTCGTTCTTTTTAGTCTATTGGTCTGGATGGGACGCCTAAAGGAGCGCAGGGGCTTACAGCATGGGACTATTTTGGCATTTTTTATTCTTTATTACGGCGTCTTGCGCTGTTTTGTGGAATTATTTCGCGAACCAGATGCCCAGCTTGGCCTTATGCTCGGCATTATAAGTAGGGGGCAGTTGCTCAGTGGCCTTATGGTTGTCGCTGGAGGGCTCTTTCTCTGGCTTTTAAACCGAAAACCTTGTAGTTAGTTTTAGGAATGGTTACTAGTGGAGCCTGGGGTTCTGTCGGACATAGAGAATCTAATTTGCAGTAAGATTTATGTCTACGTCCGACAGTATCCTAAGAATAGTGTAGCGTACCCCTGTGAGGTTGTTGTAGATGTCAATCTGCAATTTGGAACCAGTAATGTCCGGATTCAATGTCCAGAAACCTTCTATTCGGACACTACTGATTTGGAACAATAGTTTTACCCTTAAATATGGGAGCAGATATGAAGTCCCACCTTTTTAAACTCTTTTCTCTGTTGGTTTTTCTTATGATGGCAAACAATGTCGCTGGCGTACCCCTGGCCCCTCATCTTTATAAGGAGACGCTTGATAATGGTCTCACCATTATGGTGAAGGAGACACCGGGAACCAAGGTCGCCACAGTGCAAATCTGGGTAAAGGCCGGCTCAATTTACGAAGATAAGGATGAGGCCGGAATTACTCATCTTATTGAACACATGATCTTTAAAGGCACTCCAACCAGGGGGCCGGGTCAGTTGGCTGGGGAGATTGAAAGTCTTGGGGGGCGGATCAATGCCTATACCTCCTTTGAACAGACGGTATATCATGCCACCCTTTCCTCCCGCCATTGGCAAAAGGCGTTGGATGTCCTGTTTGATGCGGTGCAAAATTCCTTGTTTGATGCAGAGGAGCTTGAACGGGAGAAGAAGGTTGTTCTTGAAGAGATCTGTATGCGCAATGATCGGCCCGGCACAAAGTTGTTCCAGTCGCTTATGGAGACCTCCTATCTGGTTCACCCCTACCGTTTACCCATCATAGGCTCGGAGGAGTCTGTTTCCGGCTTTAGTCGGGAAAACATTCTGGCCTATATGGATAAGCATTATCATCCTGAAAACATGATGGTGCTTGTTGTGGGTGATGTGCGTGCCGCTGACGTGGTGCAAGGGGTTACCTCCAGAGGGGCCGCGATGGCAAAAGGAACCTTTGTCCAGCCCCCTCTCCCTAAAGAGCCGAGGGACAAGGGCGTGACGTTTTTTAAGGTTGAAGAGGATGTGGGCCAAAGTCATCTGGCCCTGTCCTTTCCGGCAACCCCCTTTCTTGATGCCGACACCCCCACCTTTGATATTCTGGCCTCCCTCTTAGGTGAGGGTGATACCTCACGAATGTTCCACGAATTACGGGATAAACAGCAGCTGGTCTATCAGGTTCATGCGGCAGCTTTTACCCCCAAATATCCAGGTTTGCTCGAAATTACAGCCATGCTTGATCAGGCCAATATGGAAAAGGCCTTTGAGTCTATTCTGGTTGAGGTATTTAAATTAAAATACCTGCCGGTCACCTATGGGGAACTTGCCAGGGTGAAGCGCAATTTAGAGGCTGATTTTGTCTTTAATCTGGAACGGGCTGAGGGACAGGCCAGAACCCTGGGCTCCTTTGAGTTTCAGACAGGAAGCCCCTTGTCGGCCGAATACCTTGAACGGATCCGGGGGGTGACCCGTGAAGATATCATGGCGGTTGCCAGGAAATATCTGACCACCGAGAATGTGGCCGGTGGTTTTCTGGCCTCTAGGGATAATGAAATTGGCCTTGATCTTGAGTCGTTTAAGGCCTTGATCCTGCGAGCTGACGAGCGGGCCAAAAATGCGGTGCCACCTTCCTATGTTGAAGAGGCATATCTGACTAATGTTCACCGCTTTAAACTGAAAAACGGTTTGACCCTGCTTGTGCGTGAAGACCATGATGTGGATACGGTGGCTATTCGGGCGATTTTCCCCGGCGGTTTACGTTCAGAGACCGAGCAGGTCAGCGGTGCCTTTGCCTTTATCAGTGATTTATTTCCCAAGACAACAGAGCAGCTAGGTTCCAGGGAGTTGTCCCTGAAGGTTGCTGAGATGGCCGGTTCCCTGTCCGGTTTCAATGGCCGCAATACCTTTGGTTTGCAGGGGGCGTTTCTTGGTCGTTATTTTGAGCCGGCCATGGAGCTTGTCCGTGATGTTTTAATGACGCCAGGCTTTGCCGAGGATGAGGCGGAGAAGATTCGCCAGGAACTCTTGGCTCAGTTGCGCCAGCAGGACGACTCACTTCCCTCTGTGGCTTTCCGAGAATTTAACCGTTTACTCTTTCAGGGGCATCCATACAGTCTCAATACCCTTGGCTCCGAGAATTCCATCAGCCAATTGCAGGTGGCTGAGCTAAAGGCGATTTATAAGCGTCATGCCACTCCAGAGCGGTTGGTTCTTGCTGTGGCCGGGAATGTCAAGGCTAAGGACGTTTTGGCCCAAGTAGAAGTTCTTTTTGGTGAGTGGGAGCAGTCCGGACTGGACACCGGTATTTCTGAAGAAAGTTTTCTGCCCCCGGATATGCCGACTCAACCGGAATTATTTACCATTGAGCGGGATAAGGAGCAGGTGCATATTGTCATTGGCTTTTTGGGGACGACTTTGACCAGTGATGATCGTTACGCTCTGGAAATACTAGACAATGTTCTGTCCGGTCAGTCCGGCCGTCTATTTATGCAGTTGCGTGACAAGCAGAGTCTGGCCTATAGTCTCTCCGCCTTTTCCATGGCAGGTATTGATACCGGCTCCTTTGGGGTGTATATCGGCACTAGTCCCGATAAGCGTGATGAGGCATTAAAATCCCTGTGGAAGGAGTTACATCTTGTTCTTGGACAACCTGTAACGGCCAAAGAGCTTGAACGGGCCAAAAATGTTCTTATCTCAAATTATGAATTACGCTTGCAGACCCACGGCGAACAGGCCATGGATATGGGACTCAATGAAACCTATGGTTTGGGCCAGGATTATGGGGTTTATTATCAGAAGGAAATAAATAAGGTGACCCCAGGGCGGGTTCTTGAAATTGCCCGTAAATACATTCAGCCCGATCATTACGTTATGGTTACGGTTGGCGCCAAGGGTGTAGAATCTATTGAAAAATAAAGGAAATAACGAATGAAAATTACAGATAAAATGTTGGCGCCATCTATTTTGTCAGCAAATTTTGCATCTCTTGGTTCGGAGATCAATGCCGTGCTTGATGCCGGAGCTGAGGTGGTTCATATTGATGTTATGGATGGTCATTTTGTGCCCAATATCACCATTGGGCCACTGGTGGTGGATGCGGCGCGGAAGGTCACCGATGCGCCGCTTGATGTTCATCTGATGATCGAGAATGCCGATAAATATATCCCTGATTTCGCCAAGGCCGGAGCCGATTGGATCACCGTCCATGTGGAGGCCTGCCCCCATTTGCATCGCACCATTAGTCTGATTAAAGAGCTTGGTTGCAAGGCTGGGGCGGTACTCAATCCTGCCACCCCGCTCACAACTCTGGACTATATTCTGGAAGATCTTGATCTGGTGATGTTGATGAGTGTTAATCCGGGATTTGGTGGTCAGTCGTTTATCCCTTCAACCCTTGATAAGGCGAGAGCCTTAAAGAAAATGATTGATGCCACGGGGCGCGAGATCGGTATTGAGATTGATGGCGGGGTATCACCAGCTACAATCGAGGAAATTTCCGGGGCCGGGGTGAATATCTTTGTGGCAGGTTCTGCCATTTTTGGTGCCGATGATTACGGACAGGCAATTACGGACTTAAAGGCGAAATGGTGAAAAGGTGTTTTTTGAGTAGAATACCCTCTCCCCTTGCTTCTATTTTCAATTTTCAACTACTCAATTCTTACCTTCTAACCTAATCATCATACGGCCAGGGGAAGTATTGCCCCTTTAGGGCCGGATCCTCCATAACACCACCGTTACTGCCCCGCCACAGCGCTGCCTGTCTGCGGGTGATGGTTCTGGTATGAATCTCTTTTGTTGAGGTTTGGCCTGTCTTGTCTGTTGCTATGAGCCTGAATGTCGGGCCATTATCTTTCTGGTTGTAGAAGGATGAGGGCATTACAAAGCTCATCTTTTTACCGTTGTCAGGAGAGACCAGCATGGAGACCGGAGTCCCGGCTATTTGTTGCCAGGTGAACCGTAGGTTGCCTGGACTATCGTCACGACTGGGACTGGCATCAAGGGAGACATTTTGGCCCACAGGGTACCCCTCTTTAAGTTCCGCTAAATGGATTTCCGGGGCAGGGTTTCCAAGGGAAATATCAATGGAAATGGTCTTGGTTTGTGAGCGGAAACCGTTTTTCTTAAATCGGTAAAAGATGAGATCTGTCCGGCTTGAGTAAGGATCAGGGCTAAACCTGCTACTGCTTCCTGTGGCCCTTGCAAGGCGTCCTGCTGTCTCGGTCTTAACAATTTCCACATGAACCTTGGGGTCGTAATCGCTCTTGTTGGCCTCCTGCCAGATTCGGCGCCAATTAATGGTGACGGGTGAGGTGCTATCCGTGTAAAAATGGACATTCTTGGCCAGAACCGCTGGTTTCTTGGCCTTGATCTCTTTGGCAATAATCTTCTTTTTCCGGTTTTCCGCAGCAAGTTGTTCCGCCAAGGCCTGGCCTTTAAGATCTGGCCCCGTAATGGTAATAGTGGCCGTTACGGAAGAGTCTTTTCCGTCGGATACGGTGTATTCAAAACTGTCTTCGCCGGGGAAATTGGTATTGGCAAGATAGGTGAAGTTCGGTGCAGTTCCCGAGAGTCGCCCATAGCTTGGATTTATTGTCACGTCGAAGGCCAGAGATTGGTCATCTTCATCGGTTGCCTGCAGTTCAATTGGGATTTCTCTGCCATCAGCAGCCATGGTGTAGGTATCGTCATGGGCGATGGGAATAAAGTTGTCTTCCTCCTCCTGAGAGGCTGGCATGACATGCCCTGTCATTGTTTCTACCTCGGCCACGGTGATATCGTCCGGGCCATCGCCTCCTGAGAACATGAAATAAAAGCCAAAGAGGAGTAACAGTACTAAGGTTCCGCCAATGGCGGAGATGCTGGTCTTGCTCATGCCGCTGAGCATGGGGGGGATAACCCCACCTAGTGTTTTTTTGTCTTCGGCAGTTGCAGTGTCATCCCCTGCTGTGAGGATGGCGCTAATATCTGTTTCGTTACCATCATCAGCTGGCTCGGCTTCCTGTTCTTCCGTGGCAAAGTCGTCATCATCATCGCCAAGGGAGATAAATTCATCTTCTCCTGCGTCAGAGGTGTCCAGCATTTCGGCAAAATCGATTTCTTCGGCCTGGAAAGGCTCATCGTCGGGGCTGTCATCGTCCAGTTCAGAAAAAAGCTGGTCCATTTCATCAAATTCGGAGTCAAAGGCCGTATCAGCAACTTCATCAGAGGCCTCAGCGCTGAGAGTAGTTTCATCACCACTGCTATCTTCGGCAAAGAGTTCATCCACCGAGGACTCTTCTGGCCCGGCAGCCGATTCTTCTGAGGTTGCGGCATCAATATCATTAAAGAGGGCGTCAATATCCTCTTCAGGGGTTTCACTTCCGGCCTCCGGCTTTTCAGCAGGAGGCGCAGCTCCACTTAAGAGATCATCAAGGTCATCCTGGCCCAGGTCGCCACTGAGGTCTTCGGCAATTTTATCGCTGTTACTGGCAAGCAGGGCATCAATATTATCCTGCTCCAGGTCATCCATATCCTCAGCCGGATCGTCGTCAGTCCCCCCGAGCAAGGCATCTATATTGTCCTGGCCCAGGTCGCCACTGAGGTCTTCAGCAATTTTATCGCTGTCACTGGCAAGCATGGCATCAATATTGTCTTGGTCCAGGTCATCCATATCCTCAGCCGGATCGTCGTCAGTCCCCTCGAGCAAGGCATCTATGTTGTCCTGGCCCAGGTCGCCACTGAGGTCTTCGGCAATTTTGTCGCTGTCACTGGTAAGCAGGGCATCAATATTGTCCTGGTCAAGTTCGCCCGATTCCGTATTATCTTCAGCCGTTTCAGGTTCTGGAGTTTCATCACTGTTGATACCAAGCAGGGCATCGATATTTGTTTGATCCAGATCGGAAGCACTGCTTGCGGTTTTGTCTTCCGGTGTGGGCTTCTCGTCATCCACGGCGCTGAGCAGAGCATCAATATTGAGTTGATCCAACTCCCCATCGTCATCTGTTTCGACGTCATCAAGCCATTCATCAAAGTCATTGTCGTCAGCCATTGGGGGGTACCTGTTTGTTCATTTTAGTATCGTATAATCGTTTTGTGCTATTGTTGGGCTTCAGTATTACTTTAATTCAGAATTCAGAATTCAGAATTCAGAATTAGGCTCAACATATTTTCTTGCCATTCTACTGAGTTCTGGTTCCTTAAAAAAATCTCACAGCCCACCCAGACCATAGATTGAGCGGAAAAGTGTAGCTAATAGCTTTCTGCGTAGGTGTGGAGAGCTCGGTAGATTGGTTCCGACATCTCAACATTGACCGAGTAACTCCGGCGTTCACCCCGGACGTTACGGCCGTTGATATGAATGCGCAGAAAACCATCCAGTTCTTCAATCACCCCTTCAAGTTTTTGGGGATGGCGCACGGAAACAGGGTGTTCTGGTACGGCTTGACTATTGATCATGGCGGTCATCTGATCGGCTAGGGTGATGCCAAGAATGGTGTTTTTTTGCACTCGGTAGTCGGCAATGACCCGAAACGGGGTAACGGCCACCGTGGTGGGGCCATAAAATTCCCAGAAGGACTCCATGGCATCATCACAGACCAGGGTAATCAGTTCCGGCAGGTTGGCATAGTTTTGCACCGTGATACGGTCTGGTTCAGCAATATTGGGCATCAGCTCTCCGCCGGATTGAACCTGAGCCGCCAGGGGGGATACGCCAAACAGTATTGAGGTGAAAGCGAGAGAGGTCACAATTCGTTTGATGGTCTGTAAGCTTTTCATGATGGTCTCCTAGTTCCCCGCGCCTTTAACCGCAATGGTGTACGGCTGTTCGACGGTATGAAATAAGCCGAGTAATTCCCTGTTCAGTGGCAGGGTGTAGCGCCAGGCCGTTTTAATGATGCCATTTTTTAGATTAATCATCCGTCCCTGTAAAACGAGAGTCTTCCTGGTGTTGGTGAAGGTGGACACCACGACATAGTCAAGCTCCTGGTTATTATTGGCCAGTTCATTGATATTACGTGAAAGAATGAACTCTCCGGTCTGGGCCAGGATATTGATCTCCTTGCCAAGACGCAGTTCTGTGACCCGGATACCACGATCGGATAGATCGGTGAGAAGATACTCTGCCATCATTCGGCCAAACTCTGTTTCCCGCTTAAGGTCGGCCAAAGGGACCGCACCAACAATGGCCACTTTGGCTGAATGATGCTTTTCGCCGTCATCCTTCAGCCCATAATATACTTTCCCTGCGACCTCACGGGATAGTTCCGAGAGCAAGGCTTCGGTGCCGAGGGCCCGGTTTGTTTCAGGCATGTAATGGTAGACTCTGTATCGACCCTTGGTATAACTTTTCCGCGAACCTGGATTTGCCACCTTGGGGACATCAAGGTAGGCACTGGGTGAGCCGTAGTAGAGGCGGGCTTGGGGAGGTTGGACGGCAATATCCGGCTCACCTTCCGGAGCAATCTTGGTGGGTATTTTTTCATCCTCAGGATCAGCCTTTCCTGGGATAATAGCTGTGCTTTCCTTCTCTTCAGGTATCTCTTTATATTTGGTGTCGTCATTTTTATCCGAGCCTGGAAGGATTGCCAGATTCGGATCCGGGTCAATGTTATCAGCATAATATACGGGTGGAACTTTTACTTTTTCTACCTCCTGCTTGGCTCCCTCCTCGCCCAGTGCAACGGTGGTGAGGGACAGGCTGAGGGCAAAGGCAAGTGTGAGTGATATTTTCTTCATAATATTCTCCCTGGGGGGTGGCTGGTGATATGCCTGTGTTAAAGTTCTAATTTCTTTAGATACATTGGTTGGGGGGTACTGTTTTTTACCGAGGCTGTATCGGCAAGCATTCTTGTGGTAAGTTTGTTTTTGGGGAAGATAGCAGTGGAGCTTGCCATAACAACGGCTGATTTGTTGTTTAGAATGCGGGCGGTGACAATGATGTCATCAGGGCCGATGAAATAGGTGCCGGTGAGCATGGTGTCGGCGGCAATATCTGGTCGCAGTTCATTTTCATCCCTGGCAAGGCCAAATTCCCCTCTCTTTTGTTGGACTCTGATGTCGGTTGATTTACGGATCTCAACCACCGGGTAAGAGCGGCGCTGAAATTCGTTTATAAGTTGCTCTGAGAGGTAGCGACCAAAGGAGGATGTGCGGGTGAGCTTGGCTGTTTCCACAAAGGTGGTGACCACCATTCCGCCGGATAGGTCACCAGTGAAAGGGTCGCCATCCTCAAGATTTGTCAGAAGCTCTGCGGCCATGGCCTCAACGGAAATAACCAGACCTGTGGCCTCGGCGTGGGGCCTGGTCAGGGTTTGTTGACCGGTCACGGCAACAGGCTCCTGCTCTCCTGAGAAGAGTTGGGCGCATCCCAACAGGGGCATAAACAGTAAGGCTAGAATGACGTTGCGCAGATGATGGGGCATGGTTTTCTTTCCTTTTAAAGGGTCGTTTTACTGGTGTAAACAGGTGTTTTATGAGGCCTCCTAAAATTCGAGTGGCTTAATTGGACATCGGTTTCTATTTCAAAGTTCATTAATGAAAACCTGTTGATATTAATAAAAAAAATCGTTTTGATTCGCCAATATGCCAATATGTGGTGGGGCGAATGGCGTATCGCCACAATATATTGCTTTCCTGGGGGTCCAAAAAAATAATATTATACCAGGAGTCTGTGAAAATTGTAGCACGACTGGGGGGTTATGAGTAAAGCCTTTTCTAAGGAGTTGCTAATGGTAGCCAGCTTTGCGTGAAGGGGGCGAGGTGAATAGAGAAGAAATTATTGCCGATGAAGTGTTTATGATTGAAGATGGGGGGGAGATGCCGGAGGTGGCTTTCAACTCCTCCCTCTATTACTTGACCCGCGATCCGGATGGTCCGCAGTTAAGTTTAAGCGGGCAGGAATTGCTTCCCTTGAAAGAGGCGGCTATTCGCCGCTACAGTTTTATTGTGCTCCGGGACCTTCAGCCCGAAAACAGAACTAAACCCATCTATCGCGGTCTGGCTCGCAGTCGTGTCAACTGGTTGCGCTTGCTTGGTTATTGTCAGCGGGAGCAGCTATCCCTGGAAACGGTGCAAGGGGAGGTTGTTCAGAATTTGATTCAATTCCTGACGGTTGAATACCATGATGTATGTGTTGCTGGGGTGACCTCCTGTATCAACTGCACCAAAGTTGAATTGGAGGAGTACGCCGGAAGTCTGGGTGTTGATTTGGACCGTGTTGTTAAGGGGTGGCGGAAGCTGTTTAACGCCTGATATTCAAATAGAGAAATCTTTTGAGATAAGCCGTTCGAATATTTCTGTTCTAGCGGCTTAGTTCTGGAGCAGGTTGTTGATGGCGTTGCAGGCTGTGACTGTGCCCCCCTCTTGTTGACGGGCATACTGCTCAAAGGTCTGTTGCACTTTGCCCTTATCTGAAGGTGATTCCAGACAGTTGAGCAAGACATTAACCGCCTCCTGCCAGTTATCCACCCGAAACACGAGATTTTGTTTAAAGATCTCTTCCCCCACCCAGTAAAAATTTGACCATGATTGGCCAATTACCGGTTGCAACCCGGCAGTCATGGCTTCGAGAAAGTTTTGTCCCCCAAGTGGCATGAGGCTGCCACCAACAAAGGCGGCATCGGCCCGCCGGTATCCCTGTTGCAGTTCACCAATCCTATCCCAGAGAATTACCGATGATTTTTGCACTGGCTCTGATATCTCCGAGCGTAATTGCAACGGAATCTTATCTCTTTGCAAATGTTGTTGCCAAGCGCTGATCCGTTCCATATGGCGGGGGAAAAGGCCAATTACTAGTTTGGGATTATGGTGGAGTAATGATTTTATCATCTGGCCAATTAACCCCTCCTCCTCACTACGAGTAGAGCCCAAAACCACAAAGGGAACATCCGGGGCAATGACAGAGGACAGGGGGGCATGGTCTGTTGTTTCCGTTGCCGTGCGCAGTAGCCGGTCAAACTTGATATTGGTCATGATGGAGGTGCGCTGCCTGCCAAAGACACATGCGTAACGCTCGCCGTCGGCCTCACTCATGGCAAGGATTGTCGTGGGGGCAAGGGTTTTCCAGAAACGTTTCAGGCGCAGGTAGCCCCGCATGGATCTTTCGGTCATGCGCCCGTTGATGACACATACATTAATAGCCCCTTTTTTGCAGGCCCGTAAAAAACCGGGCCAGAGCTCGGTTTCAATCAACACCACAAGGCTGGGAGCCACCATGGCAACGGCTCTGTCCATAAAATCTGGACGATCAAAGGGGCAGTAGCGCAATTTGAGGCTGATGTTTGCTGAAACAGGCGTTACTTTTCTGAGAATATCCATGCCCTGGGAGGTGTTGGTGGTCACCAGAACCACAAGCGGTTGGGCTGGAGACAGGGCCAGCAGAATCTCTTCGACAATAAACGCCTCCCCCACCGATGCCGCCTGAATCCACAGGTCAGCCTTGGGCAGATGGCGTTTGAGGGTTCGTTCCCCATAACCAATCTTCATCCGTTTATGGAAACGCAACAGGGGAACCATAAAGAGCCAGAGAAAGCGGTAGATGAAGAAGATTATTTTGGGGGATGGCCTAGGGGTAAACATATTGTTACGACCTGTTTTGGATCAACGCTTCAACAATGGCCACATCTTCCGGGCGATCTACACCGTAGCCCTGATGGGTGGTGATAACCACATGGATGGGAATATCGTTTTCAAGCAACCGCAGTTGCTCGAGCTTCTCCTGCTTTTCGAGGAAGGAATGGTCGAGTGCGACAAATTGTCTCAGGGTTTTCATCCGAAAGCCATAGAGACCGATATGGCCCCAGTATTCATCGTGATGCCCATCCCTTGGAAAGGGGATTTGGGCCCTAGAAAAATAGAGGGCTTTACGTGATTTTGCTAGAACTACCTTGACCTGATTGGGATTGATCGCCTCTTCCTTGGTTATTCTGTGGGCCAGGGTAGTGACCTGTGTGTTGGCCTCGGTAAAGGGCGAATAGAGTTCACTGAGCATGGCAGGGTCAAGGGCCGGTTCATCGCCCTGGATATTAAGGATCACCGCATCGTCCTCGGCGCCAAGCAGGGTGGCGGCCTCAAGCACCCGTTCGGTTCCACAGGTATGGTCTGCGGAGGTCATAAGGATGGGTATGTTGTAGGACTCGGCGGCGGCAAAGATCCGCTCATCGTCGGTGGCAAGTACGGTTTGGCTGAGGGCCTCGCACTGCATTGCCTGCTGATATACATGCCAGAGCATGGGTTTGCCGAGGATCGGCGTCAGGGGTTTACCGGGAAAGCGACTGGAATGGTAGCGAACGGGGATAATACCGTAACAGGGAGGTGTTGTTGTCATGGGTGCCAGTTTGAGGATGTTGGTGTGATGAGAGTCTTCTTTTAGTTTCTTTACCTTCTTTATATCCTTTTCACCATTAGAATTCAGGATTCAGTAGTCAGTAGAGTGTCTATGGAATTTTTATCTACATTCAGAGTTCTGACTCCTGGATTCTGAATCCTAACCTAACATGCAGCATTTCTTGACTTTCCTGCCACTTCCGCATGGGCATGGGTCGTTGCGCCCGACCTTGGTGGTCTGCACGGGCTGCTTGGGCTTGGGGATTTTGATGGGGGCAATTCGCTCCTCTGCCGGAGTAAAGCAGGCCCAGCCTTGCATTTCTTCAATCACATTCGTGATGGGGGCAAGGCCTTTGTCGTTTCTAAGATCCGCCATATTTTGTTGGGCGGAGCGTGCCAAGAGGGCTTTTGCCTGATCCCAGGGGATATAGGTGTCGCTTACCAGTTGTTGGTCGTAGGCCTGTTTCAGGTCTGTTTGCAGTTTGGCTGAACCCAGTCTGCTGGCCGCATCCGCAAGATAGTTCCACACATGGGATGGTTCCTTTTCAAGTTTGTTTACGAGTAACTCCAGAAAATAATGTTCAATCTCATCAATACCCACAATATCCCAGGCGACAAGGCAGAGCAGGGCTTCGATTGCTGCGGCCCGAACAAAGCTGTTTCGGCCTCGGTCTTCGATGAGAGTTTGCAGAGGTCTCCTGTTTGTTTGTGTCATCCCGGCAAAGAGCTTACTTAAATTTTCGGTGACCACATCACCGGTGAGCATGATGGCGGTCTCGGAGTCTGTGCAGAAAAAATCGATAAGGGGCTGCAGTCCGGCCTCTTCCTTGAACTGGGCCAGGAGGAACATGGCATACAGAAAGCCGTTGTCATCCTTGGTGCCAGCCAGAGCCGTGATATCGTCAGCCCCCCGTTGGAGTATTTCGATGAGGCGGGGGCTGATCTCGTCAGGCTGAGCCATGGCGGCCTGGAGAGCATCTTTGGGGAAACCCCCTGGGGGATTATGGGTGAAGGCGTGGATAATGTCGGTGGGGTTCATTTGTCAAATTGTAATTTGCGCTATGTTGCTTGAATAGCGTGTGTTTTTGTCTCGTTGTGAGGCTGGATAATTTGTATTCAGGATTCAACACAATAAACATATTCCCCTGCCACTCTGCTGAATTCTGACTCCTTACATTCTGAATTCAACATGACTGGTTAGTAAATAACAACGGCATCACTTTATAATATGCCAAGTGGAAACGTTCAGTTATTTTCTATGTTGTTCTAAAGCCGCCTGTAATTCATCCTCATTAAAAAAGGATTGTTCAAAGAACAAACCCTTGGCCGGAGCGGTTAACTGTTTAAGGTCGGTGATACCGGGATTTTGCAAGAAGAGTTCAACTTCTCCGGCGCTGTGTACCCCCTGTCCCACTGCCGCCAGAAGTCCTGCACAGCGACGCACCATTTTCCACAGAAAATGAGAGCCGATGATGCGAAAGACCAGGGTGTCACCCTCCCGGCTTATCCCTGAATACAGGACATTGACCATGGGTGACTTCTTCTTGACGACTCGAGCTTCGGTGAAGGAAGTAAAGTCGTGCATGCCGGTAAAAAGGGTGGCGGCAACCTCCATCTCCGGGATTTTGATAAGTTCCGGTTGGTTCCAGCTATACCTCCGGTCAAACACCGATTTGACCATACTGTAACGGTACACATAGCTACGAGCGATGCAGTTATGTCTGGCGTGGAAACGGTCACCGGCCTTTTTTAGCCTCAGGATAGCAATATCATTGGGTAATGCTTTGTTCAGCTCCGTTTTGAGCTTGCTCGGCGACATGGTCACCGCGGTTTCCAGATGGGCGGTGTAGTTCATCCCATGCACGCCCCGATCGGTGCGGCCACAGCCCTGAACATCGACTGAACTGTTTAGGACTTTTGTTGCGGCCTGTTTAAGCTGGCCCTGCACGGTTTCGGCATCTTTCTGACTTTGCCAGCCACTGTAGCGTGTGCCGTCAAATTCAAGGTCTAGGCGGAAGCGTTTTTTAGGTTGTGTGGGCATAGTGGCTCTCTTCAATGGTTTGCACGGTGATTGTTTGCTGGTTAATGCTAAAACGAATATTTATATCCCACAATCGCATACCGTAGGTTCTGTTGTCCTGATGGTAGGCCGGGCGCGGATCTTGTTGTAGCACCTGGCTGATGAGTTGTTTAAGCTGGCGTCCGTATCTGGCCTTGTAGGCCACACAGACCTTGAGGGATTCGGGGCTGAAAATGACCTCAAGGGTATGAACTGGTCTAAACGCATAGCCTTCTGAGGCATCTGGTACGGAGTCTGTATAGGGGATATAAGGTTTAATGTCAATCACAGGCGTACCATCGAGCAGGTCAAGCCCGGAGATATGGATGATCCCCCCCGGTTGGTCGATCCGGTCGATGCGAACGACGGATTGGCCCAGAAAGTTGGGGCGCTGGGGCGAGCGACTGGCGAGTACGCCGACCTTTTTGTTACCCCCTAGACGTGGGGGGCGTACGCGGGGTTTCCAGCCCCTTTTTGCCGCCTGGTGGAAGTGAAAGAATATCCACAGATGAGAAAAAACGCCCAGATCATCGAGACTGCTAGCCTCCACCCAGTCGTATAGCTCAATACTCCCGGTGGCGGCAGGTACAAGACCCGGTTGGCGCGGGATGCCAAATTTCTCAGTAAAACAGGAGTGAACGATACCAATGGGTTTTATGCTTATATCTGCCGGATCGGTAGTTTTATGGTTTAATTGTGTCATGTCATTTCCCTACAGACCCTAAGCCCGAAGGGCACTCAGTAAGGCGCGAATCGTGTATTTAGGGTGAAAGATGCGGCTTGGCTGGTAATGGAGCATCTTCCGCCAGTGAAAGAGATAGTCTTTGGGCTGTGAAATTCGCCAGCCTATTTTTGCCATGCGCAGATGCTCGCTCGCGTAGAGTTTGTTTTTTAGAGCCCTTATCTCTGGTTTGATATTACTGCTTTTTTCAAAAAAATAATCCAAGTGAATAATATTGGCTTTAAGGATTTCTTGATAGTTGTGGCGGGCCCTATCTCCGGTGTGGCGTCTGAATTTTGAGATATACTTGTCGATAAAAGTAAATTTGTACTTTGTGGCTACAAGGCAATAGAATAAAAAATCCTCGTGGTCGTGGAGTTCTTCATAAAAGCCGCCAACCCCCTCCACAATCTCTTTGCGGATAAGATACGACCCGGTGCGAACTGGGTTGTCCTGCAGGAGATACGTGAGAATATCCCCGCTGTAATATTTTTTTGGTTTTACCGGTACTGGCTCTAGTTTGGCATCACAGGTCAGAAGCTTGCCGTAAGCCACACCCCACTGACTATTCTCCTGTTCCTTCTCACGCAATGCTGCATAGAGGCAGGCAACGCCATCTTTTTCAAGGGCATCATCCGAATCAAGAAAAAACAGATATTCACCCCTGCTGACCTTGATTCCCGCATTTCTGGAGCCTGCCGGGCCTTTATTAACCTTGTTTTGGCATAAGACGATGGGCAAAGCAAGTGCCGCCAGAGTTTCGTAGGTGCCGTCACTGGAACCATCATCAATAACAGTGACTTCGATGTTGGGATAGGTCTGGGCCAGAGCACTTTTGATCGCAACCTGGGCATATTCCGCCCGGTTATAGACAGGAATAATAATGCTGACTAGAGGCTGATGGCTGTCTGCTTGTGCTGTACTAATGTAATGAATGGTCCATGACGGGTAGATGTTTTCTGGGGGCCTTCTTATTATAGCACAGGCCAGCCTGTTTTACAGGCTTCCGGCTCCTGTTTCATAAAAAATGCTCTGGCGACCTGGTGTACCTGTTTCATGTCGGTGCAGTTTTGGACGCGACTGCCCAAGTGATGGCCGAATTGATAATTTTTGCAGAAATAATGGCTAAACTCTTTGGTGCGGCCGATCTGGCGTCCTTCTGGGAAGGTTGTTTCAAGGATATCGATAAAACGTTTATACAGGGCGGGTCTGTTGATGGCTGGTGGTGGCGGGCCACCGTAGAGGGCGTGGTTTATTTCAGCAAAGAGCCACGGCTTTTGCGGGGCGGCGCGACCAATCATAAGGCCATCGGCACCTGTTATCCTTAAACATTGTTTGGCATCGGACGCAGTGAAGATACCGCCATTGGCAATGACCGGAATGTTGACAGACTTTTTGGCGACAGCGATCCATTCCCACCGGGGTGGGCGGCAGAACTGCTCCTTATGGAGTCTGCCATGGACGATGAGGTAATCAATCCCTTCCCCCGCAAGCATCTTGCAGAAATCCTGGAGTTTTTCCTTGTTCAGCTCCGTACCGATGCGAATCTTGGCGGAGAGGGGCAGGTCGGTGCAGCGTCTGGCTGTGGCGATCACTTTTTTTACCAAGCCATGGTCTTCAGAGAGTTTGGAGCCAGCACCCCCCTTACGGACACGGGGGGCCGGGCATCCGAGATTGAGATCAACTGCCTGGGCCCCAAACTGGTGTAATTTATCCATGGCTCTGGGGATGTCCTCCGGATCACTGACCAGCATTTGATAGCTCATGGGTGTTTCAATGGCAGATTTAAGCACAAAGGGCGAGAATTGCGGGTTTTCGCTGGGCAGTCGTTTGGCGGAGAGCATCTCGGTTGACAGTAGTCCCACCCCGCCACATTCCTTAACGATTATGCGCAGGGCCGAATGGCTGACCCCGGCCATGGGGGCGAGGAAGAGTGGGGGTGATATGTTCAGATCTTTTATTTGCATCGGTTCAGGCGAGGGTTCCAGTGCGGATTGGCTTAAGTAGCTTTGTGATTTTCCTTTTAAGGCGGAAGCGGTGCCAGTAGGTGAAAGGTGAGGTGGCGATCTTTTCCTGACCCGCCATGGTTTTCTCAGGCTCATACAGGAAGTCGAGGATATGGCTTGTGTCCATTTCTTGCCCGAGGAAATGGGTACAGCCGGCGCAGTAGGTGATTACTTTTTGATCCTGCGCCTCTTCGGCTCGCTTGGCTGTCCAGTCTTTGGCGAGACCAGGGTTAAGAAAACCCACTCCTCCACCTTCACCACAGCATAGGGTTTTGGGGCCATGATGTTTCATCTCGTTGATCGTACCATTGCTTTTTTGCAGGAGGACGCGTACGGCCTGATGGGTGTCTGGGAAGAAGCGAACCCCGCAGGGATCATGGATGGTAATATTTTGCGGTGGGTTTTGGTTCTGGGGCGGAAGTCGCTCATATATGGTTTGCACGGTATGCTTACTATATTCTTTAAATATTCGGTAGCAGTTGGGGCAGGCCACCAGTACCGTTTTGATATCATTGATCTTGAGGAAGTTCTCGATCTTGTGAAAATGTTGCTCAAAAATTTCCTGCTCGCCAAGGTCGTAGGAGGGCTTGGTACAGCAGTCAAGGAGGACGCCAAGCTTAGGGATACTCGTTTGCAGTTCTTTTATTACATCAATAACCCGTGTTGAGCGGGTTCCCGGCAGGGCGCAACCGGGGAAGAAAATGGTGTCACAATCCTCCGGCAAACCATACCAGGAGAGGAGTTTTGATTGGCCCATCTTCTCATAACTGCGCAGGGGTTGGTGTTCATTATGTTTTTTGTTGGTCGTAGCAACAAGGTGTCGCCGTCTTTTGAGGAATAGCTCGGCCGGGTCAACGTCCTTTGGGCAAACGGCGGTGCATAGGCCACAGAGGCTACAGGAAAAGGCCGTTTCGGTGGTCGGGTTTTGCTGAAAATGAGTGGCAAGCTTAAAGGGGTCGCCATTTTTTTGTAAAAAAGCGCACTCTTTTACGCAGATATTACACTGGATACATTTCTCCAGAACGTGCTTAATCGCTTGGTCTTGTTTACTTTTCATGGAATTCACGGTAGGGTTTTAACTGTTTACGAACGCGTCCACGTTAATGAATTATAAGCCAACTGCAAAGGGTGATTGTCATGAAAAGGAAATTATTTACTGTGTCTGGTTGTCTGATGTTGCTCTTGGTGTCGGTGCAAATGCTTGCGGCTGCTGAAATCGGTCAGCAACTCACCTCGAGAGAAGTCAAGACCCTTCTCTCCCATAAAACCTTTGCGGTGCAGCAGTTTTTAGCTGAAGGGGATCTTAAAAATTTCCATGTCTATTTTGCCGGTGACGGCTCTTTGCAGTTTAACTATGCCAATAATTTTTCCAAATCGGGAAAATGGACGGTGGGCTCGGCAGGTGAGATTTGTCTGCAAATCCCTCTACGTCGCAAGGGAACGACCCTGATGATTGATGAAAAATGCGGGACTCTGGTGAAGAAAGGCCCCTACAGCTTTGATCGTTTAAGTGAAGACGGTACCCGAACCGCCACCCTGACTCTGATTGCTAATGGCAATAAGTTCCCGAAGAAGTAGGGTGTTTTTCAAGAAATTGGCGTATGATGTCGCCCCATGAATATCCTTATTGTTAAAACCAGTGCCATCGGGGATGTCACCCATACCATTCCGGCCTTAAACTGTTTGCGCAAGCAGTATCCTGATGCCCATATTACCTGGCTTATCGAACCGGCGGCTGCGGATCTTGTTATGGGCCACGGTGCTGTTGATGTTGTTCTTGTTGCTGAGCGCCAGAAATGGCTGAAAGAATTTCGGGCTGGGCAGTGGCTTTCTGTCTGCAAAAAGTTTATGCGTTTTGTGAAGAGATTACGTTCTCGTAAGTATGATCTGGTTCTGGATTTTCAGGGACTGCTCAAGAGTAGTCTATGGGTGGTGTTGTCCGGCGGTAAGAGGCGGATTGGCTTTGGCCGGGGGATGCAGCATTCTGAATGTAGCTGGCTCTTTTTAAGTGAACGTATTCCTGCCGTTGATATGGAAATTCATGCCCTGGATCGGGGCCTGATTCTTCTTAGAGAGATAGGGCTTGATTGCCCGGATGTGGTCTATAATTTCCCCATCACCGATCTGTTGCAGTACAAAATAGGCGGCCTACTCAAAAAAGCCGGTTTTCACGGCGGCACTCAAGCCCTTGTGGTGATTAATCCGCAAACCACCTGGGATACAAAACTTTGGGACGATGAACGGTTTGTGCAGGTGGCGGATCGTCTGGTTGAGCAGGGGTGCTTTGTGGTTTTAAGTGGTGGGCCGGGGGACATGGAGGCAAATAGGGCTATTGCCGAGCGTATGGCTTATTCCGTTCTGGATATGACCGGTAAGTCCAGTTTAAAAGAGCTTGCCACCCTCTACAGACAGGCCGATGTTCTGATTTCCACCGATACCGGGCCCATGCATATTGGTGCTGCCGTGGATACTCCCGTTGTGGCCCTGTTTGGCCCCACGGCACCCTGGCGCACCGGACCGTATGGCGCAGGCCATCAGGTGCTCCGCAGTAATCTCCCCTGTAGTCCCTGTTTTAAGCGTGAGTGTCCCCGAAGCCACAATAAAGAATGTATGGATACCATTTCAGTGGCGCAGGTGGTTGATGCGACCATGCAGCTTATGGAGGGTCGTTCTGGATGAAACTGGCCTTTTTAATTAACAATTATTATCCCTACGGGGGGATGGAAAAGAATTTTCTGCGTATTGTTAAAGCCTGTCTTACTGAAGGTTTTGATCTGCATATATTCACCATGTCCTGGCAGGGGGAGAAACCCGAAGGGGCAACTCTTACCCTGGTGCCGTTTACCGGCTGGAGTAATCACGGCCGGGCCCGGTCTTTTGTAAACAATTTTCACCGGCAGTTTGCCCCGTCAGCCTTTGATCTGGTGGTGGGCTTTAATCGTATGCCAGGCCTTGATTTATACTATAACGCTGATGTGTGCTATGTGCTGGATGTGGCAAAGAGGCGCGGGCTTTTATCGCGTCTGACGCCACGTTACCGAGCCTATTGCCAGTTTGAACGGGCCGTGTTCGGTAGAGATTCCAAAACCCATATTATGTATCTATCAGGCGTAGAAAAGAAGAACTATATCAAGGTGTATGGCACCCCTGAGGAACGCTTTCATTATCTGCCACCGGGCATCGACAAGGAGCGGATCATCGCAGCGAATACAGCGCAAAACCGCAGGCAGGTACGGTTTGAGTTTGGGGTCAGCGATGATGATTTTATGCTGCTGATGATCGGTTCTGATTTTCGCAGAAAAGGCGTTGCCCGTGCCCTTGTCGCTTTGGCTGGTCTGGACGAAGAGCAACGTTGTCATAGCCAGCTGTTTATTATCGGTCAGGGCAAGGCGCGAAAGTATGTGCGTCTTGCTGGCAAATTAGGCGTTACTGAGCAGGTACATTTTCTTGGCGGTCGGCAGGATGTTCCTCGTTTCCTTGCGGCGGCTGATCTTCTCCTGCATCCGGCGGTATCTGAAAATACTGGCAATGTGATTCTGGAGGCGATGGTGGCTGGTTGTGCTGTTCTGGCAAGTGGAACCTGTGGGTATGGATTCCACGTGGAAAAGGCCGAGGCTGGACTGGTTTTGGCCGAGCCGTTTCGCCAAGAGGAGATGAATGAGCAGTTGCAGGCAATGCTCGACACAGAGCGTCTGCGTATTTATGGCAATAACGGCGCATCCTACGTCGACCGGGTGGATCTTTATAGCAGACCTGAAGCGGCGGTGGCACTTATTACCGCCCTGGTAGCCCAGAAAAAGGCAGGTGTCTGATGGATTTAGCGCTGCCGGTTAAACTTGTCGATATATGTGGAGGGGCAAAGGGTGAGGAGTGGTTTGTGGTGATAAACCAAGCCTATCAGGCGCTCTTTGCAACATGTGGGCTGGATTCTTTTCAAGCTATTTATGATCTTGGTGGTGGGACTGTTGTGAAGCACCAGGCGGATCGTTCGGTGCTGCGCTTTGCTCTGGCGGAATCGGTGTTGTATCTAAAACGGCATGAACGGGAAACGAGGCTCAAGGGTGGAAAACTTGCGGGTACATCGTACAGGTGGTGCTCTGAAGGGGGGAAGGAATTTGCCTTCTTTCATGCATTTCGGGCCCATGGGCTGGCCACGGCAAATCCTGTTGCCATGGGGGAGAGGTTTCTTGCCGATGGCAGGGTGGAGTCTTTTTTCATCACCGAAGATTTTGCCCCCTTTGTCCAGCTTGAAGAGCTGATTCGTCATACCCCTGAGGTTCTTCTGGGGGAAAAAAACAAGATGAAACGGCTGAATATCCTTAAAGCCGTTGGTACTTACGCCAGGCGTATGCACCAGTCAGGATTTAACCATCAGGATTTTAATGCCACCCATGTTCTGCTCCATGGTTTCGAGGCAGGTGTTCCGGATATGGCCCTTTTTGACTTGCAGCGGGTGGATCAAAGATCATGGCAAAAAATTCGCTGGCCCATTAAGGCCTTGGCTGAATTTAACTATTCCAGTCGGGAGAATCAGGTATTTTCGAATGCCGAACGGTTGTTTTTGTTCCACGTCTATTGCGACAAGGTGGATCAGCCGTTGAGTCTTTTTGAAAAAATCCAGTACCAGTGGACCTGTGCCAAAACAGAGAGGATCGCCAGACACACTGCAAAGAGGCAGGCCAGAAACCGAAAGCGGCGGATAAACTCTTCCTTGCGATAACTGCGGTTCTACACTACTATCAGCCCCTTTGTTGCTGAGATTTCTCTAATTAATTTCCCTTTGCGAGTACCATGGCAAAAGTATCCATAAAAGCCCTTTTTGGTCAAAAGGTGTGGCGGTTCGTCAGGCCCCATATACGTATCGTTCTGGTCGCCCTGGCCTTTAGCCTGGGGGCCTCCGCCGCCGAGGGTAAGCTTGCCCTACTGATCAAGCCAATCATTGATTTCGTCATTGCTTCCAAGGAACATGTCGATTTAGCCTGGTTGCCCTTTATGATTTTTGGCCTTATTTTGGTGCGGGCCATCTGTAACATGTTGTATTCAGTACTGATGCGCACCGCCTCGCTCACCATTGTTCGGGATATGCGAGTCAAAATTTATGACCATCTTGTCTGTTTGCCCCTGTCGGCCTTTGAGTCCGAATCCTCCGGGCGAATCATTTCCAGAATCACAAACGATGTAAATCTTCTTAGGCCCTTGGTTTCAGGTACCCTACTGACATTTTTAAAAGAGGTTCCCAAGGTCTTTATCTTTTTGGGAATTGCCCTGTACACCCGCTGGGATCTGGTTTTACTGGCCCTGGTAGTGTTGCCGGGGATGGTGGGTATGACCCAACGTCTTGGGGTCAGGGTGAAGCGTTTAAAACACTTGGCCCAGCAGTCTATCTCGGAAATCACCCACCAGGTCAGTGAGACCATGATTGGCCTGCGGGTGGTGAAGATCTTTACCAATGAGCCGAATTTTTCAGCTAAATTTGCTACGGAAAATCAGGTCAACTTCCAGCGTGAAGTGGATGTGATCCGTGTGCGGGAGTTGGTAAAGTTTTTGACGGATATTTTGAGTGGTGTGGGGCTTGGTTTAATCACCTTGTATGGCAGCAATCTGGTTGATAAAGGGGTTATGACCTATGGTGATTTTTGTCTGGCCTTAGGTGCCGTGGTGCTGGTCTTCCCACCAATTAAAAAGATTGGTGATGCCTACGTCACCTTTCAGGAGACCTTTGCCGCCATAGAGCGTCTGGAATGGGTGGAGGGGTTGGACGTTGAGCGCGGTGGCAAGGCGCCTTTGCCTACCTTTAAAAAGAATATTCAATTTAAAAAGGTCTATCACAGTTATAGCGATACGGATGATTATGCCCTGCAGGATATTGATTTAACCATCACCAAAGGCGAACTTTTGGCCATTGTTGGTGGCAGTGGCGGTGGTAAATCTACCCTGATTGACCTGATTCCCCGGTATTTTGATCCCTCTAAGGGGGAGGTGCTGATTGATGGGCATAATCTGCGGGATATTGACCTGAAAGATGTGCGAAAACTCATCGGGCTTGTGAGTCAGGATGTTATTTTGTTCAGCGGCACCATTGCTGAGAATATCGCCTTTGGCAAGCCGGATGTCACCACTGAAATGATTGAAGATGCCGCCAAGAAGGCCCATATCTACCGGGATATTATGGAGCTTCCTGACGGCTTTGCGACAATGCTTGGCGAGCGCGGCTTGAATCTCTCCGGTGGTCAGCGTCAGCGGATTGCCATTGCCAGGGCAATTTGCAAGAATCCGCCCATCCTTATTCTTGACGAGGCCACCTCGGCCCTTGATCGGGTCAATGAGAATCTTGTCCAGAAGTCGCTGGAAAAGATCATGTTTGATCGCACCACCATCGTTGTGGCCCATCGTCTGTCCACCGTGCGCCATGCCGATCGCATACTGGTGATGGATCAGGGCGAGATAGTGGCTGTGGGAACCCATGAGGAGCTGTTGCAAGGCTCTGATACCTACCAGGATCTCTATCGCACCATGAGTGTTGCTCCCCTAGGGTCGACAGAAGATACCAAATGACCGCCAAGGCTTGAATGCATCATGATTTTTGTTTTTGTCAATAAGAGGAGTTGGAAGAGTTCCGGGCCAATCATCAATATGGTGACCCATAATGCGGTGTCCCTGGCAACGTTGGGGTACGAGACCTATCTATGTGTGGGGGGTGGTGATGATTCAAACGTCGATGACGATCTTGGTTGTTTTTATGGACTAGAGGTTCGAGATACCTTGCAGGTGCATCTGATTAGTCCCTACCGGTTTATGGGAACCCATCGTTTTTCGGTTTTCAGTCATGCCTGGCGCTTGATTAAAGATCTTGCCCGGCGCGATGAGGTGGCGGTGATTACCAGGGATTCGACTTTTTTACCATGGCTTTCCCTGCTGTGCCGGAATCCGAGAGTAAATGGTTATTTTGAGTTGCATGATTTTTATGCTGATCTCTCCTGGGTCAGCCATAAGACAAGCAAGCATTATCGGGAAAAGGTTCTTGAACATGTCTTTTTACCCCGTTTAGATGGTCTCATCTGTATTACCGAAGCCCAGCAGGGGCGCTATCAGCAGGTTTTTCCGAAAAGCCCCATCTGCGCCTTTCCTTTGGGAACAAAACCCCAGGTGAATCAGGCCAGTGCCGTGTCTATCCGCAAGAGGCGTAAGCTGATGTATGTGGGCCACCTCCACGGCTCAAAGGGGGTTGAGTTTCTTATGCAGGTGGCAGTAAGGCTGGCAAAACACAATGTCAGAATCGCTTTTTGGGGCGGGAAGAAAAAGAATATCCCTCTGTTTGAACAAAAAGCCCGTGATCTGGGGGTTGCCGATATGGTTGAATTCGTGCCGTTTCAGCCCCCAAATGTCCTGCAAAAGGCGATTGCCGAGCAAGCCAGCCTTGGCATTGTTATGTTACAGGACACCTATTATAATCGCTATCTGACCTGTCCGGTAAAGGCTTTAGACTATCTCTCCCACGGTATCCCCGCCATTGGTAGTGATCTGCCCTCGGTCCACGAGGTACTCAGGGATGCCGGCACCTATGTGTCTCCTGATGACGTGGATGGTTTTGTCTCGGCTGTGAAAAATCTTTTGGATGATCCTGACCTGTATGAAGAAATGACCACCCGCGCTAGGCTCAGGGCCGAACAGATTTCATGGGAAAATCGGGCCAAGGGGATTGCGGCCTTTGTCACATCGACCTTAACCTCTGGTTTGTCTCAATGATTAACGCATTTTGTAAACGTAAAGATATTTATCTTCCGGCCCTCTATGTCCTTCTTATTGGCGCTGGATTTCGGCTTTACGCCTTTTATTTCTCAAGTCTTTTGTTTAACAGTGATGGCATCGTCTATCTCCAGCAGGCCAAGGCCCTTTACCTTGGCGAGTTTGACCGGCTGATTACCTGCTACCCCTATCCACACCTGTATCCGGTTGTGGTTCAGCCCTTTTACTGGCTAATGGGTCACTGGGTGATTGCTGCCAAGACGGCGTCCTTTGTCTTCGGTACCGCAACCCTTATTCCTCTCTACTATATCCTCCGGCATTTTTTTGATCGGCAGATTGCCACCGTTGTCTTGCTCCTTGCCGCGCTAAATCCCTTTTTGGTCAAAACTTCAAGTGAGGTGCTTCGTGGCCCGCTGTTCTGGTTTTTTGTTGCCCTGGGTCTGGCCCTGTTTGTGGCCTCATTTGCTAGAAAGAGGCGGGGGCTGTTTCTGGCCGGAAGCTGTCTAGCCTATGTGATTGCGGCGACATCCAGAGTTGATGCCGTGGCTCTTATCTTTTTAACGCCGATTTTTATTCTTGTTCTTGGTGAATCTAATCGCAAAATAAAAGACCTCTTATGGTTTGTAAGCCCTTTTCTGGTGTTTGGCGTGATAGGTAGTGTATTTCTTCTGATGAGTAGTGATGTGTCGCTAAAGAGCATTTTTGCCAGGGATATCTTTGCAGAACTCCAGAGGAGTCTTGATGCCTATGGTCAGATTCGTGATGGTTTGCGTGAACTGGGACAAGGGGGATATACGGACACCCTTGCCGGTGTGCCGGTTGGTTTCTTTAAGCAATGCCGCAACTTGCTGATCTGGATTGCCTTTGGAGATACGCTGATGCTGTGGATTAGCATGGCCTATTACCCCTTTGCCCTGTTTTTTATCTTTGGCTTTAAGGGAGTGTGGAAGAAATTACGGGACGATGTAAAACTTCGCTATCTTCTGGTGATGGGGATGGGTGGCTTTGGACTTGTCATGCTCCAGGAGATGTTTTCCTGGTTTATGTCGGCTCGGTTTATTGTTCTTAGTTACCTGCCACTGCTCGTTTTCTTCGGTTTTGGTTTAAAACGCTTTGTGGCGTATCTTGAAGATAAAAAGGGTTGGGGACGAGTCACTATTCTGCTTGGTTTATCCTGCCTCTTTTTAGTGGCGACACTACCCAAGAATCTCAAGCATAGTCGAGCTGATAAGGCTATTTTTCGGGAGGTTGGCGAATTTATCGGCGCCCGTGAGGGTAGTGCCGAGGAGATTCATGTGGTGGCTTTTTTCAAGAGGGTTGAATACACCAATGTCTTTGCCAACCTTGATGTGCAAACAACACCATGTTTTTCTCAGTATTCACTGCTTGAGGGTGAGCATGGTGGAGACCTTGTTGGCAAATTGAAAAGATTAGATGCCGATTATTTTGTCTGGGATGAAAAAAATTGTAGTACCGAGGAGTTGCAGGTTTTGCAAAAGGCCGGTTTTGTTGAGGTCACATCCTGGGATACAAAACGGTTGGGTTCTCTTGTTTTATTTAAGCTTCCGTAAGCTTGGGTAGCTTTGGTTGCTTAAGGGGCTGTCTGCTTATAGGCCGCCTGGAAATGTGTAAGAAAAACGCAACATTCAGCTGGGCTGAGATAACGCGGCAAGCGGTCGTTGAAATGGGCTATATTGTCTGAGCTATCTGTACCAAAGTAGACATCTTCCAGATCGATGAGGTAAAACTCAAAGATGTTTCGTTGGTGCTGGACCAACACATTCCTGGGTGAAAAGTCCCGGTGCAATACCCCGTTTTGGTGCAGTTTTCTAGTGAAGGTGCCAAATTGTTTAGCCAGTTGCAAAAATGATGGGTAGTCACAGAGATCGGCGGTGTGATTTTTCCATTCCTCCAGCATGAGGTTTAGTTGCTGGCACCCGTCCAGCATTTCCATAATAAGCAGTGGTGAACCAAACCGGCTAGGCTGGATAACTCCAATGATCTTGGGGGCATTGATCCTTAGCTGTTGCAGTTTTTGGCTGATGGCATAGGATTGCTTGGCCTTGCTGAGGTTCAGGGCATTTCTGAATCTGGAAATAAGACGTGAGTCATGAAACCATTTGAGGCAATAGCGTTTATTTTGATAGTTCAACAGATAAACATCTGCCCGACCACCACCATGCAGACGTCTTAATTCTCCTGTGGGGAGTTGGATGGTGTAATGCTTTTCTGGAGCAAATGACCTGTTTGCGTTGTATTCACGCACAGCCGCCAGGGCAAATTGTTCTAGATTTTGCTCATGTTTATCTTGGGTGGGGGGTGGCATTTACTGTCGTGCGCCTTGGCAATCTTTGAGAGGAGTATAGTATTAAGGATGCTGTCCTGTTATAAAAAAATACAGATACATTTCCTGTAGAACATAGTTGGCTTAACCATTAATATCAAGGGTGCCTTGCAAAACTGCTATTTTGTAAGATGGCCTCAAGTCTGGAACAGCTCGTTTGAACTCACATATAATGAATCGTTATGAGGATTGGCGCAATGAAACTGCATAGAGTGATAGCAAAAATGTTTGGTTATGAATTGGTTAAACGCAGGAAACATCCGACATCCAATTCTCATATGATTAATTTAATTAACCGTAGGAAAATTGATATTGTGTTGGATGTAGGGGCAAATAAAGGGCAATTTGGGCTTAAACTTCGAAGTGAAGGGTACAGGGGTGAAATTCACTCATTTGAACCAGTAAGTAAGACTTTTGAGGAGTTGAGTCAAGTTTGTCTGAATGATAAAAAATGGTCCTCGTATAACCTGGCAATGGGAAGTGTTTCGGGTGAGGAGTCGATTCATATAACCGAATCATCCGATTTGTCTTCTTTTCTTGTCCCCAATGATTGTGGAAAGGAAAAATATGAGAAAATTAAGGTCTTGCAAACTGAAAAAGTTGATATCAGGACAATTTCCAACTATGTGACAACAAAAATAGCCAATTTTGCAAAAAGAAATATTCTTTTAAAAATGGATACGCAAGGGTATGACCTGGAAGTATTTGCCGGAGCAGCGGACGCCCTGGGTCATATTGATTGTATCTTGTCGGAAATTTCGGTAATTCCAATTTACGCAAAAATGCCACATTATTTAGATTCTCTTAGGATATATGAAGAGGCAGGCTTTGTCGTTACAGGTCTGTATCCAATTAGTAGGAAGGATGATTTTTCGGTGGTAGAAATGGATTGCTTTATGATTAATTCAAAAAAACATATCAAGGTATAAGACCACTTTGGGTTATACATCTTAAATTTGACTGAAGTTAGGGTCTGTAGGGAAATAACGATGCAAGATTGATCATGTTATTTTTTTATAGGCCCTCAGGTGGCAATTCCAAGTGTTTCACAGGATGATTGATACACAACACATAAAAAAAGTTCTGACCCTGATGCCGGATTGCCATATTGGTAATCTGGTGGTGTCGTTGCCGGCTCTGGTTGCTTTGCGTGATCATTTTCTGGATGTTCCCCATTATTTTGTTATTGATGCGGCCTTCAAGGAGATTGTTGAGACGCTTCTTGAGCCAAAGTACGTTCTGTTGTATCCACGGCGTAAGATTCATCGGGGCAATGTTTTTTCCAGGGCATGGGCTTACTGTAAGTTTATGCGCAAAATTCAGCAGCTTTCTCCTGATCTTGCAATTGACATAGAGGGAGGGTCAACATCGGCCACCTTGACCAAAATTTCTGGGGCCGGGATTCGCTTGTCAAAGTTTAGACCAGGAAGGCCAGAGGTTTACACCCATAAGGCCAAATGCCCCGTAGAGCCACATAAGGTCTTTGACTATGCTGCCATTGCTGAGGCTGCCGGGGCCACAGTAAACCAGGAAATGTTTTGTTTTCCCTCTGAGAAAAACAAGAAGGGTAAGGTGGATCGGCTGTTGCTGGAGGCCGGAATTGAGTTTACAGAACAACTGGTGGCCATTCACCCGGGGGCCGGACGACTGCAGAAGTTGTGGCCTGTTTCGGGTTTTGTCGAGGTGGTTGACTGGCTCACGGCGCGAGGTTGCAAGGTTGTTTTTGTTGGTGGCCCGGCTGAGGTCACTCGGGCCGAGGCAATTATGGCGCGTCTTGCTCGCCCCGCCGTCAGTTTTGCCGGCCTGTTGTCATTGGGGGAACTCTTCCCCCTGCTTGAGCGAAGTAGTGTCTTTCTTGGCAACGACAGTGGGCCGATGCATATGGCCGCAGCCGTGGGTACGCCTGTGGTGGCCATGTTTTCCTACGCCGATGATAAGGAGTGGGGGCCGCGTAGCGATCATTTTGTGGTACTGCGGGGCCAGGATGTGTGCGTGCCTTGTATCAAGAAGAAATGCACCGACCCGCGCTGTATCAACCGTCTTGAGCCCGAGCCCGTTAAAGCGGCTCTGGCCTCATTTTTGCCGGAGGGCTGAGTGAGGTTTTTCTTAAATTAAAAACTAATTATTTCAGCGTGTTCCTCTTCTTTGTCCGCATCCTCACCATTTAGTTCTTGTATCATCTCTTTTGTTGGTTATATTTTCTCTGTGATATCCTGATAGTTTAAAATATTTCGGAGGATAGATATGAGTTTACGAATCAATAACTACGCTGGGCAGTTTGCCAATATTAATCTGCGCCGGACTTCGGCGGCTTTGGATAATTCGCTTAATAAGCTGTCCACCGGGCGTAGGATTAACCGGGCGGCTGATGATGCTTCCGGCATGGTCATTTCTGACTCCCTAAATAGTCAGGTCCGTGGTTTGGGTCAGTCTATTCGCAATGCCAATGATGCTATTTCTCTTTTGCAGGTGGCGGATGGGGCCTTAGGGGAGTCGACCAGTATCCTGCAGACCATTCGTGAAAAGGCGATTCAGGCGGCCAGTGATGTGCAGACCCCGGAATCCCGGCAGGCCATTCAGAATGATATTAACAAGATGCTTGAAAGTCTAGGGAATATCAGCGATACCACCTCGTTTAATGGTCAGAAACTATTGTCTGGTAATTTCTCGGGCAAACAGGTGCAGGTTGGGGCGGAATCCGGCCAGACTATTGATATCTCCATAGGGTCCACCAGTCCTGGTCAGTTGGGTAATGTGGATGGTAAGGGGTTAGCTGATATTAATGTTCTTACCTTTGAAGGGGCGCAAGAGGCCATTGGTATTATCGATGCGGCGCTTACGGATTTGAACACCGTGCGTTCCGGTATCGGTTCCAGCCAGAATCAGTTTACGGCCTCGGTTAATACCATGATGACAACCCAGGTCAATCTTCAGGCGGCTGAGTCACAGATTGGTGATCTTGATTTTGCTGAAGAAACAATGAATCTGGCGCGGATGAAGGTGTTGCAGGAGGCCCAGGTCTTTGCCCAGGTACAGGCGGGTAAGGTGAATAAGGCGCAGATTAGCTCTCTTTTGCAGGGGTGATAGGGGATGAGGTATAAGCTTTAAGGGGTAAGGAAGGTGGGGAAAGGGGCTATATTCCTTCTATTCTTTACCTTCTTTATTTTCTCTATCTTCTGCCTTTATAACAATATTTCCCACCAAATCGTACGGGTGGGCCTCGGTGATTTCCACCTGCACCAGATCCCCCGCCTGACATTCACCATCGGCAATGTATACGCAGCCATCAATCTCTGGCGCTTGAAAACGGGTTCTCCCTTCGAGTAGTAGCTCTGTTTCAGAGCTGATTCCCTCCACCAGTACCTCAAGGGTCTGACCAACGTAGCGCTGGTTTAGATCCATGGATATTTCCGACTGTATTTCCATAAGATAGTCAAACCTTTCCTGTTTTAGCGATTCTTCAATCTGGTCTGGATAAAATTCAGCCTGGCACCCCTCCTCATTGGAGTAGGTGAAGATGCCAACGTTGTTTAAACGGTAGTCTTTCATAAAATCAGCGATAATTTCCACGTCGCTGTCGGTCTCCCCTGGGAAACCAACCATAAAGGTGGTGCGGATAGCGGCATCAGGCACGATCTTGCGGATACGTTCCACCACATCATGGATATGTTTCTGACCAAAGGGGCGTTTCATTCTCTTTAAAACGGTATCCGATACATGTTGGAGGGGGATATCAAGATAGGAGAGGAGTCGCTCTTCACTCGCCATCATTTCCAGGAGTGCGTTGGGCAATCTGGTTGGGTAGAGGTAGAGGAGTCTTAGCCAGGGAAATGTTGTCTCGTTAATGATGGCTTGCACCAGATCTTCAAGGCGATCGCCTTTAGCACCAAAATCAAAACCGTAGGCGGTAAGATCCTGACCGACCAGGGTGACTTCCTTGATGTTGCTTGTACTTAAAAGTTTGGCTTCCGGGATAATGTCGGCAATGGTTCGCGAGCGCAGAGGGCCTCGTATTGAGGGGATCATGCAGTAGGTGCAGGAGTTTGAGCAACCCTCAGTAATCTTTAAATATGCCCTGTGGCTAGGGGTGGTAAGCTGGCGCGGTGTTTCCCCGGTCATCACATAGAAGGGGTCTGTTTTTAT
>JAJRUT010000107.1 GCA_024277655.1 Deltaproteobacteria bacterium | reverse complement strand
CCTTGCCGAATCCCGTCCAACCCAGCACTCCAGGCGACCAGCGGGCAGTGCTGTTTTTTGAAGCTCGGCCTTGTAATTCAGTTCTCAGGTTAATCGCAGTTGGGTGTTACAAATCCCGCTGGCCCCTGAGTTTAAACGTTATCTTGAAGGAACAGACCTGATTTAAAAAGGGATTACGACGTTATTTACAGCACCTATGAAAGTTTACATTACAGGTAGATATTAATGCTCAACATGAGACAACGACAAATCAAAGAATCTATCCGAATTCTGGGTACCACACGTTTGATCAATTTTATTCAGCTGCCCATGCCCATACCCAAGCTGCCAAAATGGACGAATTTATCCCGGCAGGCGTTACAGAATCCCAGTTGATTGTTGAAGAACTGGAAAAAAATGTGGGTATCGAAACGATACTCTTGCAAACCGATCAATGTGTTACCGAGACAGACGATTATGGTTTCGAATTTTCCATATATGAACCAGAAGACAATGAACCCTTTACTATTTCAGTGGGGTATCAGGCAGGCCCTCTCTGTGGCAGTGGGGGTTCGTGGGAGGTTAACTTTGACGAAAATGACCATAAAATCGATATTTCACAGACCATTGAATGGAGATCATAAATTTAGAAATGGCAAACCTGATTATACTCTTTAACCATAGCCTTACCCCAACCCAGATTACGGACGCAAAAGAGAATCTCCACATCAAAGAGATCATTACTCCACCGGTCGACCTGAGAGAAATGTGGGCCAATATCCCCCCGGATATTGCTGACCTTTCTCAGACCCATAACTATGTAACCGTGCAAAACTGGCTTCTAAAAAATGGCACGGCCGGTGATTATGTTCTCATCCAAGGGGATTTTGGTGCCACCTATCTTATGGTGCGTTTTGCCTTTAAACAGGGACACATCCCTATCTATTCCACCACCAGACGACAGGCCGAAGAGCAACACAGCATAGATGGCTCCGTTAAAATGACCCACCGTTTCAACCACGTCCGGTTCCGCTGTTACCAAGCCATAGAGGAGAAATAATGTCTACCCATGTGTGTCTGATTTCCAAACAACCCATTGGCAACCTGGTTCCCTTACTTATGGAGAAACCAGCTCGAGCTATTTTTCTTATTTCTGAACAAATGCAACAAGAGGCCGACTGGCTCAAGGCACAGGTTCAGCCACGCGGTATCCAGGTCAACTATCTCAAGATAGACCCTTATGGGTTCACAACAGTTTCACAGATGGTCAATGAAATCATCAACACAAATCCTGAGGGGCTGGTGCTGAATGCAACAGGTGGCACGAAAATTACGGCCTTGGCCGCCTTCCAGAGTTTCTATTTTGCCGAAGATTCGCCAAAAATAATCTATCTTGATACGGCCCATGACCGCTTGTTGCAACTTGCTCCACAGGAACAGGAAACCTCGATCCCCGATGACCTTATTCAGGTCGGGGAGTATCTTGGCAGTTACGGCAAACAGATCAAAGCCAGTGAGCCGGTCCGCAACAGCTCCAACAAGAAAAAAGGGCTACATCGCCTCTGCGCCCTAATGACCACGACGGATAACATCATGGGGCAATTCAACAGTATTATGAGTAAACACAGCAATAAAACCTACGCCACAGTATCGCTTGCAGAGCTTGGGGAGGCAGGTGAACAGCTTATGGATATTCTCGAACAGTGTGAGGCAGGACAACGCACAAGGGACGGCATATTTAATATACCATCATCTGAAAAACTGTCTTTCTGTCATGGCGGATGGCTGGAAGAGTACGTTGCTGAAACCGTCCGGGATCTGGGGTTAAAAGGAGTTAAACCCTTGCAAAATGTTGAAATAAGCTGGAATGACCATAAAAACAGACCCACCACCAATGAACTGGATGTCCTCTTTTGCCATCGCAATCGTTTGCATATTATTTCCTGCAAAACAGCCAACCTGGATCAGAACACAGAATTTTCCACCAAAGGGAAAGAAGCACTCTATGAACTGGATTCCCTTGCCGACCAAACCGGTGGTTTATTTGGTAAAACCATGCTCTGTTCGGTACGTGAGCTTAACAAATACAGCTTAGCCAGGGCCAAGCTGTTGCACATCCAGGTTATACACGGCAGAGAACTACTCGACCTGTCCACAAAACTTAAAATGTGGATCACATGAGAATCTACATCACCACCCAGGGCAGCAGGATCATCAAGGAAGGCAGGCATCTTCTGGTCAAAAAAGGAGATGATACCTACCACACCCTTTTTGTCGACAAGATTGAACAGCTTCTGCTCTTTGGCAATGTGGAGTTCACTGCCCCGGCCCGCTCCCTCCTCCTCCGGGCAGGGATTGACACCATCTTCCTCACCAAAGACGGGCGTTACCGAGGTCGCTTTGAATTGCCGGAACCAAAAAATATTTTCTTGAGAATCAAACAGTTTGACCTGCTCCATGATCCGAATTTCGGCCTTGATTTTGCCAGACGAGTTGTTGAGGGCAAGATGCGTAATATGACAACCCTGCTGCACCGGATGAAGCGCAGTAAAAAAATTAGGAAACCGGGGTTTAAGGCGAGCGAAATAAAAAAACTACACATAAGCCTTGCCAAGGCAGACTCCATCGACAGCATTCGTGGCTATGAGGGTTTAGCCAGTGCCCATTACTTCAGTGTCTTTGGCCGTGGGTTTAACAGGGATCAGGGCTTTCGCAGACGGGTGAGACGACCACCCACTGATCCCGTCAATTCAGTGCTGTCTCTGCTGTATACCTTTTTATTTAACCGAGTTTACGCTGCTATCCGCATCAATCATCTTGACCCGTATCCGGCCTTTCTCCATACCCCAGACTACGGCAGAACCTCCCTGGCCCTTGACCTGATGGAGGAGTTCAGAACTATCATTGTTGACAGCCTGACTCTCTCACTCTTTAATCTCGGGATTTTAAAAAACCAGGATTTCATCATTGACCATGAACAGATAAAGCAACTCCAGTCTCCCGCAGCTTTGGACACAAAAAAGGTGGAGCCTGATGTCTCGGCTGACCCGTACGGCTTTATCAGCGATACCAGTTCCGACCTGTTCGACCAACCGGAGCAACAGATCGAAGATCACCCGAATCAAGTGGAAAACGACACAACCGGAAAGCGACCTGTACGCCTTACTTCGGAGGCTTTCACCAGGGTTCTTGAAAATTTTGAACGCAAAATGACAACCGAGTTCCATTACCAGCCCTATGACCGTAAAATAACCTATGGTGATGCCTTAATTGCCCAGGCAGGAGAATACCGTAAAGTTGTGGAGGGGAAATTGGGCTATTACGTGCCACTTTTGCTCAAATAGCCGGTGCATTATGAATACAGTGATCACCTATGATATTGTCAGTAATAAACAGCGAAGCAAATTCCACAAATTTTTAAAAGAACTTGGGGTGCGTTCCCAATACTCTGTCTTTGAATGTCGTCTTGACCCCACTGAAGTCCGACTTATTCGCCACTACTGCCGGGACAACCTGAACCTGCAGGAGGATTCTGTCCGTATTTACCGGGCCTGTTCCCGGTGTATGGCACAGGCAGAAATTCAAGGGAGAGGAATCACCTTCAGTCAACTGGACTGGGTTATTATCTAAGACAATGAAGATGCTTGCCATTTACGACATCAGCCACCCCAAACGATTATACAGAGTGGCTAAAATAATGAAAGATTATGGCATTCGTGTCCAAAAATCAAAATTTGAAATTGAAGTCACCCTCGCCTCTTTTGCGGAGCTCAAATGGCGCATAAATCGTGTTATTTCACATAACCATGACGGTATTAAATATATCCCTCTCTGCGAAAAATGTTTACAGAAAACAGAGATCATCGGCCTTGGGAAGTATATTGATCCTGATTTGGAATTTTACGTGCTGTGATGTTTTCACGATTATGACCGTATCTGGCAAACGTAAGCGCTATGCTTAGAGTAAACAGGTACAGGAGAAACTATTCTAGAGATGGAGCCCACCCGTAGGACTTCTGCAACATCAACCGACTACGGGTGAGGCAAGACTCCGCCGTACAGCTTCCCTAAAAAATTGCATATAGCAATGGGGTAGTTTATAAAATATCTTCCGCTGGACATACTTTGCAATGCCTCTGCCGGAGGCGTTGCACCTTCGGCCAGAATAAGTACCGGACTACCCTGATGTTCCAAGCCAAGGAGTTCTACAATTTCTACCCGTGGGCGCGGGAAATCCACTGAAACTATCTCAATTTCTGCCCTTATTTCGGGTGAATAATACAGGAATCCTTCCACGACACCACAGTCGGGGCAGTAGTATGGGCCAGCGCCATTATCTTCAGTCCACGGACTGAGCATAAACAATGTATGTTTTTCCATCATTTTCTCTCCATTTTTTTTATTTTGCCCAGCATATTTTGAGCCAAACATAACAGACAACACTATACAGATAGCTAGTTCAGCAACAATCGTCGATATATTTCTAACCCCTAAAACAGCAATTAAGTGTTAAGGATAAGGACATCACTAAGGAGGTGTCAAGGGACAGAGGTAACAGCTCTTGGCCTTTGCAGTAAAAAAACACAAATCCATCACTGTCAGGTACCAGACCATGTCGGAAATACAGGATCGTGTTCAACTGAGAGATTCGTGGAAAAAACGAATTGGCTCAGAATTTGAACAGGAGTACATGCAACAACTCCGGTCATTTCTCCTTGCCGAAAAACAGGCGGGCAAGACTATCTACCCGGCAGGAGAAAATATATTTAACGCTATGAATCTGGTGGCTTTTGACCGGGTGAAGGTGGTTATTATCGGCCAGGACCCGTACCATGGCCCCGGACAGGCCCACGGTCTCTGTTTTTCGGTGCTGCCCGGCGTACCCATCCCCCCATCCCTTAAAAACATCTATAAAGAAATCAACAACGACCTTGGCATCCCCCCCGCCAGTCACGGTTGCCTTAACTCCTGGGCCGAACAGGGGGTGTTTCTCCTGAACAATGTTCTCACGGTGGAAAGAGCCAAGGCCGCCTCCCACAAGAACAAGGGCTGGGAGAGATTTACCGATGCGATTATACAGACCCTGAACCGCGAACATGATGGGCTGGTCTTTTTACTCTGGGGAAGTTCTGCCCAGAAAAAGGGGGCGATCATCGACCGGAAACGCCATTTGGTACTACAATCCGTTCACCCATCCCCCCTCTCGGCTCACCGTGGTTTTTTTGGCAACCAGCATTTTTCACAGACCAACGCCTATCTACACAAGCAGGACAAACAGGGAATCAACTGGCAACTATCCAGCCTATAATCCTGTCAGCAACCGGAGAACAGCTTTCAGCCCTCCCCCTCTTCCTCCTCCATGACAAAATTAACCCGGAAGGTGGCAAGATCCACATGTTCCACCCGGACAAGGACCAGATCGCCGAGCTGATGGCGTTTGCCGGTATGGCGCCCGACCAGACGGTGCATATTCTCTTCAAAGAAATAATTATCATCACTTAAGGCATCAATGGTCACGACACCACTGACCATCATATCAAGCTCAATAAACAGTCCCCATGAGGTGACGCCGGAGATAATACCCTGAAAAGTCTCACCAATATGCTGGGCGATGTAGCGGGCCTTTAAGCGGTTACTGATATCGCGCTCAGCATCAATGGCAATGCGCTCCCGCTTGGACAGGTATTCACCCATATCAGCAAGTTTACCCACCTGTTTCAGGTGCTGTTTGTCGCCCGCCAGATAACTTGCCAGGGCGCGGTGTACCTGGAGATCAGGATAGCGACGAATGGGTGAAGTAAAGTGGGCATAGAACTCTGCTGACAGGCCAAAATGGCCGACATTCTCCGGGCTATAGCGCGCCTGTTTCATGGTGCGGAGCAGGAGATTGTTCACCACATATTCCCGTGGGGTATCCCGGGCCAGATCAAGGATCTTATTAAACCACTGGGGGGAAATGGAATTCTCCGGCATGGGGCTTAAAAAATTTGAGGCAAATTTGGCAAAATCCTCCACCTTCAAAGGATCCGGGGTCTCATGGATACGGTACAGGATGCCGACATTTTTCTCGGCAAGATGGGCTGCCACCGCCTCATTGGCAGCCAACATAAACTCTTCAATCAGCTTATGGGCGGCGTTGCGCTCGCGCCTAAACAACGATTCAACCTGATCATCATCGCCCATGATGATCTCGACCTCGGGCAGTTCAAAACCGATAGCACCCCGGCTAAAACGCCGTTTCTCAAGGATCTTGCCAAACTTTGCCATACGAGCGACAGGTTCTTCAAGTTCGGCAATATGTTCATCTTTGCTGAGTGTGCCGTCAATCATCCCCCACACATACTCGTAGGTTAAGCGATGACGGCTGCGAATCAAACTTCGGCAGAACCGTGAGCTGGTGCGTTTCCCGCTCTGATCAAAATCAAGAATGGCGCAAAAGGCGTAGCGATCTTCATCGGGGTTGAGACTGCAAAGGCCATTGGACAACCGCTCCGGCAGCATGGGAATCACCCCGGAAGGGAAATAGACCGAGGTTCCCCGCTGATAGGCCTCGCGGTCAAGGGGCGTTCCCGGCTTAACATAGTGGCTAACATCGGCGATGGAGACATAGAGCCTGTAACCTTTTTTGGTTTCCTCCACACAAACCGCATCATCAAAATCACGGGCGGTGATTCCATCAATGGTGACATGGAAGATATCACGCAGATCCTCACGACCATCAAGAGGCTCGACCTTGTCGGAGATGGCCTCAACCTGAGCGATAACCTCAGGGCTAAACTCGTGGGGCAGATCGTAGGTTCGCATCACCATCTGCATCTGCACCTTGCCGGAGGACGGATCACCGAGAAGCTCAATAATTTTGCCGGCAACCTTCTGATCATCCCGAGTCTCACCTAAGGTAACCAGAACCGCATCACCATCTCTAGCCCCCAGAAGATCTCCAGATACCACCACCGTAAGACTGATACGACTGTCATCAGGGCGCACCAGATTACCTGAGAGAATACCAACAATACGATCAAGGCCACGCTTGAGCACCATAACGACACGTCCTTCCATCCTCCCTTTTCTCAAGCTGACACACTGAATAAGAACATGGTCACTATGTCTGGCAGAACCAAGAAAACGACCGGGGACAAAGACATCGCGGACAGGCGCATCACCATATTTTGCGTCAAGCTTAACAAAGCCAAACCCCTTGGGATTCACGGTGAGTTCGCCCCTCAGGAACTCTTTTGGGTGCAACCTGTACTGTTTGTCATCCACCGCCACCAACACCTTCTGACTCACCAGGGTCCGCAGGAGCAGAAATACATCCTTGCGTACCGACTGCGGCCAATCAAGATCTTCCCAGATTTCCTTGCTACTAGCGTTGCCACCAAGATTAACGATGGCACGAACAAGATCATCCGGGTTTATGTCACCCCGAATGCGAGATGTCTTTTTGCCTGATTTACGTTTATAGTTACGTTCACTTGATTTTTTCTTAAAACTTCTACGCCTACTAGCCATGGGATTCCTTTTTTTGGGGGGCTTGATTTTAAATAACGTATTCTTAGTACGCCAGCAGTCGCTTTACAGGTAAATTGTCGACCGTTTAGGGATGTTAACCATTTAGATTCGAGATCCAAGGCTGACCATCTCTCAATTCTCAAAGAATAATAACAGGTTCAACCAAGGCAAGCACCAACAAGATGTTGTCAAAAGAAAAAGGTTGTGTATGATAGTCTTGCAACTTGCTTGATATACCTATTAATCACAGGAGTTTGGGCCACTCATGCGTGATCCTCTTTTTAATATAGCCGAATACACCAGGGAAATGGAAACACTTCTCGGTAACCAGTATAATGGCACTGCGCCCTTATTCTGGAAGGCCTTTTCCTTTGCCGTTGACGCCCATCAGGATCAGCGCCGGAAATCGGGAGAGGCCTATGTTAGTCACCCCTGCCTCGTCGCTCGGATTCTGGCCAAAGAGCTTGGGGTCACCGACCAGGAAACCCTGGCTGCGGCCCTCCTGCACGACACCGTTGAGGACGTTGCCGACGTTGATTTTGAAATAATTGGCGAGTTATTTGGTCCCAAGGTAGAGGCCATTGTTGATGGTTGCACCAAAATAGAACATTTCAAGGGAGATCGTAAAACCTTTCTAAACCTTGTCCATCGCAAGCTGTTCTCAGGCTCTGCCTCACGCCTTGAAACTATGCTTGTCAAACTTGCCGACCGTCTCCATAATCTGCGCACCATGGAGTCCATGCCCAAACATAAACGCCAAAAAATTTCCGATGAAACCCTCGGGGTTTATGCCCCCATGGCTGGTGTCCTTGGCCTTTTTGGACTCAAACGAGAACTTTACAACCTCGCATTATTGTACAAATATCCCCGCCAGGCCCCCCGTCTCCTCGCCTCCATTTCAAGGCTCCTTATTGAAGCCGAGAAGGCCGGAATTGTTGACACCATCCGAGCCGAACTTGATGCGGCTTGGGTCAACACCACCATCCGCATGAAATCAAAAGGGTTGTGGTCCTATTATCGCCCCCAGGAAGGCGGGCTTGCAGCCGAGATCATTAATCCTTTAGAAATTTACATCGTTGTTGATGATATCCACACCTGTTACTCCACCCTAGGGATTTTAAACCAGAAATTCCCCCCAATCCCCCGCACCATCCGCGATTTCATTGCCAACCCTAAGCCCACAGGCTACCAGTCTCTCCACGCCAGAGCGAACATCAAAGGCCAAAACTATCTATTTAAAATCCGCACCAAGGAAATGCTGAGTCAAGCCAGGCTTGGTATCATCCGCGACTGGTATTCGGAACATGGCGTCTCCACCGTCTTCAAAAAAGAAATCTCGGAAATGTTTGACATCATGGGCGGAGACGTTGATCTTTCCTACAGAGACATGATTGCTGCAAGTGGTAAAACCGAGATCTACACCTTCACCCCGAACGGTAAACGAATCTGCCTACCACGCCAATCAACCGTGCTTGACTTTGCCTTCAAGGTACACACCGAGATTGGTCATCGCTGCATCGGTGCCAAGGTGGGCAACAATAATATCAGCACCAATGCCATTCTCCGCGATGGCGACAAGGTTCACATCCACACCCAGGACGATCCGGTCAAATTCGATCTGGAAAACCAACAACAGTGCCAATCCCCCAGAGCGCGGAGTGAACTGGCACGAACCTTCAGACAGAGGCGTAGGAAATTGGCAAGCGCCACGGGATTTGCCCTTTTCGAGCAAGAACTAAAACGCTACGGCATTCCCCTGACCGTCCTTGATGAAGAAGGCATGAACGACATCCTTGAATATTTTGACACCAAAACCACCTCCGACCTCCTGACCAGCATCGGCCAGGGTACCATCCGCATGCAGGAACTTTTCTTCGAAATCAAGAATGGTCTCTACACAGATAAAATAACCTTGGTTCAGCCCACAGGTGCCCTCAATACCCTTAAACTTGATTCCGTTGACCCCGCCTGGGTCAAGTTTTCCAGATGCTGTCTGCCGCTCCCCACTGAAAAACGGCTGTATGGCCTGTTAAGTGAGCGTGGCCTATCCGTCCACCGGGTTGAATGTAACCGGATGCAAAAGCTCAACATCCAGCGGGAAGATGTGGTGGATGTGAAATGGAATCTCAAACAGACCAAGATTGACAAACCACAGATCCTCGATATCCCGACAGGACTTTCACGTAAGGTCGTCTTTGCCGCCATGAGCCTTGCCCCGCAGGGCATCAACATCAGCAAAATCCAGGCCATTACCCAGCGCAAGGGACACAGCACGGCCTGGGAAGTCCATTTCAGCGTGGACACCCTGGCGGTGTTAAAAGAATTCCTCTCAAGGCTCAATAAACAAAAAAACCTTATTTATGAATTCGTCCTGGAGCAATAACTCTTTTTTATGTTAAAATTAACTCAACTTTCCCTCTTGACGTATAGCCCGGTTATTGTGAGGTTGTTTGCGAGTCAAGGCAAAGTCGCTTATTTTGAACTCAGGGCCTAGAAGCCAGAATTCAGTAGAATGGCAAGAAAACAACGATAATCCATCCCCATAGCACCAACTGTAAAGTTGAGACTTATTAAGTAAAGGTTCCGACCATTAAGGCCAAACAAAATATACCCCTGAGAGTTGTAGTGTACTACCATGCCCATTAAAATCATCATTATCACCATATTTGCCCTTATCTGCACCAGTGCCAATGCCGAAGTCATGGTAATGCGTGGATATAAACCCCACCAGGGTGAATCTCGCACCGCCCTTATTATCGGCAATAGTGACTATGCAACCTCCCCCCTGGACAACCCGGTGAATGATGCCCAGGATATTGCCACCATCCTCCAAAAACAAAAATTTCATATTACCCTGCTCACCAACGCCAGCCAAAAAGAGATGGAAACTGAAATATACAAGTTTGGTAAACGACTGAGTAAAAAGTCCGGAGTTGGTCTCTTTTATTTTGCCGGTCACGGTATGCAGATTAACGGCGCAAACTATCTGATCCCGGTGGATGCTAAAGTAGAATCCGCCTCTGACGTAAAGTACGAGGCCATCGACGCCGGACGGGTTCTCGGCAAGATGGAAGATGCCGACAATGAGCTCAACATTGTGATCCTCGATGCCTGTCGCAATAACCCCTTCAGCCGTAGTTTCCGCTCCGCCGCCCAGGGTCTGGCCCAGATGGATGCACCCACCGGTTCCATTATTGCCTATGCCACAGCACCTGGCAGTGTCGCCGCCGATGGCAATGACCGCAACGGCGTTTATACCAAGAACCTCATTGTCCGCATGCAGGAACCAGGACTATCCATTGAACAGGTCTTCAAAAATGTCCGTAAGGATGTTGTCGTTCAGACCAACAGTAAACAGGTACCCTGGGAGTCATCCTCCCTCACCGGCAACTTTTTCTTTGTGGATGGTAATGTTGAGATTATCCAGGAACCAAAACAGGACGCTGTAAGCCGCAGCAGAAAGGCCGACCAGGCCATGTGGTTACTTGTCGCAGAAAGCAGCGAACCCAGTGACGTGGAACGTTATCTTAGTGAATTTCCGGATGGCACCTACAGCACGGTGGCCCAGTTAAAACTCGAACAACTCAACCGCCCAGCCAAACCAACCGCGCCCCGGACAGACAGCCCCCCCCCGCCAAAACGCAGGGTAAGTCCTGAACTTGAAAATTTTTTGGTTATGGTGGAATCACCAGATTATCGTCAGAAGTATAAAGGCTCAGCCTATATTTATAAGCGCAAATATGGCAAAGACCCGGACGCCCTGGATGTCATCAGCACGGTTCTCACCATGGAGGCACAGAGACCCGGTTTATCCAAAAGCAATGTGAAGGTATTAATTTACATGTGCAAGCTTATTGCCCTGTCAGGCAATGGCAATTATGTAAAGGTTTTGGACAATGTGGCAACCACCGCCCCCAACAAAGCCCTGCGGAAATACGCCACAAAATACACCGCCTATCTGCAAAAGACCACGGGACACACCAAGTAACCTGAGTTCACTAGTCGTGGCCGAACACGTGCATCAGGCGCTTAACCAGGCGAGTGCTTCTTCCACATCACCGAAGTATTTTACTTCACCCGAAATAAACCACGAGCCCATTTTAGCTGTGATTTCTTGCCAGCGTTTATTGCCGTATATAGCTATCTTTTCAAACTCATTGCCATGCTTTAGGCCAAGTTTAAAATCATCCCATGCCGCCCTTAGCTCCCACCCTTCCAATTCGGTACCATCAATTAAGGCTTTTACCCGAGGCTCTTTTACTGCACTTAACGCAGAATCTACCATTGGGGTAATTGTTTCATAGTCTTCATGTGTTAGTTTGCCGACTACCTTTAGTGAAAGAAAAAACTCATCACCAACTCTTTCTATGCCTATTGAAAGACCGTGTCTTTGGCTGCTCATATTTACTCCTCCCCATTTAGATCCGCGGCAATTGGCATCAGCGATTTTGCCGCAAACTACGGACAACTGTTTCCACCGCTACGCATGCGGGTCGGTATCATACTGAAGATAGGTTCATAAGTTTGCTACATGCCATGATGACCACTACCAATTTAATGTTAGCAGAATCAGTCTTATAAAAACAACTATGAACGGAGATTTATCTAGCCAAAATTGCGGCGACTCTTTGCCAAATGCGATACTCACATAGGATATAGATCCGTGATGTTCGGTTTGAAACGTGGACGAGGATTTTTATGCCCCTTTATGGAGCGTAATTCTGCACATCCCGTAGTATTTTCTTAATATTTTTGTCTCCCATTTTTATCTGTCTTTGCGATGGGAGTCGCATGATAAAAATGGGAGACAAAAATGTTTAAAAACCAAGGGATATGGAGTCCAAGTGGAATAAAGGGGCATAAAAAAACCGGATTCAATGGAGTCTACTTTCTATCCGGACACCGCTGGATATAGATATAGAATTTAGAGTCTACAGCTTTACCATTCCTTCAGCAAGATCCTCCAGCCCGTCCCGATCGCACAGGGTAATTAATGCCCCCTCGGTCTTAATATATCCTCCGGCTGTCATTTTAGCCAAGATACGTGACAGGGTCTCGGGGATAGTGCCAAGATAGGAGGCCAGCTGGGTTTTAGCAATGGGCAAACGAATAGCATCAGTGCCGCCATCCTGATCGCTGAGTAGCAGGAGATGGGTTGCCAGGCGACCGGGCACCTCCTTTAAGGATAACGACTCAATCATATTAGAAAACTGGCGCAGACGCAGGGACAGGGTAGCCAACATGGACATGGCAAGGGAGGGGTTCTGACCAAGAAGGTCATAGAATGGTTGCCTTGGAATAAAAAACAATCTGGTTTTCTCCATGGTCATGGAACTTGCCGGATAACTGGAACCAGTAAACACCGCCACCTCGGCAAATGGTTCCCCGGCCCCGAGGATGTGGAGAATCTGCTCCTTGCCATCAAAGGATAGTTTATACACCTTAACCCGACCACTCACCACGATATACAAACCCTTGGCCTCATCCCCCTCAGAAAAAATAGGTTGATTACGCTTGATTTCCTGATCGACAATAATCATGGACAGATCTTCAAGCTGGGCGGTGTTAAGGCCGTTAAACATCGGAATACTACCAATCTGTTTCAATATTTCCATCTTTCCTTTCCTTTTCGTCTGTGGCTTCTAATGCAAAACAAAGAGCCAGGGCGTACTGGGTATACAGGGTAGCGTAAACCACCGGCATGGGTGGCAGCGACCGTTTCTCTTCACATGGAGAACAGTGAACCATAAACCCTCCCTCCGTTGTGGCAACTGACTCGATCTGGGCCTCAAGAAAACCAAGCAGGGGCCAAAGGGGGAGCAGTTTTCGCAGGGCCTCTTTGCTGGCCCAGACAAGTCCTTGCTGCTCAAGTGTCGAACCATTAAAATCAGATAAAACATCCTGCTCCGTGACCCGAATAAACTTATCCTCCACCTTGGCAAGGGTAGGGGTAATCTCCTGGAGATCAAGACCGCATGGCTTAAAACAGGCCATGGCCATAGCCAGACCGCCACTGTGGGAGATAGAGACATACACCCCACCTACTCCCCGCCCCGTAACCAAGGGGCGACCATGGTTATCATTAGCAACAAAAATATCCACTAAAGAATCCAACCCCACAAGGCGCGCCACCGCCTCTTTACAGGCCAACCGACCACAGAGCCATTCTTTCTGTCGTTTCGGAAAGCGGTAGCGCTGGTATTGCTCCTCTTCTGAAGGGGCCAGAACCTGCGAGATATCGATCAGATCAAAATCGTCCAGGCCAACAACAACAAGGCGAAACTTTGCGCCACCAGCAACTCGTTCACCGGGAACAAGATCTGAGCAATCTGTTACAATCTGGCTCCACATCATCCGCCGCTCACCCGCAATAACTCCTCAGTCAAGGCAACACCTCCGCTTGCATCGACCCTTCATTAGGTTTAAGATACCCCGCTTCATGATCTTTTTAACAGACCAACGTCAAGACCGCGAGAAAATGTTATATGAAGGTTATTATTGCCGAAAAGCCCTCCGTCGCCAGAGATATTGCCGCCGTCCTTGATATTAAAAACAGTAGAAATGGCTATATTGAAGGGAGGGGATGCGCCGTGACCTGGGCCTTTGGTCATCTGGTTACCCTTCAGGAACCAGGGGAGTATGATCCTGCCCTGAAGCGCTGGTCGCTGGATACCCTGCCATTTGTGCCGGACAATTTCAAGCTCAGTCTGATTAAAAATCGTGGGGTGGATAAACAGTTTAAAATCATTAAATCTCTCTGCCAGGAGGCCGAAGAGATTGTCTGCGCCACTGATGCCGGGCGGGAAGGGGAGCTCATCTTTCGCTATATCCTGGCCCAGGCCAAATGCGAAGACAAACCCATCCGCAGGCTGTGGCTTAACTCGCTAACCACAGATGCCATCAAGGAGGCCTTCAACAACCTGAAAGACGGCCACGACTACGACTCCCTCTACGATGCCGCCCGCTGCCGGAGTGAATCAGACTGGATTGTCGGGCTCAACTCCACCCGCTATTACACCGTGCGTCACGGTCGGATTGGCGGGGGGAAGAACCGGGTCCTGTGGTCCATTGGCCGGGTACAAACCCCGGTGCTTGCCATGATTGTTGAACGCGATGACACCATTGACCAGTTTCGCCCCGAACCCTTCTGGGAATTGACCACAACCTACCGCGAGGTAGTCTTTAAATACACCGGCAAAAGATTTAGCCAGGAGGCCAAGGCCCAGGAAAAACTGGCCAAAACAGAAGGCCAGCCCTTTACCATCACCGACGTCAACGCTCGGAAAAAAAAGGAGCAGCCACCGCAACTCTTTGACCTCACCACCCTCCAGCGGGAGATCAATAAAAGTCATGGCCTCTCGGCCCAGGACACCCTTAGTGCTACGCAGAACCTGTACGAAAAGAAATTTGTCACCTATCCCCGTACCGACTCACGTTATCTCAGTGAGGATATGCGCCCGCGTATCCCGCAGATCTTTGCCAAATTAAAGAGCCTGAATACAGAAGAAATTGCCCCCCTTGATCTGAACAATCTGCCATTTACAAAACGCATCATCAACAACAAGAAAGTAACCGATCACCACGCCATCATTCCCACCGGCGTTCTGCCCCGCGGCCTGAACAACCATGAACAGCTGGTGTACAACGCCATTACCACCCAGTTTATCGCCGCCTTCTATCCGGCGTGTATAAAAAACATCACCACGGTTAGCGGCGCAAGCAACAAGGTGAAATTTGTCGCCAAGGGAACCCAGATTGTTGACCCTGGCTGGACGACGCTCTTCCCCAAAAAGAAGAGTGGTGGGGAACAAACTATGCCACTTTTTGAAAAAGGTGAATCGGCAACCCACAGGCCAACACTGCGTGAAGGAAAAACCAGTCCCCCTAAACATTTCAGCGAAAATTCACTTCTTGGGGCCATGGAGGCCGCCGGGAAATTTGTTGAGGAAGACAATTTGCGCGAGGCTCTGAAGGAACGGGGTATCGGCACTCCGGCAACCAGGGCTGCCATCATCGAGACCCTTTTGCGCCGCAACTATATCCGCCGGGAGAAAAAACAACTGCGCTGTACCGATATGGGGCGATGCCTCATTGCCCTGATCCGTGACCCACTGCTAAAATCGCCGGAGATGACCGGGGAATGGGAGGGCAAACTCAAAGAAATTGAACGGGGAGAACTCCCCGCCGATGAATTTATGGCCGAAATCGGTACTTATATTCGTGGCCTAATACAGCAAGGCGCAAACCAGGGTCAAGACCCGGAACACTGGGGTAGCTGTCCCCTCTGTGGCAAAGAGGTGATTCAGGGCAAAAAGGCCTTTGGTTGTTCGGGTTGGCAGGAAGGGTGCCACTTTATTCTGGAACCAGACTGCAAGGGGGTAAAGCTCGACACCAGACAGGTGCAGACCCTGCTTCACAACCGGATACTCCCCCACCCTATTCATATCGGGGATGAACCACGCCTCCTTATTCTCTCCACTAAAGGGGTGCCCATGGACCTGCAGTTACCCTCAGCCGACCGGCAAAAAGGTGAGAAACAGGACAGACCACCAAAAAAATAGCCCATACACCATACAAGGTAGTGAGAAACAGGACAAGAACACTATTCTGGCTCGTAGCCATCAGGTCTGCGAATTAAAATCACCCAAAATACCTGTAACACCAGTAATCTATTGAGAATAAGCCCCCACTAGGGCTTGTCTCCTCTTGACAACTTCACTATAGTTTAGGGCAGTAGCATAGACATTTTTTCGCTCAGCGATTAGCACAGAATTAAACATCGTTTTTTTATAAAACCCGCAGCCTCACCTTTATAAGGTCTAGCATGTCACCCCTTGATATTGTCGTACTCATCGTCCTGACCATTTTTATTATCAGAGGCATCTGGATTGGCTTCATCCGCCAACTGGCCTCACTGATTGCCCTGGTGCTAGGCTTTGTTATTGCCGGCAGATATTATGACGATTCAGCTAGGTTTATAAGCCCCCTCATCGAAAACCAGCAACTGGGGTTTCTTTTGACCTACGGGATCATCTTTCTCATGGTCTTTATCACCACCATCTTTATAGGTATTGGTTTTCGTAAGGTGGCCCAACTGGTACTTCTTGGCTGGTTTGACAAATCCTTAGGCGGTGTCTTTGGTGCGGCCAAGGGCATGTTTCTGGCCTGCATCGTTTTCATGGGGCTTGCCGTTTTTATCTCCGGCTCAAGCCCCCTGTTCCGCAATTCCTTTTTCTACCCCTATCTTGAGAAATCCACCGTTTTTATCCTCTCGGCCGTAAAAAACAAAAATATACAAAGAGAGATGCTACCCCAGCAGCCTGCCATCTCAAACTTTCTGGCGCACACCGTAAATTTGGGCAAGAACCTTGGGCGACAGGCCAAGGTAAAAGCCCAGGATTATCAGCTGGTTGATTAGGAACGGATACCACAACCCGTGCCTGTCCCAACGTCTGGCCGAGCTTGCCACCTCGCAACCTGCAAGGCGCACCCTGCCCATCCTCCGCAGTTTTTGCACGAGAATAAAATCTTCCAGGATGGCCCCTTCAGAAAAACCACCCACAGCAAGAAATAGCTCCTTTGCCATGAATAACCCCTGATCGCCATAGACCAGACCAAACCATTTTGAACGCAGATTAGCCCCCCACGAGATAAGGGCCAGCCCCCTCCTTTTACCACAAAGTCGCAGACGAAAGGCGCAAATGGCGGTGTCAGGCTTAGCCAAACAATCAACCATACCCCGCAGGTACTGCTCAGGAAGCCTCGTGTCCCCATGGAGAAAGAGCAGAATATCGCCCCTGGCACGTTCTGCGCCAAGGTTCATCTGCGCCCCACGGGAAGGTTTAGAGTGCAACACCAAGGCGCCCATTTCCTCAGCAATCTGACAGGTTCGATCACCACTGCCACCATCCACCACGATCACCTCCACATCCTCGTTTAAAACCGAGCGCAATGTTATGGCAAGACCGCTTTCCTCATTTAAGGTGGGAATAATGACAGATACGGAATGTTTTTTCATATCAAACAATTTCAGACCAGTAGTGTCCCGGTTTAACTTTTGTAGAGAATAAATATGTTGTTTGGCGAAGCGGCTTTCAGAAAATTTAGTAGACAACTAACATATTTGTTCGGCGTTTGTGCTCCTCCAATTTTCTAACTGACAACACTGATTTCATATTGCATAAATTCAGGTAATTTGTTCAAATCATCGGGTTCATCGATATCGTGCAGGGCAGGAAGCAGTCTCACATCAAGCTTGCTTGCTCTCTGCAAAGAGAGTTTTAGAACCTGGGATGTTCCCCACTCAATTCCGGTAAAAAGTTCAGGGTACCTCTTCGTCATTCCAATTAGATAATAACCTCCATCCACACTTGGCCCAAAAACAAGATCGGCAGAAGCCAGGGCCAGAAAACCCTCAGCAAAAAAAGAGGCCGTAATCGCCGGGCAGTCAGAACCAACGAGCAGGATATTTTCATACCCCCTTGCAAACCCTACAGCGAAGGCGTGATCCATCCTCGCGCCAAGATCATCACCCTCCTGGCACACATGCGGAATATCACCAAGCCACAGGCTAACCTCTGTGGCTGTACCACCATCCATGCAAAGCAAAACATCACAATCTGCCTGTTGACCCATACGGATAATATGACGCGTCATTTTCTCCTGCAAATCGGCAGCACCCTCAGCCCCAAGGGCCGGAATCAGCCGCGTCTTACACTCTCCCGCAGAGGGATAACGGCTAAAGATACAGAGCAGGTTCGTTGATTTTGAGTTACCATTCATGTTAATTCTATTTAACCACTAAAGTAATATCTGGTTCCCGACTTTTAAGCCGATACGGTAACATATTACATGCAAAAAAAAGACCCTCTTTCTTACATAGATCGCACCTATCGAACCCTTGTTAAGCAAGGAGAACTTGTCTCCACAAGGGTCATGGTCAAGGAGACGGATCTGCATATTCTGGCGGAGGTCGATGTAAAGCTGGCAAGTGTAGATCTGATCTGCACTGCCAGGAATCAGCTGGAGACTTATATCAAAGCCAGACCTGAATTTCTCACAAGCCTGACCCCTCTACCTAAAGACCCGCTGGCCCCACCGCTGATCCAGGCCATGCTCAATGGGGCCAAGGTTGCCGGTATAGGCCCCATGGGGGCAGTGGCAGGCGGGATTGCCGAATTTGTCGGCAGAGGACTGCTTAATAATGAAATTAGCACAGAGGTAATGGTTGAAAATGGTGGTGATATTTTTTTACAACGAAGTAAAGACTGTTGTATCGGAATCTTTGCCGGGGAGTCTCCGCTGAGTAATAAGATTGGTGTCCAGGTGAAACAGACTGCCATGCCCCTTGGCATCTGCTCTTCCTCAGGCTCCGTCGGTCATTCCCTGTCCCTCGGCACAGCCGATGCCGTCACTGTCCTTGCCAAGGACACCAGCCTTGCCGATACTGTAGCAACGCGGCTTGGTAATGAAATGCAGGATGACATAAACCATGTCCTTGATATTGCCAAAACCTTTGCGGGTATTCTTGGTGTCGTGATTATCAAAGATGATAAACTCGGGGCATGGGGTGATATTGAACTGATACAATTATAGATACAGAGTAATATCAGGTTAGACCATTGTGCCAGGGCCCAGAAGTTTTTTTTTGGGCGTAATTCAGGAAATTCCGTAGTATTTTCATGATGAGCTAGCGCCAAAACAGTACCGAACTTGAGCGAGAAACGAGCGTGATTTAGGTTTTGGCGGTAGTGAGTCTTGAAGATCAAGGAATAGCGTGTCAAAAAGCGCAAAAAGAAACTCTGGGCCCGGCTTAATAGCTATACCAGCCTCTAACCAAATATTACTGATGGATACAGAGTCGACAATCCAAATTACTCAGTCCCCCCTACCCCCCTCCAAAAAAATGTTCGCTAAAAAAAACATCTATTATATCCCCCTGTTTCTTATCATCCTCCTCATTGGCTTGCTTCATAGCTACACCCCGGGGGAACAGGTTTTTCTCCATGAGACCTACCGACGCCTAAGCTACTTCCCGATTATTGTCGGGGCAGTACTGTTCGGAGTTAGGGGCGGGATGATTATGGCCCTCACCACGTCGCTGGCCTTTATCCCCCATCTCCACATCTTCCACGAGATGGATCACGAGTTTTATCTCAGTGAACTCACCGAGATCATCCTCTATTTTATCGCCGGTCTTGTGGTGGGGGTTATTGCCGCCCGTGAGTCACGCCTCAGGGTCAAATATCAGGATCTATCGGAACAACTGGACAAGTCGTACAAACGACTGCATGAGGAAACCAAACTGCTTATCGAGGTTGAAGAACAGCTACGGGCAAGCCAGAAACTCTCTGCCCTCGGGCAATTATCCGCCTCCCTGGCCCATGAGATTAAAAACCCCCTGGCCTCAATTCGGGGGACGGCCGAAATTTTTCTCGATGAATTCCCCAAGGAGCATCCAAAGCACGAATTTGCCCAGATCCTCATCAAGGAAACAACCAGACTGGCTAACACCGTGGATGAAGTTTTGCGATTTTCCAGAAAACAAACGCCAACCACAGCCCACAAGGAACCTGTTCAGGATATTTTAGGACGGGTCACCACCCTGCTTGACCATAAATTCCGCCGGAAACAGATCACCATTCATCCGGAAATAGATAATGATGCCGCCCAACTTGCCATCGATAGTGACCGCATGACCCAGGTCTTTATCAACCTGCTCCTCAATGGCATACAGGCCATGGGACAACATGGTCATATCCACATCCGGGCGGAAATAAAAGATGCCACGCTCCGCATGGAATTTCAGGATGATGGCCCAGGGGTCCCCCCAGAACTACAAAAGACGCTATTCACCCCCTTTGTCAGCAACCAGGCCAACGGTACGGGGCTTGGCCTTGCCATCAGTTCTAAAATCATGGAGTCATTCCTGGGCACATTGAGATATGAGACGAGTGCTGAAGGCGGGGCTTGTTTTATTGTCGAGCTACCACTGTAGGTTCTTTATCAGGCTCCATGTATAAACTAAAAGTACAAATCCCCAGAGAGACTACAGCAGAGACTCAATGTCCCTGGCAAAGACCTCATAGGACCTTGGACCATAATATTTTTCAACAATCTTGCCCCGGCGATCCACCAGAAAGCTCATGGGCAAACCGGAACCGGCATTGAAAGCACGACTCACCGAGGAACCTGCCATAAGCATCGGGTACACCGATCCTGCTTTTTCCATAAACTTCTTCACGCTTCCAGACGATTGATCCATGGAAAGGCCAATCACCGTAAAGCCTCTGGCCTTATAAGCCGTATGTAGCTTCATCAGATCCGGATATTCAGCCACACACGGCCCGCACCACGTTGCCCAAAAATTAATAAGCACCACCTTGCCCTGCAACTGTTTGCTGTTGAATTCACCCTGTCCAGGAAGTTCAGTTAACACAAATGCCGGCATCTGCTTTGGATCAGTTTTCTTGCTACTGCCAAACCAACCAGCCTGAACCTGCCCCACGAACACACCAACTAAAACAAGGGCAAATAGCACAACCCGAAACCGTAAACTTTTCATCATACCCATGGGCAACCCCTTAAAATAAAAAGCAATACAAGCGAGACGTCTGACAATAAGAGATAGCCTGACGCCCCTCCCGCTCTCTTACCTGCAATTTTTTTCTCCAACCTGGAGAAAAGAGACTCATCAACCGCAATCGTTGGCATCGTTGGCATCATAGGTAAAAGCGCCAAACCGATACAGATAATCATTAAGTTTTAACAACTCATCCATGGTAAGGGAGTCCCAACTACCATCCTGGGCACACTTGGGGTATTTTTCAAAAAAGACCCGGCTCCACGCCCGTGAGGTCTTTGATTCAACATGCAAAAAACCACCCTCGCCTCCCCTTGTATGACAGGACTTACAGGTGGAGCGAAATGTCTTGGCCCCACTGCCCCACCAAAAGGAGTCCTGGTCAAAGGTACGACAGGTTTTTGTCGCCTCATCATACCGTTTCGCCGGACTTGCCGAAACCAGCGAAACACAGATAAAACTCATTAGAGCAGCCAAACCGAAAATAAAAAATCTTTTCATACGTCCTCCTGTTCCTTAATATTGCGGGCAATAACCCACGACACCATTTTAGCGGGAAATACCCCGCCAGATACACTCCCATGAGGCGTCAAAACAAGCCTCTATGGGAACATCCATAACACCATCTACCTTCATCAACATAAGACGCATCGGCCCACCAAAGGTAGATGAAACAACAATAACCGGATCAACGTCCCGGAGCTCACCACTGGCAATTGCCTCTTTTGCCGCCACAATAAGAAGCTCAAAAGGTTTTGCCTGACATATTGCCGGATGGTTCGGCAAAAACTCCTGATGCCGCGCGTAGAGTAAGAACTTCAGGGCATGGGGTTGTTGCTCCGCGACTTCAAAAAAATAGCGAATAAGTCTTTTACAACTGGCCCGAAAACTCTCTTCTGTATCCAGGCAAAGCTGAGTTTGCGCTGTCATGCTATCAAGAAGCATGTCATACAACGCCTTGGCTATCACTTCCTTATTTTTAAAATGATGATAGATCGAGCCAATACTCACGCTGGCCTCAGCACTAATATCCTGCATGGAAGTCCTGAAAAACCCCTTCTCCGAAAATAGCTTTAAGGTCGCGGAAAGCACCTCAAACCTTGTGTCAAATTTCTTTGCTTTAAGTAGTTGCATTTATCTATTTTCTATATTTTTTTATCATTTACCATCTCTAGAACACTCATTCTAGAATACACATTCTAGAAGTTGCTGCAACAGTTTTTTCCCATCACCTTTCTCAGACCCTAAAAATACCTGGGCCAAAACAAAAGCACCCTAACCAATGATATTCCATTAATGTTTTTTAGCAGATATGCTACACTTCCCGAATTACTATCAAATCATCAGGAGAATTTAATGAAAAAAATAGTCATCACCCTAACCATCGTTACCCTTCTCGCTATAGGTTCATATGGAATCTTTGGCTTTATGGCGAAAAAGAACTTTGACCGGGGAATGGAAGAAATAAAGGCCCAGATCCCAAGTCACATTGACGTCACCTACAAGCAGGGACTCCTCTCCTCCACCGTTGACCTAAGTATCAAGATTCCCATAGACGGGGCAGATATTGACCTTATTACCACCACCCACCATACCATTTACCATGGCCCCTTTATCCTCCATCCCATGCAGAATAAAAGACCAGCTTATATCCCGACACAAGCCTATATGGAAGGGACTCTCTCCTGCGAACTTTCAGGAGATATTGACGCAGAAGTTGCCGCGAACATCAAAGAGGCTACCACCACCAAAATAAATACCTACATCCCCCTTGCTGGGGATGTCAAAATTCTCTTTTCCGGAAAACCACTGAATAAGGAGTTTGATATTCAAGGGGATGTTCTTGCCATTGACTGGCAAGGATTTACTGGTTCCATGGAGCTACAGGGCTCTATACGCAACTTCACCTATAAACTCATTGCCCCCGGCCTGACCATTGGCGGAGATGGCCCTGAGGGCGTGTCTATATCCACAATGACATCAAGTGGGACAGCCCATACCGGTAGTTCTGACATTGGTCTTGGCAGTTACAAGGCTGGCATAAAGAACATCACCGTCAAACTGTCGGCAGAGCCGGGTGATGAGGTGATTTTAAAGGATATGCAGGTTATGGTTTCGGCCGATGAAAAAGATGACCTTTTGACCATCTCCGAAATTTTCGATATCGCCTCATTTTCATTCAACAATAAAAGCTATGGCCCCGCCAATACCACCACCTATTTACGTAATCTCGATGTAAAAACCCTCGCCACCATGAATCGTGAATACGTCGCCTTTCAAAAAGAAAATGGCCATGATCCGCAGGCCATGCAAAATAAGCTTATAGAGATGGTCTCCACCCATGGGGTCTCACTTCTGTCTAGATCCCCGGAGTTTGAATTCACCAATATCTCCCTGCAAACAGCGACAGGCAAGGGTGAAGCCAAACTTAAAATCCGTTTCAACGGCGATGGTGAGGTCGTCCTGAACCCACTATTCCTTCTTGGCCGCCTTTCAGCAGAGGCCTCCTTCGGAGCCGATGAACGCTTTCTGGCCGTACTCATCAAAGACATCGCCAAGGAGGCTATCTGTGATAACATCAACGACCCCGCCTGTGACCAGCAGGCGGCTAAGGCCAGTAGCAAGGAGCTTAAGGAGCTGGTAAAGACCAAGCAACTCCTTCTCGAAAATGGCCGGTACACAGCAACCATCTCCTATAAAGACGGAGCCGCTGTCCTTAACGGGAAACCAATGCCTCTGTTTTAATGCGTGCCATGCAAGCCACACAATCAAGACAGCCCCAAGTCGCCGGTCCCATGATGTGACCCAGCAGATCAAAAACCTTGATCTATGCCTGGCCAGTCCCGGCAAAAAAAGAACCTGCACCCAACCCAGGGTGCAGGAAACCCCCTTGAATTAATCCATGTGTCGTTTATAATGATAAGTTCTGTTTACCTGGCGGAATTTGGCCGTCTGGGAAACGGATTTTATTAATTTGCAACACCCACGAGAATATGGCTTATTTCCCCATCGTTGTAGACATAAAAGACCGACCCTGTATCGTTATTGGCGGGGGACGGGTTGCCCTCCGCAAGGCCAAGGGTTTACTCGCCTGCGGGGCAAAGGTTACACTCATAAGCCCCGAGGTTGCCACGGAACTCCAAGTACTGGCCGACAACGGCACATTAACCATTGAAAAACGAGGCTACAGGGCGGGGGATTTAAACCACGCCTTTCTCGTCATTGCCGCCACCGATGATGAGTCTATTCAGAAGGCCGTACACAGAGAGGCCACCAAACAAAACATCCTACTTAACGTTGCCGATGTGCCCAAATGGTGTAATTTTATTCTGCCCGCCACCGTCCGCCAGGGCGACCTTGCGGTTTCCGTCTCCTCCCACGGCCAAAGCCCTGCCCTTGCCAAACGCTTGCGCCAGGAACTTGAACAACAGTTTGGCCCAGAGTATGACCTTGTGCTGCAACTCATGGGAAGTCTGCGCCCCATTGTCCTTGGCATGGGAATGGACCACGAAAAAAATAAAATTATCTTTGAGCAGCTCCTGCACCCGGACATGATAACCTGGCTGAAAACAGGGAGTGGCAAACAATTACCCAGCACCTGCAGACAGAACTCCCCAACGCCGACCTCTCATTTATTCAAAAACTCCATGAGAAGAACCCCTAGAGACTATTAATGCTTTTTACCGCAACGTATATAATCTACAGTGTCGCTACTATCCTGTATCTTGTTTATTTTTCATCCCAAAACAAGCTTGTCCGGATTACAGCCAGACGTATTCTCACCACGGGCGGAGTCTGTCATCTCACCCTTTTTATTTTCAGATATTTTGAGGCAGGCCATACCCCACTCACCACCCACCACGACACGGTTTCCTTCTTTGCCCTGTCAGTAACCTGGGCATTTCTTTCGTTCCGCTGGCGCTACCAAATCAAGAACTTTGGCACCTTCGTCTCTGTGGTTATTTTTGCACTTATGACGGTGGCTTTTTTTTCAGCCCGTGAGATCTTACAACTTCCCCCCGCCCTGCAATCAACATGGTTGCCGGTGCATGCTTCTATTGCCATCCTGGCCAATGGCTTTCTGGCTTTGGGTTTTTGTGGCGGCATAATGTATCTTATCCAGGATAGGGAACTCAAGAAAAAACGTTTCACCCTCTTTTATCACCGTTTGCCATCCCTGGAGGCCCTCGACCAGTTAAACCAACATTGTCTGACCATTGGCTTTCCCCTCCTCACCCTTGGTATCATTACAGGTTCCCTGTGGGCAAGACAGGCCTGGGGCAGTTATTGGCATTGGGATCCCAAAGAGACATGGGGGCTTATCACCTGGTTTATCTACGCAGGTCTCTTGCACCAACGACTTGCCATTGGCTGGCGTGGCAAGCGCTCAGCCATTATGTCGGTTATAGGTTTTTTTGCCGTGCTCTTCACCCTGTGGGGCGTTAATTTTCTCCTCCCTGGAGTCCACACCTATGTCCGTTGATCAGATTTTAGTCCTCGGGGTTAATCATAAAACTGCCCCGGTGGAAGTCCGTGAAAAACTGGCCTTCCCCGATATTGAAGTACCACTGGCAAAGCTTGGCGAAGTCCCAGACTGCACTGAATTTTGTTTTCTCTCTACCTGTAACCGGGTGGAGGTGATCTTTACCTCGGCCGCTCCAGAAAAAACGGTGCGCCATATCAGGTCATTTCTCTTTGCTGACTCCAATTTAAGCGATGAAGAGGCCACCAGCTACACCTACCTCCACTCTGGAGCTAATGCCATCAACCATCTGTACAAGGTTGCGGCCTCCCTAGATTCCATGGTGGTTGGCGAACCGCAGATCCTCGGTCAACTGAAAACCGCCTACCGCGAAGCCAGTGAGAGAAAATGTACAGGAACCATCCTGAACCGGTTGATCAACAAGGCTTTCACTTCAGCAAAGCGCGTTCGCACAGAAACCAATATCGGTTCCTCCGCCGTCTCCATAAGCTTTGCCGCCATTGAACTTGCTAAGAAAATATTTGGCAGTTTAAAAAACAAGAAGGTTCTTCTGGTTGGGGCTGGGGAAATGGCTGAACTGGCCGCCGAACATCTTATGAGTCAGGGCTGTACCGAAATCACAGTGGCCAACCGAACCTTGCAAAACGCCGTAAAACTGGCCAAGCAATTTAACGGCAAGGCCGTTGGCCTCACCGAACTACTCTCACAGCTTGAAACTGCCGATATCATGGTGAGTTCAACCGGGGCACAAAACCTCATCCTCAAACATGATGACGTCATACCCATCATGCGCACCAGACGCAACAGGCCCCTGTTTCTCATTGATATTGCCGTGCCACGGGATCTTGACCCGGAGCTTAATGAGATTGACAATATTTACCTTTACGATGTGGATGATTTAAGCCAAGTCGTTGAGCTGAACAAGAAGGATCGGCGGGGTGAGGCCGACAAGGCCCACGCCATCGTTAGCGAAGAGGCGGTCAAGTTTTCACACTGGCTTGAAAACATGGCCCTTACCCCAACTATCACCGAACTATTGAGCAAGACCGAAGCACTGAGAAAGGCAGAGCTGGAACGCACCTTGACAGGCCTTGACTTATCGACAAAAGACATAAAAGCCATTCAAAAGCTAACCTCATCCCTCGTGAGTAAAATCCTCCACAATCCCCTGGTCTTTCTAAAAGAGGACTGTGACGCCGAGGTCAAGAAAGAGAAGATCGACTGCATCCGTAAGATGTTTTGCCTCGACTAAGTTTCACCACCCGCCCGGCAATCCTCTTCCTTGGGGCAGGCCGCAGATATTTTTCGGCAGAATAGCCTAGGGCAATAACCGCATAAACCTCCTCATCACTGCCAACACCTACCACTTCCCGCAGTCCGGCATCATGCCTTAAGGCCTCCACAACGAAACCAATCAGACACGTGCCAAGGCCCATCTGCTGGGCGGCAAGAAGAATTTGCCCCGTGGCAAGAAGGGCATCTTCACAGGGACAACTGGCTTTTTTTAGCCCACCCACAAGGATTGCCGCCGTTGCCCCGTGGAAGAGCTGATCCTCGCCCCTGTCAAACCAGGCTTCAAGGCCATGTTTGATGGCCTTATAATGATTACGGTAATAGCGACCAAGGCTGTCTCCGGCAAACAGCCGGGCCAGACCACGCAAGACCGGGTTTGCGGCCTTTTTATTTAATTTTTTAAAGAAATGGGCCACTCCATCCCCAAGACCAATAACATCAGCACGATGCTCAAGGAGGGCAAAGGTCCATAACTGGGAATTGGTTCCGGAAGGCGCGGTTGTACCTATCTTGACCAGGTACTGCAGAAGGCTCAAGGGAACTGGCTTTGCTGAATAATTACGCACCGAGCGCCGGGAACGTAATAACCGTACAAGTTCCGGCACACCACCAGGTTCAGGAACAGCAACCCCTTCAAGCTCTGTAAAGGTCTCAAAATAAAGGGGATCAGCCAGAGCAACAACGGAGATAGCCGAGACAGGACAAGCGGCAAGGCAATGACCACACTCCAGACAGTTGCTTGAGATAATGGTCGCCACCCCTCCCGCAACCGCAAAACAATTATGGGGACACACCAGCTCACATTGGCCGCAACCGGTACATTTTTCGGCATCAACCTGTATCATCGTCATTCACTACCCCCCTGTATCTCTATATCCACAGCTCTCACCCTCTGCCAATTCGCCAAACGTATCCCCGCTAACGCCACCACAATACCCATAACCTGGATTAAATCCAAATATTCACCAAGAAATAAATGGCCCCATAAAGAGGTTAGTAGGGGTTGCAACAATAAAATAGTCGCGGTTTGGGCTACGGGTAAATACTGCATGGCCTTAACAATCAGCCACCAGCCAAGCACCGAGGAGATAAAGGCATGGAGGAACAACCAACCCAAGGTCCGCAAATCAGGAATAAGTGCCTGACCCTCCATAAATAGCGGTACAGTTATAAAAAAGAGCGTGGAGGTAGCCACCCAAAACAACGTCTGCGCAACTGAAATATCATAACGCCCAAGCAGTTTTAGAAATATCAGAAAAATCGCATAGGTGAAAGCCGTGACAAGTCCTAAAACAACACCCATGAACACCTCGTGGCCGACCCCGTTACTTAGGGTCAGAAGACCAATCCCAACTAAGGCCAAACAGGAACCAGACCAATAATAACGTTTTAAGACCTCGCCAAAGGCAAAGGAACTAAGCAGAGCAATAAAAACCACCTGCAGGTTGCCAAGCAAGGTGGCAGGCCCTGCGCCAACAAGGCCAATGCACCGGTGCCATGCCCACAGATCAACGGCAAAAGCAAGACCAATAACAACAAGAATCGCAACCAGACCGCCCCTATCAACGAACCGCTGCAAGCAAACCGAAGTCACCACGGGATCAGCATTCGGCCTGAGCCGACATTGTTTAAATGGGGTAGAAAGAGGGTACAACCCAAGCCAGATAAATGCGGCAAAGAAATTACGGTAAAAAGCAGCACTTGTCGGAGATGCCCCAGCCACCGTAACCAGTATAGCCGAGGTGGAGATACAGCAAACACCAAAGATGAGGAAGAGATACCATTTCATAATAGGATAAGAACGTCGAGTACCCTGCTGTTTTTAACAACAACTCTCCACGCCATCGTGCAACCTTATAATTTTACATTGATGAGACAGCAAACCCCGAGTTATAATGGCAGAAAGCCAGCTTCACCAACAAAAGACCTCTGGCCTAAACACCCAAAGATAGCACCAGGACAATAATGAACCGAGCAAGACATACATACTCATGGGCCGTGGTAATTCTCCTGCTTACGGCTAGCATGGGGATTCTTGGCGGCTGTGGCAACAACAACCTCCAGAAGATCAAGGAACGGGGCAGCATCACGATCTTAACCACCAACCGAGCTACGACCTATTATTATAACCGTGACAACGAACCCACCGGCCCAGAATACGAAATGAGCCAAGCCTTTGCAAAATACCTGGGGGTGTCGGTGAAATATAAAATATTTAATTCCACCGAAGATATGATCACGGCCCTGCGCAATCATGAGGGAGACTTTGCCGCCGCAAGCCTCACCGTGACCCCAGCGCGCCAGGCAGAATTTTCTTTCGGGCCAATCTACCAGGAGACCAGTGAATATATTGTCTGCCACCGTGGCAGGGCCAAGATTAAAGACAGAGACGATCTCAAAAACATTAACATCATCGTTGCCGCCGGAACAAGTTACATCGAAACCCTAAAAAAATACCCCGAAATAACCTGGCAAATCAGTACAGAACACGATACCGCCACCCTCCTTGCCAAGGTGGCAAAAAAAGAGATTGACTGCACCGTAAGTGACTCGACCCTTTACTCCATTGAGCGCCGTTATAATACGACCTTGCAAAGCAAATATACCCTAACTACCGACTCCAAACTCGCCTGGATGCTGAATCGTGGCAACGGGGATGTACAAAGATCAATGACGAGGTGGTTTACAAGGTATAAGAGCGATGGTCACCTAGGCACCATGATTAACAAATATTATGGCTTCGTTGAAATCTTCGACTATGTCGACATCCATAAATTTTTAAGACGAATGAAGACACGCCTGCCAAAATACAAACACTTCTTTCTTGATGCGGCAGCCATTAATAAAATATCCCCCACAACCTTAGCCGCCCAAAGCTATCAGGAGTCCCACTGGAACCGTAAGGCCAAAAGCCCCACTGGGGTCAGGGGCCTCATGATGCTGACCCAGCCCGTGGCAAAATCACTTGGCGTAACCAACCGGTTGCACCCCAAACAAAACATCTATGCCGGAGCCAAATTTTACGCCAAGATGAAAGCCATGTTCTCCCATGTGGATGAACCGGATCGAACCTGGCTGGCCCTTGCGGCCTACAATGTTGGCAGGGGTCATTTTAGCGATGCCCAGGGTCTGGCCAAGAAATTAAACAAAGATCCGAATAAGTGGTATGAAATGAAAGAGGTTCTGCCACTCCTTGCCAAGGAAGAATTTTACAAAGACTTGCGCTATGGCTACGCTAGAGGCAATGAGCCTGTACGGTATGTGATGCGGATCAGAAGCTACGAAGAGTTATTGCGGGATTATTTCAGGAAATAATCAACAGTGCCTAATTAGGATTTCACAGTGTACCCAGAGACTTGGTTCAACAATGTTTTTTATGGAATACCACAGCCTCCTGGTAGGTCATACTGGAACCACCAAAAATATCCAGGGCACTGCCCACGGTGGCATGCAATTTTGACTCTCCTAGACGATTGATTGTTTCCATATCAGCAATATTTTTCACCCCGCCAGCGTAGGTCGTGGGAATTGGCGACCATTCCCCAAGTGATTGGGCCAATCTAGTCTCAATACCGTTACACTTGCCCTCAACATCCACGGCATGCACCAAAAACTCTGAGCAGAATCTGGCGAAATAGTCCATGGCTTCTTTATTCACCTGAACCTCGGTGAATTTTTGCCAACGATCCGTAACGATATAATACGCATCTCCCCTGCGCCGACAACTAAGATCAAGAATCAGATGTTCCTTACCCACAGCAGAGAGTAACTCCTGCAAGCGATCTTCACGGATCTGCCCGTCTTTAAAGACCCAGGACGTCACAATGACTCCGCTTGCCCCCCGCTCAAGCCACTGCCTGGCGTTGGTGGCATTGATTCCACCACCAACCTGCATGCCGCCGGGGTAGGCGGCCAAGGCATCCGAGGCGGCCTCGGCATTGCCGGGGCCAAGCATAATGATATGTCCCCCGGTGAGACCATCATCCTTATACATCTGAGCATAGTAGGACGAGGGATGAGTGGATGAAAAATTGGTTTGCAAGGTACCTTCGTTGCCGTCAACCAGAGTGGAGCCCACAATTTGCTTCACCTGACCGTTATGCAGATCTATACAGGGTCGAAATTCCATAATAAAAAAGGGTTAAGGGTTAAGGGTTAAGGGTTAAGGGTTAAGGGTTAAGGGTTAAGGGAGGATACTTGGCTGGGCTGGTTGTGCAATGGGAAAGTTGTTTTTTTGCACGAAAAAGCCCCCCATTAAACACTTAATGGGGGGCTTGAAACAGCAGTCAGGGCAACAAACACTTCGCTTATTTGCCTTCCTTTTTCTTCTTGGCAACCTCTGCCATAATCTCTTCAGTAATGGCCTTTGGGACATGACGATAGGCGGCAAATTCCATGGTGAACTCTGCTTTACCCTGGGTGAGGGAACGGAGTACGGTGGAATAACCAAACATCTCTGAGAGAGGCACTTCCGCGTCAACTACGGTGTACATTCCTTCTTCGGCGGTTCCTTGAATCAAACCACGGCGCTGGTTGATTGAACCCATGATGACACCTTGAAACTCTGTGGGGCCTTCGATCTGTACCTTCATGATGGGCTCCATCAGAACCGGCTTGGCCTTCATGTAACCCTGACGGAAAGCACCGCGGGAAGCGAGAGTAAAAGCAACGTCAGAGGAGTCAACCGCGTGGTAACTACCATCGTTAATAACACAACGAACACCAGTAATAGGTGCCTCAGCCAGGGAACCTTTAGCCATGGCGGCGGTGAAACCCTTATCACAGGAAGAGATAAACTCGCGGGGAATTGAACCACCAACAATCTTGTCGATAAATTCGTATTCTTCCTCAGAATCCTCTTCGATGGGCTCCATATAACCGGCAACACGACCAAACTGACCGGAACCACCAGATTGTTTTTTATGGGTGTAATCAAATTCGGCCCGCTCGGTAATAGTCTCACGGTAAGCAACACGGGGTGCACCAACTTCTACCTCAGCCTCATATTCACGTTTCATCCGCTCGACATACACCTCGAGGTGTAACTCGCCCATACCCTGAATAATGGTCTCATTAGTCTCATTATCAACATAGGTCTTAAAGGTAGGATCTTCCTTGGTGAAACGATACAGGGCCTTGGACATATTTTGCTGGGCCTTGTTATCAACAGGGCTAATGGACAGGGAGATAACCGGAGCAGGAATATGCATGGAGGTCATGGAATAGGTGATACTGGCATCACAAAAGGTATCACCGGAGGCACAATCAACACCAAACAGGGCGACGATATCACCGGCACCGGAATCGTTAATTTCTTCCATCTCGGCAGAGTGCATCCGCACCAAACGGCCAACCTTAACTTTCTTGCCAGTCCGGCAGTTGATAACAGAATCACCCTTATTCAAGGTTCCCTGATAGATACGAATATAGGTCAACTGTCCATAACGACCATCTTCCAATTTAAAGGCCAGGGCAACCAGAGGATCATTAACATCGTTGGTAACTTTAATTTCGGCTTCATCATTTTCAAGATCAAGGGCAATATTCTCAACATCGAAAGGCGAAGGCATATAATCCAACACACCATCAAGGAGGGGCTGAACACCCTTGTTTTTAAACGCTGTCCCCATGTACACAGGGACAAATTCAAGATCAAGGGTTCCCTTGCGGACCGCCCGAACGATCATCTCTTCGGTGGGCTCCCCTTCGAGGATCGCTTCCATCAGATCATCGTCAAACATGGAGGCGGCATCGAGTAACTCCTCGCGCAGGGCCTCGGCATCATCGACATACTGAGCGGGAATATCTTCCTCACGCACCGTCTCGCCGTTATCACCATCAAAGAACAGGGCCTTCATCTTAACCAGGTCAATGACCCCTTCCATATCGCCTTCAAGGCCCATAGGCAGTTGCATATGAATGGCATTAAGACCAAGCTTCTCACGAATCTGCTCGGTAACACGATTTGGATTAGCACCGGTACGGTCACATTTATTAATGAAGACAATACGGGGAACATCGTAACGGGTCATCTGGCGATTTACAGTGATGGACTGGGACTGCACGCCACCAACAGAGCAGAGGATAAGTACCGCGCCGTCAAGTACGCGCAGGGCGCGCTCAACTTCAACGGTAAAGTCAACGTGACCGGGGGTATCAATAATATTGATGTCGTACCCTTTCCAGTTACAGAATGTTGCCGCAGACTGGATGGTAATCCCACGCTCTTTTTCAAGTTCCATGGAATCCATAACGGCACCAACACCGTCCTTACCCCGAACTTCGTGAATGGCGTGGATACGGTCGGTGTAAAATAAAACGCGCTCAGTCAGGGTAGTTTTTCCTGAGTCAATATGAGCACTGATTCCAATATTTCGGACTTTATTCAGGTCTGCTAGCATGGGTACATCCTCGGGTTCTGGTTGCTTTTTTTGTGGTCAGTCCACGGAGTATAAAAAAAACGGCCCTCAAATTCTAGAAGGGCCGTTTTACATGTTTTCGTATTCATTACAGAGACCAAGAAAAACTAATCCTGCCATGAAAGCGCGGTACAATACCGTTATAGGTGTGAACTGTCAAGAAAATTCAACGGAGAACCAGCTCCAGGAAGATAATTAAACCTAAACCGCTGAAAAAACCCAAAAAAAGATTTAAAATCACCCGCTTACCACCCATACCCCGTGGCAAGCAAAGGGTGTTACGGTGCCCCAAAAGCAGCCTCAAAGAGAGTCCGGATGGCATTTTTGCCCTCAGGGGTTAAATCACGGGTTCCGGAGGCGCAAAAGGTCTCGTGATGTAAATGCGGTTCCTCCTCCTGCCAGCCCCCATTTTTCCAGCCAAACCACCTGTTCCGACCCTGATCAAAGACATGCACAGGACGATTGAAGAGCTTGGCAAGCTCCACCGCCCAGCCCGTCCCCCCCTTCACCGTATCATCGTCCAGAATCGTCCCCACCACAAAGACCTGATGCCCGGAATTAACCATGTGAAATATAAGCTGTAACACCTTACGGATCTTCTTCTTCTCATAGTAGGTGCGGTTCATCATCTTTGAGGCAAGCTCCATGGAGATATCGCCCCGCTCAAGCTCCTCATCACTGAGATTCTTGATATTTACATTGCGGTCGACCCTATGGCCTTCAAAAGAATAGTTGACCTCATTAATGCCCCATTCTTCGGCACATTCGCCAAAGGCCGCTTCCACGCCGCGATGGCCACCCGAGTATAAAGTATAGGCTCTTCGTTCTGTCATCTTGTTTTTCCTGTATTTTTTTCAGTAGTATCGATTATAAATTTACACTCTCACTAGATTCATGATTTTTTTTGAACAATTGTTTCTTAAGGTGCCATCCCTTCAAGCAAAAAAGGATTAATCTCCCTGATCTTCCGGACAACCTCAGTATTATCCGGCTGTTTATCCTTCAGGGCAAGAAGGATAAGAGACATCTCATTCCACATCTCGTAGCTCTGATATAACATGGACAACACGGCCATTTCCTGTACAGAACCTGAAGGATATTCATCCTGAATCATGTCCCTTGCCTCTTTCATGCTCTGATACTCCTTACCCGTCATAACCCTGTACCAGCCATCACGGCTGGCAACCACCTTGCCCTGCTGCCGGGCTTCAAGCACCCAGGTGTAACGTCCAGGGGGCTGTACACCTGTACTCATCATTATGCTGGATGATTTTGTCGTAAACTTTTCAACCCCATGCCTCCCCGCCACAATAAGGGTAAACAGGTCAGCGCCGGGATACACCTTCCAGGTTAACATGGGTCGAGCATCCGGAACATAGGCCGTATTTGAGACAGAGGTAATCACCAGCTGGGTTCCTGCATCTTTTAATTTACCCAATCTACGAAAGGCAATGTTACCAAAATTCTGATGGTGCTTTCTATCCAACTGCGCCTTGGGGGGCAAATAATCCACCGATTGCCTGCGGATCTTGGTTGACCGCCCAGCAGAGCTGGTACTTCCATTTACGCCGATGGTGATGATCGAAGGCCCTGAAATCTCTTCACGAATTGACGAATCAAAGAAAATAATAACAACCCTACCCCCTTCCTTTATCTGCACCACATCATTTTCTTCGAGAAAGGCCATAATCTCAACCGGCTCTCCGCCAACAAACTGCACCCCATCATCATTAACATCCATAACCATGGCGACATAATCTTGGGCATAAGCAACTGACAGCAGACCTGCCATCAGTATCAGCACCAATAAAAATCCAATCTTTTTCATCATCTAGCCTCGATATTCAAGTAAATGGTATATGCGTTCAGCCAATCGGCCCTTAATCGGCACAACCCCCTTCTCCTCAACCACAATATGATCCTTCTCCTGCCTGTAAATGGTATCACTGATAATCACCGTTGCGTCAAATTCTTTTGTCTTTCCCTCCAGACGTGAAGCAAGGTTCACCGCATCACCAATCACCGTAAATTCCGTTTTACTCCGGCTACCTATATTACCCACCATTACCTCACCGGTATGTACCCCTATACCAATCCTGAAGGCAGGACCTCCCTCTGCCAGCCACTTCTTATTCAGCTCCTGCAAACGTGTCTCCATCCGCAAGGCCGCCTTCATCCCGGCAATACTTGGATTCCCCTCAGGGTTAAGCACCCCAAAGAAGGCCAGCATGCCATCACCGATAAATTTATCAACAATCCCCCCCTCAGCCACGACCTCCGCCGACATGGCTTCAAAATACTCATTGAGGCGCTTCACAATCTCGGCAGGTTTACGATTCTCCGAATAGGATGTAAAGCCACGAATATCTGAAAAAAGAATACATAACTGTTTATTTTCTCCGGCAAAAAAGGCGGCCTCATTTGCCTCGAGCAACTGGTCAACAATCTCTTTAGGGAGATAACGCCCAAATAAGCTGCGCAAACGGTTTTTCTCATAATCCACCACGAAACTCTGATAGAGCATGGCAAACAAAAAACAGCCTGAAATAACAATACTTCCCTGTACATAGGGCAGAATAGTATACTGAAAGAATAAAAAGAGACAAAGAACAAAATAGCTGCCCAGAAATAGAGGTAAGGCCCACACCAAACCGTGGTACCCCAGCAAAACAACAAACAGCGCCACACAAAGACCGAAAGCTACATACAAAACGCCATTTTCTCGTACTGAACTTTCTCTAAAAAATTTTCCGGCAAGGGCGGTGTTGACAATATTTGTATGCACAACGACCCCAGGCACCTTTATCTTACTCGTTGTGCTTATGTAATTAAGGGGGGTTGAGTGGTGGTCCTGATCCCGGGCGTTAGTTGAGCCAATAAAGACAATCTTACCCCTAAAGGTGCGATCGAGATAGGCCGTATCATTTTCAGCAATTCTCCGCCTTACATCAACCAGAGAAAAGGTTGGGAAAGAAGGCTGGGGGTAGAGATAGTCAATATATACCGTCTCAGAGGGAACGGCTAACTCCGGTTTGTAGGCCAGTGCCACCGCGTAAGCAAATGTTTTTGCCACCACACCAGTTTCGTTATTCTTTTTAAACAACCGATGGCGGCGGATAAAGTCATCGTTATCGGTTGTGAGATTAAAACTGCCAAGATTATCCGCACCAATGATTTGCATATAACGTTTATCAGGCAGAATGCGAACATCCGGGAACTCCATATAGCCTGTTACCACTGGCACATGGAGCATTCTGGCCTGCATAAAGGTGCGGAGCCAAACCTTGGAATAACCGGGAATATAATCATCAAACATGACATCCGGCAGAGTGAAATCACAACCAATCACCAGTGCCCCGTGAGTGGCTATGGCGGTAATCACCTGGCCTAAATCCTCGTGCCAGAGAATCATGGGTTTCCGAAATTCAGGACTGAAGGCAGTTTTATCATCCACCCCGACCACCACAATGGGGGCCACCGGTTGCGCTGGAGACACCCGCGCCTTAATACAGAAGAAAAGATCGTAACTACGATTGACAAGGGGGGAGAACAGGCCAAGAGTGTCAAGGCCTGAAACAAACATGGCCATGACAAGGGACACCAGACCCATCGCCAGAATTTTTTTATACCAAGATGTGGTTCCCGATTGATTTTTCATAAACTTTAAGTTGAGGTATCGAAAAAAGGGAGTAAAATCCAGGATACTCCTAACGACATATTATTACAATTTTTAAGCTATATGGAGCAAGTCTTGGCCTATTTAAAACAGTATCCACTTTTTCCAATATGCATAATCCTTCTCCTAGTTATCGGCACAGGTTGCCCCCGGCAATCCCGTCTGGACAAGGCCGACAACTTGGCCACATCAGCCCACCTGCAATCCATTGTCTTTCACACCGACCTCTTTGCCATTCAGGGCTATCAACGCATAAAACCTTGCGCCACCTCCCTTGTCGTATATCTTGAAGGGGATGGCGCAGCCTGGATCAATCGCCACACCATAGCCAGCGACCCAACCCCCAAAGAACCCACCGCCCTGCAGCTTGCAGCCCTTGACCCCGCCGACAACATCCTCTACCTTGCCCGCCCCTGTCAATACCTGCCAGGCCCCACCTGCACAAAAAAATATTGGACGAGCCATCGCTACAGCCCTGAAATAAGACAAGCCATTAACCAGGCAATCACAGAGGTCACTGACCGCTACCCTATCACCCGCATAACCATCATCGGTTACTCAGGGGGAGGCGTTCTAGCCAGCCTCATTGCCACCCGGCGCAAAGACGTCACCAGAATCATCACCATCGCTGCCAACCTGGATATTGATTTTTGGACAAACCTGCATAACGTCACGCCACTATGGGGGTCGGAAAACCCCTGCACCTACGGCGAAAAATTACAACACATTCCCCAAACCCACATCATAGGGGGAAATGACGATATAGTCCCTGTGGAGGTGATTCAATCCTACCTGCACTGCCTGCCGACAAAGCTAAACACCACCATCACAGTTATCCCTAACCTTGACCACCACTCACGCTGGGAAAAACAGTGGTCAGAAATCCTGACAAGAATTCGCGCTGGAACAATTCCCCCAAACGGTTTATAGTAAGCATAAGCAAACAGGGTCAGCTATTAATCAGCATTAACGAAGGATGAGCCAATGCCACCAACTAAAGTTTCCCTACTTGCAACTGCAATTTTCCTGCTCAGCTCCACGTTCATCACCTATGCCAACGATGCCACCGTAAATTACGGCAACAAGGTTCCTTCCATCGCTGAAATTACCAGCGCCCTGACCCCTGAAACACCAGGGGCAGGATACAAGACACGCTCTGTTCAAATGGTTAACCGCCAGCCTAAAGCCATTTCCTTGTATATTACCTTCGAAAAAAATTCCTATACCATCGACCAACATGCTGTGGAAGTTCTCGACATACTTGGCAAAGCCCTCCAGTCAGATCGCCTAAAAGAGTTTTCCTTTACCCTTGAAGGCCATACCGACTCAACCGGCACCCCAGACTACAACCAGGCTCTTTCTGAAAAACGTGCCAAAGCGGTCAAAGCATATCTTAGTCAAAATTATGGTGTCAGCCAGGCGCGCCTCTTTGCCACCGGCAAAGGGGAAACCGAACCACTTCTCGTTGATAATCCAAGCGCTGCAGCAAACCGCCGGGTTAAAATTGTTAATGTGGGACGCTAGTTAGGATTCAGGATTCTGAAGTCAGAACATAAGGAGGGTCGTTTCCCCCCACAACACCGCCCTGACTTCTGATTTTTTTTTTACCGTGAGACAATAATGAACAACGTCAAACTCATCATACTTGGCCTAAGCTTCATCACCTGGCTCTTTCCCGTTGCCAATAGCCATGCCAGGCGTTCCATGCTTGGGGCATCCAGCCGTAATATCAGCAAAGCCATCCATATGAACACCCGGATGCTTCGGCCAAAATTTGTGATCAACTCCAAATACGCGGCCCCCATCGTTGCCCTCCACCTTGACAAGAATATCCTGACTGTGGGGGACAAACAGGGGCGTATCCACGAATGGAATCTACCTACAGGCCAACGGATCTCCATGCAGGAGACCAACGCCAAGAAAGTAAAAAACCATACCCAGTTTCGGCAACAACAGGGCGCGCGCTCTTTTACATCATACCAGTACAACATTGAGCTCACCTCCCCCCTCACCGGCAAGACCATTACCTTTAGCGGCCACACAGACACCGTCAATACGATTCAGGTGAGTAGCGACAAAAAACACCTCTTCTCCGGTTCTGATGACCGTACCGTACGGGTCTGGGATATGGCTACCCAAAAAGAGATTGCCCGCCTTGTCGCCATGCGGGATGGCTGGGCTGTAGTCAGCCCTTCCGGCTTTTTTGACGGCACCCTGGATGGCGGGCTGGAGGATCGCCTTGACGCCCTGGGCTGGGAAATCGCCGACCGCATCCTTAACCTTGATGGCTTTCTTGAAAGTTATTATTCCCCCGCCCTGCTTGGTCGCCTTCTCCAGCAAAAAGAGGTTCCCAAACAACAGGATCTACCTAAAGTTGCCGAAGGTTTTGCACTGCCGCCGACCACTGTGATTAAGCCACCAGACACCAGGCAATCCCCCACCCTAATTAAAGTTACAGTGAATGCCACCGACCAGGGCGGAGGCATCAAAGAGGTAAGACTCTTTCATAACGGTAAACGAGTTAATACACCAGCAGCCATAACCACAGGCGGTAAAACACAGACCCACACCTTCACCGTCAAGGCCATGGACGGGGAAAATAACTTTACCGCAGTCAGCCTGTCCAGGGACAAAATTGAGGGCGAAACCGTCCACGCATCCCCATTTACCGCCCGCCTCGGGCAAGAAGCCTATCCTGACCTGCATATGGTTGCAATTGGCATCAATAAATACAAAAACCCGTACCTTGATCTAGATTATGCCGTCCCCGACGCAAAGGGCCTTGCAAGTTACTTTGAGGTAAACCGCAACCTCTTTGACGCCATCCACCGCTACGAGTTGTACAATCGCCAAGCCACAAAAACCCGGATCCAGACAACCCTTGACCTGCTTGGTACCGTTCCAGCCGGAGATACGGTTATTATTTTCATGTCCGGTCACGGTGACACCCTGGCCGGAGAATGGCGGTTCATCCCCTATGATCTCACCAATCCAACCGACCAAAATGAGCTGGCATTAAAGTCAGTTTCCGCCTCTACCCTGCAACTTCTGGTGGCAAAAATTTCAGCCCACCGCATCTTTCTTCTCATTGATAGCTGTAAATCTGGCGCCCTGATTGACACCTTTGGCGAGTACGATATGCAACAAAATTTTGCCATTATATCTCGATCCCAGGGCATCCACATAGGAGCCTCAACGACACGGGAACAATCGGCTGGAGAGCTGGCAACTCTGGGACACGGCGTCTTTACTTTTGCCCTGCTCAAAGGGCTTGAAGGGGACGCCGACAGCAATAGCAATGGTCAGGTCAGCGTCAGTGAGGTTCTGGCTTTTATCCGCAAAAAGATGGTTACTCTCATCAGGGAAAATAACATCCCCCCCCAACGTCCCACCACAAGTTCCCGGGGCATAGACTTCACCTTAACCACCAACAACTCATAATTTTATTGCCCTTACCATTACTTTAGATAGGGAGTCTGTTGGACTTATACCTAATCACATTTTGGATACTCCCACCCTAGCCACAAGGATTTCCTATGAATTTCAACACCATGGGATGGTCACGCCACAGCCAAATCCGGCTTAAAATACGCGCCAGTGATAATTCCGGTGTGGCGCGACATGGTCCCCGGCAGTGATTTTTTGAAAACTCTGGATCGTCCCCTCCAGGATACACCCCATTACCTCCTATTCGGTTTTAAGGGTACAGGAAAGGTCGCGGGGGAGAACAGCGATGGTGTGGTATCCATCGCCAGCCAACTGAAACCCGTAGTCCAGCAGGAGGCCAGACTTGTCCGGAGCTTCAATGAGGATCATGTATCCATCTTGCAGAACGGGGAAGTGGCAGCGCTGATCAATAAGATACTTGCCGAAAACCTATAGCCCTTCGGCAATCACCCGGACAATATCCGCCTTACCGATCACCCCGACAAGATTGGAGTATTCCATCACCGGCAGGGTATGGCAGCCCTGTTCACTCATCACCGTGGCCACCGTTTCCAGACTATCACCGATATCCACCGTAGTCAGCGTCTTAGAACAGATATCCCCCACCTTGGCCCCTGCCATCTTCTGGATTTCATCCTCCAGTGACTTGGCACTCTCCAAAAATATAACCGCATCAAGAAAGGGCATGATTGTTGGGATATGCAGTTTCTTGTTCTGATCAATCAGATCATTCTCCGTCACCACGGCAACCACCGTGCCACTCATATCAACAACCGGCGCACCACCGATATCATGCTCCAGCAAAACCTTGGCAAGCTCCACCACTGTCATATCAACCGGTACAGTGATAACATCTTTCGTCATAATCTCTTTTGCGGTTTTCATTATTGATTCACCTCTATCTTGTACAGGTTAATGCCACCTTGTAAGAAGACACTTTCTTTGGGGTATCCATTTATAGCTTAGCAGATTATAAGGGGTAGATTCCACGACCATTTTTTTAAAATTCAACAACACACCAAGCGCTATGCCTAAAAAAAACACATCTTACCGTCTATTTTTCATTCTGCTTTTTATTTTTAGCGCAGCAACCTTTTACACAGCCAATACCATCTCTGTCACAAGATATACCACTCCAGATGAGCCAATCGACCCCATTCCGGTGGTTATCACGTTACCAGGCAATCTTTTACAGGTGGTTACTCCGGAACAACTTATTAAACTACAACTCCCCGACCCGGAGACAGGACAAAAACTAAAACCCCGATTTCTCCTTGATGACTCATTTTTTAGCGCTGGTAAAATGGCAATAAAACCCATCATCGGCTCCTCCATTAGCAATGGCGGTGCCATCCACATTCCCAGTAAATACTCGGCTCAAATAAGCGCTATGCAGCTTGACGACACCAGCCAAGAAATCACGGTTACCTACACCAGTAAAGCTTCCGAAGATCAAGTTGTAACAAGTATTTACATTGCCAGCCTCGATCAGCACACACCTAAAATAAAGTACGTCAAAAATGTGCTGATCTGGAAGAGTATTTTTATGAACGGCATGATGCTAAGTCTTGTTGCCGCCTTTCTCATTGCCCGAAGATTCGGCAAAAAAACCGACCACTGAAAAAGCACCATGACCATTGCTCAACGATATCAAACCGAGCTTCTGGCCCCAGCCGGCTCCATCGAATCTTTTTTTGCCGCCCTGGAGGCGGGGGCAGATGCTGTATATTGCGGCTTGCATGATTTTTCAGCCCGCGCCAAGGCCAAAAACTTCACCCTAGCAGAGATCGAAAACCTCTGCGCCTACGCCCATAAAATGGGGCGCAAGCTCTACATTCCCTTAAACACCCTGATTAAAGAAGACGAACTGCCCAGACTCTGCGACGTCCTTGAAGGGATTGCCCACTGTCAGCCCGACGGGCTTATCATTCAGGATTTAGGGGTGTATCGCCTTGTCCACCGTTTCTTCCCGGAAATCCCCCTCCACGGCTCAACCCAAATGGCCGTACACAATAGTGCCGGGGTGCAGATGCTTGAAAAGCTCGGCTTTGAGCGCGCCGTCCTTGCCCGGGAGCTATCCCTTACGGAAATTAAGAAAATTCGGGCCGAGACAAGCCTTGAGCTTGAGCATTTTATCCACGGCGCATTGTGCTACTCCATCTCGGGCCATTGTCTATTCTCCTCATTCCTAACGGGACGGAGTGGCAATCGCGGCGGCTGCGTCCAACCATGTAGACGGAGTTACGAGCAAGGCCAGCAACAACAATTCACATTCTCAACCGCCGATTTTGAAACCCTCGCCCACCTGCCACAACTGGCCGAAAGTGGCGTGATGAGTCTGAAGATTGAGGGTCGGATGAAGAATGCCGAATACGTCTGGAATGTCGTTACAGCCTATCGCGCCATCCTCGACTGCCACCAACGTGACCTCCCCCAGACAATCCATAGCGCCGAAAAAATTCTGGCCAAATCAGGAGGACGCCAGACAAGCTCCGGCTTTCTCACCAACAAACAACACACCATCCTCCGGCCCCACCAGAAGGGCGGGATTGGCATCCCGGTGGGCCAGGTGGAACAGGTGACAGGCAAGACCCTAGCCTTCACCACAGCAATAAGTCTCCATATCGGTGATAAACTCCGGATACAACCGGCAAGCGACCAGGCCGGATGCGCCTTTACCCTGCGCGAAATCAAGGTCGGCAAAAAACGCCAGAAACAGGCGGGAAAAGGCCAGAGACTTTCAGTACAGCCCCCATTTTCGCAGCGGTTTAAAGCAGGGGATCACATCTTTAAGATTGCCTCCGGCAGGGGTTTTACCTTAAGTGAGGAGGCGTGCAGGAGACGGCTCTCCACGACAAAGATAACACCAATACCTGTCACGCTTACAATCGCCTGCACCACCGAGCAACTCACCATTACAACCACGTCCCCCACCACGCTTACAAGAACCTACCCGGTGACGACCTATCCAGCCGAAAAATCACCCTTAAACCTTGCAACCCTTAAACGCAACTTCAAAAAGACCGCGTGTCCGGAGTTACATCTAGCCGGGATTGGAGCCACAGAACTGGCCCCGGTGGTGATTAAGCCAAGCGAGCTAAAAAAGATACGGCGTGATTTCTATGCCGAGCTGAGCGCCGCAGTACAAGCCGAACAAAGGGCAAAGAAAACCAGACGCAGGGAGGCTCTGCACCGGGAACTCTCCGTAAAAAAGGTGAGTAAGCAGCAAGCTGCCCCGCAACTCTTTGTCCAGGCCGACAATCCACATGCAGATCTTCTTGAAGATCTAGGCCTTGACCTTATTTTGCCCGTGGCAACGGAACTAGACCAGAAGAACAACACCAGAAAACTGATCTGGGATATTCCACCCATAATCTATGCCGGAGACTGGCAGAAAATACGGGATAAAATTGCCAGGAAAAGGGCTCTTGGCCACCAGAGATTTCGCTTGAACAATATCGGCCATTTCCGCCTCTTCGAAAGGCCTGACGGTTTACAGCTTATGGCAGGCCCGATGCTCTATGCCCTGAACCAGCAGGCCATCCGCGCCCTGCAGGAACTTGGTACCCCGCAAGTCAGCACATCCCCGGAAGATGACAGGATTAATATCACCGCCATCAGCAAAGGCCTAAAACAACTCATCGTCCAGATCTACGGCAAGGTCGTGCTTATGACATCCCGCATTCCCCTAAGCCAAAACAGCCCCATCAACAGCAAAATCGAGGCATTCAGGCCACTTTCCACCAATGGCCTGACTTATCTCAAGCCAACAATCCCCTTTTCCCTCACAGGCCACCTGCAGGATTTGCCAGATTGTGGGGTTAGCGGTTACCTTATCGACCTGCGCGATCATGCAAGGGCGGAGCGTCAACAGGTGCTTAAAGCGGTTCGGGAGAACAAGTCCATTACACCCAGCACCCTGTTTAATTTTCGGCGGGGCCTGGT